>JAGRNE010000027.1 GCA_020440915.1 Leptospiraceae bacterium | reverse complement strand
TGTGCGCAGCTGGCATACTACGATCGCCGGATTACTTCAAGCTGTATATGCGACTTACAGGGCTCCAGGATGAACTAAAAGCGGGCTCCTATGAATTGAACGATGGAATGTCCGCTCACGAAGTCGCCGATGTGCTCACCGAAGGCCGGGTTCGCATGGTGCAGTTTACCGTGCCCGAAGGCTGGCATAATCGCCAGATTGCGGAGCTGATGGTGAAGCGAGGCTTTGCGCAAAACGAAGAAGAATTTCTCAAACTAACCCGGGATCCAGAGATCCTGAAGAAGTATAAGATACCGGCCAGGACTACGGAAGGATATCTTTTTCCGGAAACCTACACAATCAGTCATGGGTATCCTCTGGAAAAAATCCATGAGGCCATGATTCAACGCTTCTTTGATCAACTAAAGAATGCCGATCATCCAGAAAACCTGAGCCCGGAAGAATTGCATAAAAAAGTCATTCTGGCTTCCATAATTGAACGAGAAGCGGCTCGTAAAGATGAATTGCCGCAGATGTCCCGCGTATTTATGAATCGCCTGGACAAAGGTATGCGCCTGGAATCCTGCGCCACCATTCAATATCTACTTCCAAAACCGCGCGAAAAGCTCTACGAAAAGGATCTGAAGATCGAGTCCCCTTACAACACATACGAGCATAGCGGCATGCCGCCCGGACCCATCTCCAATCCCGGCCTGCCGGCGCTCAAGGCCGCCTTCCATCCCGAGGACGGAGAATTCCTGTTCTTTGTTCTCAAGCCCGATGGTTCCCATCACTTTTCCAAAACCTATAAGGAGCATGTGCGAGCCAAACACAAGTATCTGGGCTCATAACATGACATCGAGGCTCTCTTGGCAGATAAGAAGAAATCAGAAGACAAGAAGCAGGCCGGTCAGGGAGATCTGAAAAGGATCCTGGACCAGCTGCGGAAACTGGAAGAGGAAAATGGCCGACTCCAGAAAGAAGTGGAAACCCGCCGTAAGGAGCGCGCCCGACTCATTCAGGATCTTCGAAATCAGCACAAGAGGGCCGGCGAAAGAGTTAAGCGGCTGGACGCCAGACTCCAGGCCAGCGCCGAGAAGCTAAAGCAGCTGCAGCAACTGGTGGCTCGACTGCGGTCCCTCCAGCAGCAGAAAGAGCAACTGGTGGAGACGTTGGCCGCTCGCCTGCCCGAACTCCTGGCCCAGCCCGAAGCTATGCAGGCGGCCGCCAGAGAATTGAAAGCGGCGCGCATGCCCGAAGCGAAAAGCAGGCCCGAAGCCGGCAAGCCCCCCACGGCAGCGCAGTCTGGAAAGAAATCCCCCAGAACTGCAGCCGCGGGTTCTGCGGCAAATGCGGCGAGCAAACCTGGCGCCAGAAAACCGGCCGCCCCCTCCCCGGCTCCGGCACAGGCGCTGGGCGATCTAAAAGAGCAACTGGGCTCTCTGCTGGAAGACGTGAAAAACATGAAACGCACACGGGTCAAACTGGAAAAGGAGATTGACCGGCTGAAGGGAGACTAAATCCTGTCCAGATCACTATGAGCCATCTACTGCCTGCACAACGAACCCCGCTCCAAGCGGATAAAGATTTGAACAAGAAGTGGATCCTGGTGGATGCCGATGGGCAGAATCTGGGCCGACTTGCTTCGCAGATCGCTTACAGACTACGCGGAAAGCACCGTGTGGACTTTTCTCCGCACCAGGACAATGGCGACTTTGTAGTAGTTGTAAATGCAGAAAAGATCAAAGTGACCGGGAAGAAGATGGATCAAAAGATCTATCATCATCACTCCGGCTACACTGGCGGCCTCACATCCATGACACTGCGGGAAAAACTGGATCGAAATCCAGTAACTGCGCTGGAACTGGCGGTACGAAGAATGCTTCCCAAAGGTTCTCTGGGACGCAAGATGTTCCGTAACCTGAAGGTATATACGGGAGCCGAGCATCCCCATCAGTCGCAACAGCCGGAATCCTGGACTCCTGCACACCGGACCTGAAAATAGCAATCGTTTAGAAGAAGACCATGGCAAGTACACAAAACATTTACCTGGGAAGAAGAAAAACCTCAGTAGCAAGACTCCATATGAGCAGCGGCGATGGAAACATCGTTGTGAACGGCAAACCCATCGAGCAATACTTCACCGTGCCTCGGATGAGAGTTCATGCCACCGAAGGCCTTAAACTGTCCGGCAAAGAAGGAAGCGTCAATCTGAAGATTAACGTTCGCGGCGGGGGCATAAGCTCCCAGTCCGGTGCCGTGCGTCTGGCGTTGGCCCGCGCTCTACAGTCCGAGAATCCGCAGCTGCGAGACCCGCTCAAGAAAGCCGGTTTGCTCACCAGGGATCCACGGATGGTGGAACGGAAGAAATACGGTCTGCGCAAAGCCCGTCGCGGAACGCAATTCTCCAAACGTTAAGGGAATGGCTGTTCGGGGAGCAACCAGAGTGTTACTGCCCCGGAAGTGCGCCGAAACCCGCCGAAAGGCCGCAGCAATGCGGCCTTTTTCTGTCCTTCATCATGAGACTGATTCTCAAAAAAATTTGACGAAGGAAGGTGCGGAACCTAATTTGAACTATAGCGAGAAAGGGGGAAGGAATGACAATCTGGGAAATGGCAATCCTTACACTGGTGCTTTCAGCGGCCGGAAGTTATCTACTCTTCCGACTGGTCGCTCTGTTCCGCAAGGCCCGAAAGAGTACGGGCTGCGCTTCTTCCTGTGGATGCAGTCATGAATCTAGCTGATCTGAATCCTGGACAGAGCGGAATCATTCATTCTCTCGACGATAGCGATCCCTTCCTGTCCCGGCTGGCAGAACTTGGCTTTGTGCCCGGCGAACTGGTCTCCGTGCTGCGAAAAGCCCCTCTGGGCGATCCCCTGGAAGTCAAGGTAATGAATTCATCGATGTGCATTCGCACAGAGCAGGCAAAACGTATTCGAATGCAGCAATCCCGGGAAAACTAATGTCGAAAACCACCACAAGAACTGTTCGCATCGCGCTGGTCGGAAACCCCAACACGGGAAAAACAAGCCTTTTCAACGTTCTTTGTGGCGCCCGCCAGAAAACGGGAAACTACCCCGGAGTTACAGTGGAAAAGAAGATGGGTCTGGTTCCCGCATCCCGGGAGAACAGACATAGCTTCTCGATTGTGGACCTTCCGGGGTTGTACAGTCTACGACCGGCCTCTCCCGATGAAAGGGTTTCCTCTCGGGTACTGCTGGATCGCATGGAAGGTGTAGATCGACCGGGACACGTAGTCTTTGTGGCGGACGCTACCAACCTGCAGCGCAATCTTTATCTTTTTAGTCAGGTTCGGGAATTGAACGTTCCCATTATGATCGCTCTGACCATGACCGATCTTCTGGAGCACACGGGACAGACATTGGACGTAGAACGTCTGGAGGATGAGCTGGGTGTGCCGGTGGTGCCGGTAGTGCCGGCCAACGGCGGTTCTGTAGACGCCTTTCGCAAAAAACTGGACGAGTTTGTAGACACCTCCCCTCTTCCGTTGAAGCACCTGGATTATCCTGAGCCTCTTCAGAGAGAACTTTCCCATTTTCTGGGAGAAGCACAAAAGCATCATCCGCTAAGCCGTCAGGAAGCCATTCAATTATTGTTCTTTCCGGGGGATGAGCGCCAGTGGGAACCCAATGAAGCAGTCCTGGAACTGGCCGAGGAAGCGGCGGAACGACTCCAGAAAGCAGGCTACTCCCGACCTTCGGTTCTGACCCAGGCCCGCTACAACTGGAGCAAATCCGTATTGAAAAACTGTCTGGTGCGAACCTCTGATCCCAGGCCCACATTCAAGGATCGACTGGACCGTTTCCTGACGGGCAGAGTTACGGGATTCGCATCCTTTCTTGCAATCATGGCCCTGGTTTTTCAGTCCATCTATGCCTGGTCGGGACCGCTCATGGACGGCATCGAATGGATTTTCGCCACTATTGGCGATGTGGCCGGCGCAGGACTGCAAGGCTCCCCGGTGCTTCAATCCCTGCTCGTAGATGGAGTGCTGGCTGGCGTGGGATCTGTACTTGTCTTTTTGCCGCAGATCATGATCCTCTTTGCCTTTATTGCCATTCTGGAGGATTCCGGTTATCTGGCCCGCACCGCATTCATGATGGATCGTCTGTTGGGCTGGACTGGACTGAACGGCCGTAGCTTCATACCGTTGCTGTCCAGCTTTGCCTGTGCCATACCGGGAGTAATGTCGGCCCGGGTCATTGGCGATGAAAGAGCGCGAAAGGCTACGATTCTTGTGGCTCCTCTCATGAGTTGTTCGGCGCGCCTACCCGTATATGTTCTTTTCATTGGAGCATTTATCGAGCCCCATTACGGGCCCTACTGGGCTGGCGCCATGCTATTCGGCATGCACTTTCTGGGTTTGTTTATCGCCCTCCCGGTTGCCTTCATTCTCAATCGGGGCTTTCTGAAGACTCCGCCTTCTCCTTTTGTCCTGGAAATGCCTCCCTATCGCCTGCCCATGGTAAAGAGCATTGGCATTCGAGTTTACGAAGCGGCCAGAAAGTTTGTGGTCCGGGCCGGAACGGTGATCTTTGCGCTGAGTATTGTGATCTGGGCTTTGAGCTATTTTCCGTCCGACAATGCGCACATGCAGGCCGTGGAGGGCCGCTATGATGCGCTCATAGAACAGGCGGGGCAAAATGAGGCAAAGGTAAACAGCGCCAACCCGACGCCGGAAAATCCAGACCAGGAAGGCAAAGGATTCACCAATGCAGAGCCGACTTCTGAACGTCCTTCCAATTCCGACGAAGGGCCGGAGCAGAAGAGAGCAAATGGCCTCGCCATAGAAAAACTGGAAGCCCAAAAGGAAAGAGCGCTGGCTTCGGCCCGACTCGAAGGATCCTATCTGGGCATGGCCGGCAAATGGGTTCAGCCGGCCTTTGCTCCTCTAGGATTCGACTGGAAGCTAACCGTAGGGATTCTAAGCGCCTTTCCTGCCCGTGAAGTTATCGTATCCACGCTGGGCATAATCTACAATTCCTCCGACGAAGAGGAAGGCCTGAAGTTCAGTCTATCCAATGCCAGCGACTCCGAAGGAAACAAGCTGTACGGCCCGTTGCATGCCCTGACCATGATGGTTTTCTTTGCGCTCTGCGCCCAATGCATGAGTACCCTGGTTGTGGTGCAGAAGGAGCTGGGATCATGGAAGTATGCAGCCTTTACCTTCGTTTACATGACGGGTCTGGCCTATCTGGCTGGATTGCTGGTTTTTCAAGTGGGTTCCTGGCTGTCTTCCTGAAGTGCAGCAAAAGGCAGATCCGCCCGTCATTCTATCGGCGGGCGCCATCCTGGACCGCCCGCCGTTCCCTGGCTACTGCTTTAGCTACGCTTTAGCTACCTGTGTCGTAGATGGGTTCCCCTTCGCTACGCGCGATAATGGCCGCTCCGCAGGAATCGCTCCATACGTTTACTGCGGTGCGAAACATATCCAATATCCTATCCACGGTAATTATTATGCCCACAGCTTCGGCAGGAATGCCCACCGCAGAAAGAATGATCGTAATTGTGACCAGACCGGCCATGGGAATTCCGGCGGCGCCCACAGAAGCAAGGAGCGCCGTAAGAACGACAATCAATTGCTGACCCAGACTTAGATCCATACCCATGGCCTGTGCAATGAAAAGTGTGGCCACGCATTCGTAGAGCGCCGTTCCGTCCATGTTCACCGTTGCGCCCAGAGGTAATACGAAGCTGGTAGTCCGGTTGGATATTCCCGCCTGTTTTTCGCAGCAATCCATGGTAAGAGGCAAAGTGGCGCTGGAACTTGATGTGGAAAATGCCATCAAAAGGGCAGAGCTCATGGATTTTAAATGTCGCAGAGGATTGAACCCTCCGTAAATCCGTAGCAGGGCGAAAAGCGTTACGAAAGCATGGAAGAACAATGCTACGATGACCACCAGCATATAGCTTCCAACGCTTTTTATGGATTCCAGCAGATCGCCCTCCAGGTACTTTTCCGATACGACGCCAGCTACAATACCCAGAATCCCCAGCGGGGCAAAACGAACGATCCAGTCCGTCATTCGCATCATCAATTCAAAGGCAGACTCGAAGAAGGAAATCAGTCGATCCCCTTTTTCGCTTTCCATGCGCAGCATTACTGCGCCGGCCAGAAAGGCAAAGAAAATGATACCCAGCATGTCATCTTGCATCAGAGCCTGAAAGACATTACGTGGAATGATTTCCTTGAGTGTATCGCCCAGAGGCTTCACCTCAATGGAGCTATCTTCGGAAAAAGCCGGGGGCTTCATGCCCGCGCCAGGCTGAACCAGATTCACCAGAATCAGTCCTACGCTAATAGCCAGCAAACTGGTAAGAGCATAGTAGAGAAGTGTCTTCAGGCCCAGTCGACCCAGCCCGCTGCCTTCGGTCTGCCCCTCCCCCGACAGATTCTTCTTCAGACCGGCCACACCGCTGATTATGGAGCAAAGAATCAATGGGGCCACAATCATGCGCAAAGCCCTCAGGAACAGATCTCCAGCCCAGGTAATATAGCCCGCTTCATTGGGCAGAAGAAAGCCATAGAGGCCGCCCAGGATCAGGGCGGCCAGGATTTGCCAGTGAAGTGGTATTTGAAGGATTCTTTTTACAAGAGACATAATAACTCCGATTTCCTACCGATTTCCTACCGATTCTCTTTCAATTCTGGTTCGATTTCCTCCCGAATACAGGCGGAAGGTATGCGACTTCTGCGGTTTTCAGGACGATTTAAAGGGTTGCCGTGCAATGCACCATAGATTTTTGGTGCATTGTGAGTCGGCTTGCCACAGATCTGCTCCGGGTCTTTGCTGTCAGCTGCATCGTGTTTAATCACGTTAGCTGGCCGCTATTTGTATCCTCTTCCGGCGCCTCCGCCGGACCTCTGGCCCACATTGCTGCCATCATGAATCAGCTGGGGAAGCCCTCTGTTCTATTCTTTCTCTTTCTTTCCGGCGTTGCCTTTTCCGGAAAAAAGGATAATCTGAGCCCGGCTGATTTCTACCGAAGTCGCCTGTTGCGGATTGTTCCTCCCTTTTTGGTCTTTTCCCTGATCTTTTCTCTGTACGGTCCGGATCCTATACACTGGTATGATCCGATTCTGTGGATTTTTGCCGGTAGCGCCCAGTATCATCTGTACTTTGTGGCAGTCCTACTGTATCTTTACATTTGCTATCCCTTGCTACGCGAAATCCCGTATCGTCCTTCGTATCTTCTGACGCTGATTGGACTGGGAATTGCTCTACATCTGATCAATTCACTGCGCTACCAGGCGGCCCTACCCATTTTTATGGGATTTCGTCTTACAGATATGGGCTCTCTTCAGCTGGAGCAACCTGGAGCGGAAGGCAACCCGGGAAGCGTAATCTGGCTAGAATATTTTGCTTTCGCTGTTCCATTTTTCATGGCCGGTCTATGGTTACCGGAAATTGTAAAAAGACATGGCCTGGCTTTGTATTTTCCTGAGTTTCCTGCGCGAACGCTGGCTACCGAGCCAAAGGGAAGCAAATCAGACCTGGAAAAAGGAGTCCGGGAGTCGGCAAGCCGGACTCTGCAATTCTTGAGATCCTTCTCCGCCGGAAACTGGTTTCAGCTGGGTTTTCGACTGCTGCTGGTCGCAGGAGGTTTTCTTCTCGTCTTTAATGATTTCGTAGCCGGGTATTCAGCGGGGTTGCATCCGGATCCGGCCGGCCGAGTATGGAGAATCTCCGTGGCCCTCTATGCAGTGGCCTTGATTCTGTTTCTAATTGCGCTCCCGAGGGCCAACTCGCCGCTCTGGCTCAAGAAGCTTTCCAGGGCTAGCTTTCTTGTTTATCTGCTTCATCCCATCTGGATCGACGCTACCCGCTTTCTACATCCCTGGTATCAGACCCAGGTGGTGATTCCTCTCTCCTGGCTCTCAGCCCTGGCTCTGCATGAACTTGCTCTGGCATTTCCTGCACTGGGACTGTTTATGGGCGAAGGCGAGAGGGTGCATCTTTCCAGGAAGCCTTCAGAAGAAAAAGCCGGCGACTCCGCAACTCTGCCATCGCGAACCGAGGATTGAGACCTTACCTTTTCTTTCCTTTCTTGACCGCGGACTTTCTTCTGGCTGGCTTTCTGGAGGCCGACTTCTTCGAGACTGATTTTTTGGAAGCAGATTTTTTCCCGGTTTTCTTACCCGTCGGTCCGGCAAGCCCCACTCGTTTTTTCAGCTTACCCTCATTTCCACGGGCAATGGACATTTCCCATTCCCTGGTCTTCCAGATCTTGCTAGTTATGAGTCGAGCTCCTCTTCGCACAGTCATGTAGGACCAGGCCCATTGAACCAGAACCATCATTCGATTTCGAAATCCAATGAGATAGTAGATGTGCACAATGAGCCAGGCAATCCACGCAAAGAAACCGCTCATCTTGAATTTTCCCGCCTCGAGCACTGCGGAAGCTCGACCGATGGTGGCCATTATTCCTTTATCTTTATAGAAGAAGGGCTTTCGCGTCTTGCCGGCAATGGTGCGAAGAATATTCGTTGCCGCCAATCGTCCCTGTTGAATTGCCACCGGGGCGAGACCGGGTAGAGGTTTGCCGTCCCTTGTATGAGCGAAGCTTGCCTGATCGCCCACCACAAATACTTCTGGATACTTCTCCAGACTTAAATCGCTCTGCACAATCACCCGGCCGCCCCGATCCAGCTCGGCATCCAGAGTGTAGTTTATCTCTGTCGGACGAACGCCGGCGGCCCATAGAATAGTCTGAGCGCGAATCACCTCTTCGCCCACCACAACGCCATGGTCATCCACATCGGAAACCATGCTGTTGGTCCAGATCGTAACTCCAAGGCGCTCCAGTTCTCGACTGGCATGCTCGGACATTTCATCCGAGAATTGATTGAGTATGCGCGAAGCTCCCTCCACAAGAATTATGCGAGTACGTCGGGGATCTATATTACGGAAATCGCGTTCCAGGGTGTATCGGCTGATTTCGCCGAGAGCGCCCGCCAACTCCACACCGGTGGGCCCTCCTCCCACAATGACGAAAGTCAGAAGTTCCTTTTGGCGAGCCGGATCGGTTTCTCGCTCCGCCAGCTCATAGGCGATGAGCATCCTTTTGCGAATCTCGGTGGCTTCCTCCAGCGATTTGAGTCCCGGCGCGTAGTCCTCCCACTGGTCGTTACCGAAGTAGCTGTGGGTTGCGCCGGCGCAGGAAATCAAATAATCATAGTCAATATCTCCGAAGTCACAATGCACTTTGCGATTCTTCAGATCAATGTCCGTTACAACGCCCAGCAATACATCTATATTATCGTAGCCGGAGAGAATAGAGCGAATGGGCACGGCAATATCGGCAGGACTGATGGCCGCCATAGCAACCTGGTAAAGAAGTGGCTGAAAGAGATGATGATTTCTGCGGTCAATAAGTGTAACTGTTACATCATCTTCTTTGGCCAGCCTCTTTGCGGCATTGATACCGGCAAATCCTCCGCCAATAATCACTACATGTTTGGGCTTATTCATAAATCAGGACTCCCTTCGCCGAACAAAAAACCATACCAGCGCGATGGCAAGCAATACAAGGCCCAGCACAGAAAATCCTACGATTCCGCCTATGGAGAACATAACGTTCACTCTATCATAGGGCATTAGATCGCTCTGTAATCCGGTGACCTCTCCGTCGCGATTGCGAACCACGCGTAGTAGCCAGCCATCCATACCGGCTTTGCCCCGAGCGTAGAATAGATCCGGAGCCAGAGGAATCAAGTGAATGGATGGATGGGTCTCAAAGAATCCGGAAAATCGAATGGCGTTGTCTTCCAGAGAAAGATGAGTGTCTGCAAGAAAGGCAAAGGTAGAGGCTGAACCGGTAAGCATATAGCGGGGTCTGTAATAGCCTTCCAGCTCTTCGATCATGGGAGGGCTTACGTTCTCCGGAAAGTAGCCGGGCTGCATGCGCTCCAGAAATGGCCTGCATTCCGGATACAGATCGGGCAAAATGCGATCCAGGATTTGCTGCAGAGTCATCTGCTGTCGGGCATTGAGAAGCACCACCGCGCCCCGTCCATCCCTGGTGAATATGGCTCCGGCGGCAAAGCCCGGATATTGCGAAAGGATACGATAAAAACCCGGGCCTTCCGGTCCGCAGAGCTTATGATAGTAGAAGCCCGCAGTGCGGCCGCCGGGCAGTTGCGATTTCCATTTCTCTTCCAGCATATAGTGCGCTACGGAATTCGGGTTATTCGCCTCCTGAATCAATGCGCGAAGGAAGATACCATAATCGGATGCCGTGGTGAGCAAATCCAGATAAGCTTCGAAAGCTACAGCGGGTAAAGGAATAGGCGCCGGTGTCTTTCCTCTGGGCTCATATCCGGTGGCCACGCTGGTCGCCTTGCGCTGCTCTCTTTCGGCATAGAAAAAGCTGTTGGGCATCGATAATGTATCCAGGATCCTTTGCCTTACCAGGGCCCCCGATTCCGGACGGTCCAGAGTTGTTTGTGCAAGCCACTGGTATCCCTGGGGAGAGTAGATGTAATGCTCACCCGCAGGCAGAACGGTATGAAGCGTTTCCTCTAGAAGCGTCTTTCGCACGGAAGCTAGCGGCTCTTCCACGGCAGGCGAAACCAGACCTTCGTGGGTACTCTGCAGCCCGGCAGTCATCATCAATAGCTGGGCTGCAGTTACCCGGGATCCGTCCGGCAATGTCAGTGGATGGTCCGGCGAAATTCCCTGTTCTTTCATAAAGCCAAGCAATGCGTATGCAGTTAACGGTCCGCGCAGGGCGCCAACAGCAAACACTGTATCGTCAGTTAACTTCTGATCTGTTTCGCTGTCGGCCAGGCCGAAGGATTTGGTGTAGGTTCGACCGGGACGAAAGACATGAACCTGGATTCCCTGAATATTCTGGTCTTCCATCAGGGAAGGAATATAAGACTCCAGAGCGTCGGTTAAATCCCTGGCCAGAAGCGAAGCAGGTAGAAGAATAAGAAGCAGAAGAGGACAAAGCGTCATCCGAAGAAACTCAAGTAGGTCATTCATTGCAGAAAGGGATGGGCAACGCTTGATCCAGAGAATCCGAGGGGCATTCGCCTTCCTTCTATGAGCGGGGAAACTCTGCTCGGCCAGGTTAATGGAAGCTGCATCCTTGACCAGGGCCTGCTTCTTCGGCGCAAAGCGGCAAAAGAAAGGAAAAAGTGCCGGCGAGGTCAAGGAAAAGAAACGGAGCGAAGGAAAGCCTGTTCTCATCACTGACCAGTCTGATCCGACGGTACAGGGGGCAAAGAAAAATCAGAAAAATCCTCCGGTCGATTCATCGCATAGGTGACGATTTCGGGCACGCTTTCTAGCGGGACATCTTTCCAGTATACAGTCCAATCATCCAGGCGATGGAAGCCGTCCGCCAGTCGTTCGTACCAACGATGAATTGTATTTTTTCTTCTGGATCTCCAGAAAAGGGGCCCCCTGGTGGACAGCACCGATTCCCAGAGTTCCTGGGCCACCCCTTCGCCGCGGGCCTGTATGCCAACGGCAAATTTGGAGAGGTATCGCATTCCACGATAGTCCTCCAAAAGAATGGCCCCCCTGTAATCGGAATCGACATGGTATTCGATTACCGAGGAGAAAAAATCGGGATCCCGTAACTTACGTCCAAAGCTTTCTTCCAGCAAATCCAGGAGTCGTTTGCGATCCACTTCGACAGAGGCATGAAACACCAGGATTTCGCTTCGATTTCGAATGATTGTTCCCGCTCCCTTTACGGTAAAGATTTCCTTGAGCAAATCAAATGGAGTTGTTACAGAAAGATGCAGACCTGATTCCGCTTTCAACAACCGGCTTCCCAGTTCCAGAAGGGCCCGATCCTCGGACCAGACCGAAGCCTGCGGATTGCAATGAAAAAGCGGCTCCTTCGCAGGACTACGAATAGCGCCCGCCAGTCGAACAAACTGAATCCTTCTGGTTAACGATGGCACCAGCCTCCCCAGGGCCGAAGGCAGACTCTTTTCGCTTCGAAGCACGGAGATTTTGCGCCCGGTTCCGGATTCTGCCATACTGGATACTATATTTTCCTTCTCCAGGTGATAGATGCGAAACAGTCGTTCGCTGGCAAAGACCTCTGCGCACTCTTCGGCAAAGGGCTCAGAAAGCAGCACGGCGGGAAACAATCCCAACCTGCTCAGGAAATTCAAATGAGTGCGTAATAGCTCAGGAGCTTCTCGAAGGGATTCCACATCTGGAACAATCAGAGCGAAATAACGTGAAGAGTCCTGGCGAAACTTCTTAAGATAGAAGTCTATTTCCTCTGTCCGCCCTATGCTCTGCAGAAAAAGTGTAAAAGCGTCGTCAAAGAACATTTCCATTCAGGGCTATCGATTCAAGTAATCCGGCAGAAAGATAGCGTCCGAAACTTCAAGCGTATCGTCAAATGTAAAGATCTCCCATCGGCTAATACTTCCGCTTTCCAGATCCAGGGATTCCAGGCGCACCGGCCAGGAAGGAACGATGTCTTTCTTCAGTCCCGTATGAAGTACCGGAATACCGTAACTTATCTCCAGAGTTTTGAAAAGTATTCTTTCCCGGCTATAAACATCCAGACGGAGCGGTCGAAAGGATTGCCGGTCCTGCATTACGGAGATCTTTCCATAGCTGGAAGGCAACATTGGAACAATACTGAAATTGATGGCTGGCTCGCCGCCTTCGATCTTTAGTTCACGGGCCGGATTGGCCGGATGGTAGTTGGCTTCCAGGCTGGAGCCGGCCAGATCTCTGTACGAAAAGCCCGAGTTTAGCAGGGATTTGAACTGGTCCGCCCCGCGCAGCTGTAACAAATCCCGGCGTCGCGCATCCCATACCCAGATCTCTTCTCCCTGCCGCAAATAGAGCACTCGCAGGGTTACTCCTCGGGCCGGCGAGGTGAACTCCAGGAAGCGTTTGCCCTGCTTAACATGCATTTGAAAATCGTGGATGGTCGGTCTGCCGTTCTCGTCAATGATCGTTAGCTTTCCGGAATAGACTCCGTCCACGTACCCCAGGCTTTCGTCCAGCCGGGCAACAAGAGCCTGGACAGGCAGATCACGCCAATCTTGTTGCATCTCCTCCGCGAGGCTGGGCGCGGCCAGGATTAGCCCCAGCAAAGTAACCGCGAAAATGTATTTTTTACATATTCCATTCATCTTTTTTTTGGTAGACCGGGCAAAGGGTGGCCGGCCAGTCTAGCGCCATTCTACCTCAAGATTCGGAGGATACTACCATGAACGCAATAAAGAGAGCAAGAAATCTTGCCCTTTTCGTAGCTGCTTTTGCGGTTACAGCAGCATCTGCAGATACATTACGCCTGAATGTAGGTCTCTGGCCGGGAGAACTGGACCCGGAACTGGAAGGACGCCTGCTTCTGGACGACGTGGTCGAGCCAACACCTCGGCTGGACCTCTCCTGGAATAACAAAGATACCACTACCATCTATCCGCTGGGACTGGAGTATCTGAAACCAATGGGAGCCGGAAAGCTGGTGATTTCCGGAAACTATATCCGATATTCGCCGGAATACAGCTTCACAGGAATTACAACTACTGGAGCCGTTTCCCTCGTTACCCTGAAGGATTTCTCCACTACTGACTGGGAGGTGGAAGCAGGATATGAAATACCTCTTCTGGGAAACAAACTCTTTCTCACCCCTCGCCTGGGTTTTCGCTGGCATACGCAGGAATTCAGCTACGATGAGCTGACCCTGGGAAGCCCATTTGCCATTAGCCTGGACAGCCCTTTTTCCGGCGATGCACGAGGTAGCTACATTGCTCTGAAGACCCAGTTCATGTTGCTTCCCAACGTATCTCTCTTTGTGGATTTTATGACTACGTCCATCTTTCCCAACTTTGGCGGTTCCATGACCTTTGAGCAAACCGTACTGCAAAGCGATGGAGTGCTGCGATACGACCGTGCTGAATCCTCCTATGAGGTAGAATTCACTCGCTACACTGTAGGATTCCAGTACGACGTAACCCCGGCGGCTCATATCCAGGTAGGTATACGCGAAGAAGTGCAAAAAACAAGCTATCCTGGATACTATAACCTGGCCTTCCGTACAGACGGTTCCGGAGTTACAAGTACCGTAAACGAAATCGTTTCCGATATTCTGTTCTGGGACTTCCAGCAGCAGGATCAAACCAAAGGCTTTGCCTTTTTCGCTTTCAGCTACGATATAAACATCTAAGCTGCAAAGAAATGGAAATCAACACTGCCGGCATCACCAGCCAGGCAGCATAGAAAGGTCGCCTGCGGGCGGCCTTTTTTTTCCGCTCTCCGTACGCGAAACAGTGACAATCCAGGGCATGCTCTCGAAGCAATCAATCGAGGCCAGTGTGCCCCTGGGCCGGCACGCCATGGGCATCGCTCTTAATGCTTTGCGTCTTGTATTGTGTTGCGCTTCAAGAAAAGCTGAGTTCAGGTTTCGGAATTGTCCATGTTATGCGAGGTCGCCGCTGCAGACTTCTGCAGATTATCCAGGTACTCCTGCCATTCATGGGGCAAATAGTATTTCTTTCTGCTATTACAATCTTTGCAGCAAGCCACTATGTTGGACTTTTCTGAAGACCCACCCCTGGACAGGGGTATGATATGATCCATGGTCAATTCAGCGGGCTTAAAAGCCTGACCGCAATAGTGGCATTTCCCGGCTGCTTTCTTTTTTTTCCACCAGGGACTATCGCGAAGCTTTCTGGCTTTCTTTTTTTCCCTTTCAATCCATCCGGGATCGGGAGCAAAGAAAGGATCAAAATCTTCAGATTTTTCCTGTTCGGACCTCATCGTGGGTTCTTCTGTACCAGCGGACCATGTCCACATAGGATAGTATACCCATAACCTGACCATCGTCAATCACCGGAAGACTTCGCACCCTTTTGGATATCATCAGATTCAGGGCTTCCCGAAGATAGGCGCTGGAATTAATGGATACCATTTCCTTTCCTTCTATAACCTGCTCTACTGTAACTTTCAAATAATTGCGCTCCACGTCCAGGGCCTCTTCATAGGAAAGACGCAGCAAATCAAAGACAGTGATGGTTCCCAGAGGACTACCATCCTTCATTACCAGAAGCCCCAGAAAGCCATTTTCCAGACACATACGGGCGGCAGCTGCGGCAGGATCCCGGGCATCGCAGGTAATCACGTCGCCGGTCATTACCTCATCTACCTTTGCTTCCAGCATTCGCTGGGTTCTTCGAAGAAGCTTTTCTTTTAATCCATGATCTTTGATTTCATCCAGCATTGACATATACTTTACCTCGCTTTGCTGATTCTGTGGGTTCTGCGGTATCCCTGATCTGCGACCCGTCCGTAGATTTCCCTGTCCTACGCCTGCTTCGTCGTCTTGCGGTTCTGGCTCCTACTTCATTGTTTCCCTTTATGCGCCCGCTCCCTTCGTCTGCTCCAGGGCCTTGCTCTGCCTGGCGGGCTCCGGCGAAACAGGCAGTCATCAACCATCCAGAGTGAATTTAAAAATGCCTCGGTTCACCAGCTCCTGGTTGATTCGGTGCTGAATCTTCATTCGGATGATCTCTGCCGCTTCCTCCAGAAAGCGAATGTTCTTCGCATCTTTTCGCCCGAATCCATTGAGCGTTACCGGCTTTAGAAAGCAGATCTTCCATTGCACCGGAAGAGGAATCAGATTTACTGGCAATGGAATCTTGGCTCCTACATATTTCTCGGTCCAGTCCAGGGTACCCAGGTTCAGGTGCGTTTCTTCGGCTCCCAGAATGGAAACCGGGACGATGGTAGCTCCTGTCATGACGGCCAGAGAAACAAAGCCCGGGTTGAAGGGTTTGAGTCTGTACATTTCAATGCTGGACTTGAAGTTTCCGGATTCCGCTTCCGGAAACAGGATAAGAAGTTTGCGCTTCCGCAGTACCCGAATAGCAACCTTGAAATCCTGAGGAATGTAGGCCAGTCGGGCGCTGGCCTTTTTAAAGAAGCCATCCTGATGCCAGTAATTATGACTCATGGTCCTGGGCATCCTTTTGATTTTCTTGAGCACTTCGTTTTGAAGCACCATTGCATCCCATCCCAGAACGCCGCTATGGTTGGGAACAAGGATGACCGGTCCATGGCGGGGTACATTTTCCTCGCCTTCGACCTGAAGATCGGTATAGCTGCGGATAGAGTCCAGAAAAGCATGAGTGATGCCTCGAAAGAAGACATACTCAAAATCCTTACCCAGAAACTCCCGCCAATCGGGACTTTGAAAGAAACGCCTTTGTGCCATGGCTGGACCTTCTATTCTACTCCGTATCTCTCCAAGTCAAGCAAGGAAATAAACTCTGTCCTGAAGTCCAAGAAATCCGAGACAGGCCCGCCGAACCCAGCCCTCCTCATCTACCAGCACCGGAAGATTCTGCCTGACCGGCGGAGGAAGGGATTCTTTCTGAAGCAGCGTCTTTAGCCTGCCGCGGTGAGTGCCATCATTCCCTTGCAGCGGAAAATAGAGGGCCTCTCGAGCGGCGCAAGGCTCCAGCGAGTCCCGGGCAGAAGAGTACCATCGTTCCTGTCCCAGCCACCGGATGAGCCAGCCCTGTGTATCCGCACTTTGCCGGCGCTCGGAATTCTGCTGCGAGTACCTCTGAAATTCTGGCATCTTCTCCAGAGGACCGCCAGACAAATAAATCCATAGATCTTTTCCGGCCGACCAGATCTGCCGTTGCCCTGCAGAGATTCGAATCCATTGCCCGGACGCAAGACCGTACTTTTTCGAGAATAATTCCTGAAGAACGGGCCGTCCCACCATCTCAACCCCCAGCCGACGAAAGGAGGTGTTCAGCATGGCGCCCAGTTCCATAAGTGTTGCCTCCCGCCAGAGCTCCGCCGGAATACGCACAAAGGAAGGACGGATCACTGAGCTTCCTGCCTCTCTGGCTTGAGCGGCATGATCCAGAGCGTCCGCCTGGTTTTTTGTCGCAGCCGGGTTATCGACTACGCCGGGAATGCCCGAACTGCTGACCATCCAATCATGATGCACGCTCCACAGCGAGGCCGGATTTAAACCTTCATCCATAAGACTTTGCATCTGGATGCGTATACGATTCCTCAAGAACTCCGCGGAATCATTGGAGGTATCGTGTCTGCTTGCTATGTTCCAGGATTCAACAAGCTCCTGAATGTCTGCGCGATTCAGAAAAAGTAAGGGACGGACCAGGTAGAGATCGCCCAGTAAACGTTTGCTCTTGCGAAAGGAAGACCAGATTGGCATGGTCTGGGTTAGAGGAAGTATTTCCGACTCCGGCTTTCCGGAGGAACGAATCCATCGCATCAACACTGTTTCAAGAAAATCCTGAGCATGATGCCCGGTGGAGCACCACTGTGCCTTTGCCAGCTTAGTGGCTCGAAACAAATCACGGTATCGAAGGAAACGAGCGGCGGCTTCCAGATTCATCCTCATTCGCCGCGCAAAGCCCGCCGCATCCTGTACTTCCAGAAAGCCAGTAATGTCCAGTGCACTCAGAGTACGCACTACCAGTTCAGCATCCAGAAAGGATTCGTCTCGCAGGGAATGATCCAGATGAAATGCGATGGGAGGGCGTAGATCCCGGGTCCTGGAAAGGTCGTGCAGCAAATGCAGTAGTAGCTGAGAATCCGGTCCTCCAGAAGCTGCCACCACCAGGCCTTGCATGAGCTGAGTCTCCAGCATGCGCTGTATGCCAAGCAGGCTTTCTCTGGAGGTGCCGGTATTTTTGGCCGCACGGTCCAGGTAAGCCGAAAAAAGCCCGCCCATCTCTGCCATCGAGTCCAGGTTATTTCTACTTTCCTGTCTGGCAAGGCGGCCAAGTATGGCCCGTGGCTTTTTTTCAGAAAATCGGCCAGCTATTGCAGGAGGATTTCGGTCCTCCTTACGACGGTCACTTCTTCCTGAAGCTGGCGCTGTACATAGCTTTCTTCACCTTCTGCTTACGCCTGTTCGGCAGCGCCAGCTGTATGTCTGGCCCCCGAGAACCGGAACGCCGGATTATCCATTTGCAGAAGGAGTGTCCATCCGAGAGATCTAAAGCTACACCCTCCATCCAAACCGTTGCACTAGCCACCCCTGAAACCAGGGACGCCTCATGAAGCAGGGTTCGAAGTTCTATCCAGTTTTTCCCGCTCTGAAGGATTATGCCTGGGGTAGTCAGGATCCGGAAGGAGCCATTGCCGATTTGCTCCGCAAGAATACGGGAGGAGAAATCCCGCCCGGTCCCTATGCGGAACTCTGGTACGGCGATCATCCATCGGGCAGCTCTTTGCTACCGGATGGAACTTCCCTGCGCGAACAGATTGAGCAAGAGCCAGAACACATCCTGGGACGATTTGCGGAGATGCAGAAGCTTCCTTATTTGCTTAAGATCCTGGAAAGCCAGAGTCCGCTTTCCATCCAGGCCCATCCGGATCGAGAGCTTGCCCGGACCTTGCACGCGGCAGACCCCGAGCATTATCCGGATGCCAACCACAAACCGGAAATTGCTATATGCCTCCGACCCGGCTTCACGGCCATGGCTGGCTTTCGCTCCAGAGAAGGGATGGAACAGAGCATGGTCCGACATCCGGAATTGCTGAACTTGCTTCCGGGTCTGGACGGGCTGGCAAATGCCAATGGATCGGAAAAGCAGATATTGAAGGACGCTTTCGCTCATCTGTATCGCTCCAGTTCGGATGCCATCCAGGAGGTCAGCCAGGCGTTGAAGGATAAGATTGAATCCTATCCGGCGGAGCAGCGAACGCCATCGGACTCCTTTTTCCTCCGTTTCTGCGAACTCTACGGTATGGCAGATCCAGGACTGTTTTCCATCTTTCTTTTAAACCTGGTGCAATTCAAGCCGGGCGAATCCCTGTACATGGGGGCCCGTGAACCCCATGCCTATCTGCAAGGGGCCATAATCGAATGCATGGCCTGCTCGGACAATGTTGTCCGGGGCGGCCTGACGCCGAAGTTTGTAGATGTGGATACCCTGGTGGAGATGCTTCATTATCGCATGGGTCCTCCGGATCGAGTGGAGCCGATGCGGGAGGGTAATGCCCGGATCTATCGGCCGCCGGTAGAGGACTTCCAGGTGTGGTTACTGGAAACCAGCGAAGTTGCACAGACTTTGCCAGCAGATGTCTTTCCCGCCATTTTAGTTTCACTTTCCGGGATGGCAGAAATCAAAATAGATGACCAGAGCTTTGAGCTTCTGCCCGGAAGAAGTGTACTTTTGCCCTCCTCCCCGGTAGAGTCCGGAAAACGGTATCTACTATCCGGTCAGCGATCTTCTGTTGTGCTGGCTGGCCCCGGAAGACCAACAAATTTGTAGTACTTATCGGATTTTATCTTGACATATGATGTGACATAATCCAGTTACAGGGGACACAAAGAGGCTGGGCAGAAGAGGTTTTTTTACCTACTCTCTGTCAATAAGGCCCGCAAGGAATGGTATGGCTCTGGCTGGAATCTATCGAACAGAAAAAAAACCAGGTCCCATAGAAGCGCAACGACCTGCATTAAGCAAGGAAGAACTGGAATCGGTGCTGGATTGTCTCATCCAGGATCGACTGGGATCGGGCTCCATATGCGAGCGATTCGAAAAGTCCTTCGCTCAGGTGGCAAGCTACAAACATGCTCTGGCCGTAAACTCCCTTACGGCGGCCTATCATCTGGCTTTTCTTTCCCTGGAACTGAATGAAGGCGATGAGGTGTGGCTCAATGCTCTTACTTCGGTTTCAGCTCTGGATGCCTGCCGGTACGTAGGCGCCACTCCCCGCTTGCTGGATCCCGCCCGAGGCCGGTTCCACGTCGACCAGCAATCCATCGCCGCCGTTCTGGAAAACGAACCAAAGAATCTGGGACCACGAGAATATAAAAAGATCTTCGTTCTGGACCATACCTACGGAAGCAGAAATAGACTGGATGTGGCCTGGCTGAAGCAACAGGGATTTCTGATTGTTGAGGATTTTACCGGGATGCCTGGAGCGGAAACCGAAGAAGGATATACCGGAAATGCAGGCGACGTAGCTGTTTGCGGTCTTTCTGAATTTGATCTTGTAACCACCGGAAACGGCGCCATGGTCATCACCGGAGAGCAGAAACTTCAAAAGAAAATGCTCAGCTTGCGCTATGGCGGAAAGCGCGATAAAAGGACCGTAGCCTATGACTATCGCCTGGAAGATTTTCAGGCGGCCATGGGCCTGATTCAACTGAGCCGTCTGGGCCTCACACTTTCGCGTCGCCGAAAGATAGGGGAAAAGTATTTGCAAACCCTGCGACAGACAAAGCATGAAACTTACTTCGCCGAGCCAGGTATCGATTGTTATCATCTATTTCCGGTTGTAGTAAACAAGACCCACGATGAGGTGGAGCGTTACTACAATTCCCTTCAAATAGGCATTACGCGAATTCCCGAACCGTTGCACCATTTTCTGGATCTGCCCCGCCTGGAATTTCCCAACGCAGAACGGATGTACCAGAAGTCTATTTGCGTTCCGGTCTACCCGGCATTGACGGCAAATAACGTGGAACGAATATCCAACTCTCTGCGAGGGATGATCTGATCCCTGCCAATCTTCGGCAATGAAGCGTGCTACCCAAGAGAAACCTGTTCGCCGAATCCGGCCCATACTGCACGCTCTCTTGCTGGCCGGTTTAATCTGTATCATAGCTACTCCGGAACTACTGAGCGAAGAAAAGCCAGGGAAGGATGCTCCGGAAATGCGCGAGTATTCAGCCCGGGCGGAAATTACTCTGGGCGACGATCGCAGGGTTACCGGAAAAAGCAAATTTACAGCGCCAGAAAGCTTCATCTTTCAGCATTCAAGAGAAGGGGTTCTCTACGAAAAGACAGTGCAGGCCCGGGATGTTCGAGCGCTGCATTTCGAAAAGTGGGAACCCGTGAAAGTTGGCGAAAACAAGCAGGGAGACGTGTATCGTTTTCAGGTTTCGTCCTTTCGTATTGAGCTGAAGGATGGATACAAAATGCAGGTCAACAACGGTCTGCCCAACTTCTGGAACAGCTTTGTCCTGGAAAACGATAACGGTCGGGTACGCTTCTTTACCTACTGGATGGACCTTCATCAAACGGATACCGGGAAATGGTATACCGGCATGGAGGGCCCGACAAACGGAGTCCGTTCATTTCCGCACAAAGATGTGATCAAATCCATCGAATTCCACGTAGACTGAATCCGCCGGCGCAGGATCCATCCCGGTACTGCCGTGTTGAGCAAAATCCTCGCTTTACAGGTATTCAACCTCTGGCCTTTATCGTCGAATAGGCTGGAGGCTGGAAAAACCAAATGGACCTTCTGGAATTTCTGCAAAGATTCTCGGTGATCTATAGCATTCTTACGGTACGCTATGTTCTGATTGCCGGACTGGCATTTCTATTGATCTGGAAACTGCTGGGTAGTCGCCTTGCGCATAAGTATATCCAGCCCGAACGCAGGCCGAACAAAGACAACATCCTGCACGAAATCAAGTATTCTTTGATGACCTTCTTCATCTTTGGCCTCGTAGGAATCTTCATGTATGAGGCCAACCGAAACGGGTGGACGCGCATCTATCGAGAGGTGGATGACTTTGGCTGGCCGTACTTTGTTTTTTCAGTAATCCTCACCATAATAATTCACGACACCTACTTTTACTGGACGCATCGCTGGATGCACTGGAAGAGAATCTTCAAGTACGTGCATCTGGTGCACCATCGCTCCACCAATCCCACTCCCTGGGCAGCCTTCAGCTTTCATCCCCTGGAAGCCATGGTGGAGGCAGGCATCGTTCCTCTGGTAGCGTTTACCATGCCCATCCATCCGGGAGCGCTTTTCCTCTTTCTTCTATACATGACCTTCTTAAACGTCCTGGGGCACCTGGGTTATGAATTGTTTCCTGCGGGCTTCACCCGCAGTCCATGGACATTCTGGCACAACACATCCACCCACCATAACATGCACCATCGGTATTTCAACTGCAACTACGGACTGTATTTCAATCTGTGGGATCGATGGATGAAGACCAACCATACAAACTACCACGAAGCGTTCGAGAAGCTGGCTACGGCCAGACCTTCCGAACCATCTTTTGAGACCCTCGGCCAACCAGCCCGGTTACGCAAGCTCTCCTAGTGGTGACACTCGGACAATCCAGCTATCTGCAAACTACGGGGCGTTGCTACTCTGGCGGCTGCCGACTAACATGCGTTCCCAGACTGCCGGTTTGAATCTGATTACGGATGGCAGGCATGAGTTGATCAAAATTCGAATAGATGCTATCATGATGGTAAGGCACGTAACAGAAATCCGCCACCTGGCTGGCCATACCGTCGACCTCCCAGCTAATGGGCCCCATCCTGTTGCATTCCCTGGAGAAGAGTTTCATAAGGGCTGTGCGCTTCTCTTCAATAAAAAGCGCAGGACTGGCAATCGACGGAGTATCCATGCTAAACCGTTGGAAATCCGGATAATCCCTGGAGGCCAGCTGGAACACAAAGTCTCCCAGCAAAGTGCGGGCAATCCATGGGATCCGCTTTGTAACAATGCGCGGCGCACGTTC
>JAGRNE010000279.1 GCA_020440915.1 Leptospiraceae bacterium | reverse complement strand
CTTCGATGGCTGTCAACGAACCGGTACTGGAATCTTCGGACTGCAAAGTGCCGTCAGCCTTGTAAAGCTTCTTGGTCACAGCGCCAGTTCCCGGCAGAGTCAGGTGAAGCGTATGCTTGTATCCTGCGCCGCGAGCAATATGCTGATAGGTGCCGCGCACCCGCACAACTTTACCGGAAGCGTCCAGATCCAGTTCGTTGTTTACTTTTACAACATAGTCATTGAAGTCAGCATCACCAGGGCTGGGATAGAGGTCTTCATAGGCAACAACCTGACCATCCGCAGAGGGAACGATGACGCGGGTAGCTCTTGTAGCATCGTCCGGATATGCATCGTCTTCGTCGGCAATCCCGTCGCCATCAGCGTCGGCAATGACTTCTTCGTCAACGGTGCCTTCCACCACAACCTCACGATTGATTTCCTGGAGATTGTCGGTGTTAACTTCCTGCTCGATGGTTTCTCCACCGGCTTCGATTGTCACCGATACCGTTTCCGTGTCAGGAGTTACCTCAATGGTTCCAGAAGCGTTTCCATTCTCATCGGTAACGCCCTGAAAAAGCGTATCCTCTGTCTGGGTGTCTTTTACCGAAACATTGGCTCCCTGAACAGGGCCGTCGTCATCGGTAACGTTAACATTGATGTCGATGGTTTCGGTTGTTTGAAACTCGAAGTCTCCTGTTCCCACCACATCTGTATTGGTCGTGGTTACAGTCGTGCCGGAAGAAGTCTCTCCGGTAGTTGTAGTGCCGGGTGCAGAAGAAGCATCATCTCCCATCAGAAAAAAGAAGGGCAATGCATCCTTGTCTTTCTTGCAATCCGTCATCAGAAAAGCCCCGGCAAGCATTGTTGCGACTGCCAGGAGTCTTGTTTTTTTATTCATCTTAGATCCTCCTGCTCGGTTCTACTAATCTGTTGCCGGAACTAATCCCGCCTGCCATCCGAGCTCAAATCTGCTTTATAAGACGATAGAAATGCGCCTGTACTTTAGATTCGATGTCAATTTCATTGCGCTAAACCGGGCGGATGGTGCGGTACAGACTGGTACTTTTCGCAGTCCGAAAGCCATTATGTCGTGGCGGATGCAGTGGTCTGCGGTAATCCTGATTCGCTGTCCGGGGGGTGTACCCGTCTGATGAAATTCTTGATCGGAATTCCGGAATTCATCTTCGGCCAAGAGTTACAGTAAACTCCATGGTCTTATAGTTGCGAATGGTTTCCACTTCCACTTTGTCCCCGGGTTTGCGCCGGGAAATCAATCCCACCAGCTCCCCGGGGTAGAGTACGGTCTTACCGTCAACACGGAGTATGATGTCGCCTTTCTTAATTCCGGCCAGGTCGGCTCCGGTGCCCGGCTTTACGCCGGTGACCAGAACGCCGCGACCGTTGGTGAATTTTCGCATTTTGGCCGGAAGCACATCCACTGCAACGCCGAGTAAGCCCCGGTCTACGTGACCATTTCTTCGGATTTCTTCGATAACATAGCGCACTTCGTTGGTGGGGATTGCAAACCCAATGCCCACGGATCCGCCACTGGGGGAAAGGATCATCCTGTTGATGCCAATAACTTCCCCTTCCAGGTTCAGAAGCGGCCCTCCCGAATTCCCCTGGTTGATAGAGGCATCGGTCTGGATGAAGTTAAGTCCGCTGGCATCCAGACCCACACGACCTACAGCCGAAATCACTCCGATAGTAAAGGATCCATCCAATCCGAAGGGGTTTCCCAGAGCGATGGCCCAGTCGCCGACTCTGACGCGATCCGAATCTCCCATCTTGAGAGAGTCCAGGGAGCCGGCGCCCTGCACACGAATCAGGGCAATGTCCGTAAGCGGATCAGAGCCCCGCACCTTGGCCGTAAACGTGCGCCCATCGTGCAGTTTTACCGTCACTTCCGTGGCATCGCCAATAACATGTCGGTTTGTGACAATCCAGCCGTTGGAATCTATGATAAAGCCGCTTCCCTGGGATTGGGGAGGCATGGGATTGCTCGAGTTCGGTTGCCGCTGTGGATTCTCCACTTCAGTGGTTATCTGCACCACACCCGGTCGGGCATAGTCGTAGACAGCGCGAAAGATGGTCTGCAAATCTCTGGCGCTCTGGTACGAATTCTTGAGCGCCGGATCCTCCATGGGGGAGAAGCCATTTCGGCCCTGAACCGCTAATGGCCAGGATAGGAGCAGGGCCAGCGCCAGGGCTGAGACAGAACCGATTCGACTGATATAACGTAGCATAAATTCCCCCGGGGACCCTAACAGTATCGGTTTTGACGAGAGGGTACCAAAGGTTATGGCTCCTCGAAACGAAAAACTGGGCCCTGCCGTTCTTCTCCAGGCCTTCCTGCCCCTGGAATCCAGCCTAATTCGACGGTAAGGACCAGTCAGCAGTTCTGTCAGTGTGGCAGGGCTGACTGACAATTTGTGAGGGACGGCTTTCCGTAGTGCTGTTATTCTGCAATTGCCGGGCCCCCGCCTGGTACCGATCCTGCAAATGGGGAATCTCGGGTACGAGGAAAACAGGGAGCCGCAAGGACTTTGACTTTCCCATCCGGAGCAGGCCCAGGCGAAACGACCAGTGCATGACGCTTCTCTACGATGGTCTTGAATGGGCTCAGTTAGAAGATAGAGTAGATATAGAATAGATTGCAAAAGGCAGGAATTCAGGATGGAATCAGTGATTCGATACGCAGACCAAAACATTACCGAGATTCGCACGGAAGACGTGCCTTTTGAGGTCCCGATTATCCCGTTGAGAAATGCCCTCGTATTCCCCGGCGTTGTATTGCCGATCTTTGTAGGTCGGGCCGGCTCCCTGGAACTGGTGGAACAGTTGGGCAAGCCCGGAGCCCTGGTAGCGCTCTTCACACAAAAATCTGCGGACATCGATGAAATCGAGCAGAAGGACCTGTACAGTACCGGCGTTCTGGCAGAGATCCACAAGGTAATCCCCATGAGCGAAGGCGGATACCAGGTACTTCTTCAGGGTATTCAGAAAATTGAGCTCAATCGCATTGTTACGAAAGATCCCTATCTGTCCGGACGTATCTCCCCACTGGGCGAGATTCAGGATTACACAGACGATCAATTTCAGGAGTTCAAGGCTCATGTGTTGCGATACGTGGAAGTGCACCCTGGTATTCCCGATGAAATTGCAGCCTTTGTTCGAAGACTAACAAATCCCAGCGCTCTGGCCAACCAGGTGCTCTTCTTTTCACAGAAATCGGCAGAAGAAAAGATTCAGGCTCTTCGCATTAGCTCCATTAAAGAGAAGCTGGAATCCGTGCAGGCGTATCTGGTGGAAGAAAGCCATCGACTGAAAATGGAAAATGAGGTTCGCCAGAAGGTGGAACAGGATACCTCGAAAATGCAGCGCGAATTTTATCTTCGCAAACAGCTGGAAACAATTCGCAAGGAGCTGGGCGAAGAAGATGGCGGCGAGGACGATGAGCTGGAAAACCAGCTTCGGGAGAAGTGGCTGCCCGAGGAAGTGCGAAAGCAGGTTAACAAAGAACTCAATCGATACAGAAGACTTCAGGAAGGGCCCCAGTCCGGCACCATGGAATCGGGACAGATTCGCAACTGGCTGGAGCTGGTAAACGATTTGCCCTGGGAAGATCCGCAAGCCAGAACCATCGATCTGGAAAAAGCCAGTCAGGCGCTGGAAGAGGATCATGAAGGCCTGGAAGAAGTGAAGAAGCGCATTCTGGAGCACCTGGCTGTGGAAAAGCAGACCGGCGGCTTCCGCGCTCCCATTCTCTGCCTGGTAGGACCTCCTGGGGTAGGGAAGACTTCTCTGGCACGCTCCATCGCACGATCCATGGAAAGACCCCTGGTACGCTCTGCTCTGGGCGGTGTTCGCGATGAAGCGGAGATTCGGGGCCACCGTCGCACGTATGTGGGAGCGTTACCGGGAAAAATTCTCTCGGCCATGAAGAAGGCAAATACCAGGGATCCGGTCTTTCTTCTGGATGAAATCGACAAAACGGGAAGTTCCTATCATGGCGATCCTTCTGCGGCTCTTCTGGAGGTCCTGGATCCGGAGCAGAACAGCCATTTCGAGGATCATTACCTGGGAATGCCCTACGATCTTTCCCGCGCTCTCTTTATTTGCACGGCGAACAGTCTGGAAACCATACCGGCGCCGCTGCTGGACCGAATGGAAGTGGTCACCCTTTCCGGCTACACCCTGGCCGAAAAGGAAGCGATAGCGCGAAAGCATCTT
>JAGRNE010000278.1 GCA_020440915.1 Leptospiraceae bacterium | reverse complement strand
TACTTCACCGGAACCTATACGCTGGTGGAAGGAATGAGCATGGAGATGCTGGAAGAGGAAACCATGCGTCGCCACCGCCGGGCCTACGATCCCACATTCCATCCGGGAGTGCTGGAGCCTGGTAGCCATCACTACTATAGAAAGTACGGGGAGAAGCATTTGTGGAACCCCATGACCATCTTCAAGCTGCAACATTCCACCCATACAGATAACTATGATCTGTACAAGGAGTTCAGTCAGGAAGTCTACGATACCGGCAAAGATCGCATTACCCTGCGAAGCCTCTTCGATCTGGATCGCAGAAATCCCATCCCTCTGGAAGAAGTGGAGCCTCTGGAAAACATCCTGAAGCGTTTTCAGACCGGAGCCATGAGTTTTGGCTCCATTTCCTGGGAAAGCCATACCAACCTGGCCATTGCCATGAACCGTATTGGGGCCAAATCCAATACCGGTGAAGGCGGCGAGGATGGCATTCGCTACAATCCCATGGAAAATGGAGATTCCATGCGCAGCGCCATCAAGCAGGTAGCTTCCGGCCGCTTTGGAGTGACCACGCATTACCTGGTAAATGCCGATGACATTCAGATCAAAATGGCCCAGGGCGCCAAACCCGGCGAAGGCGGTCAGCTGCCCGGGCATAAAGTGGACGGATACATTGCAAAATTGCGGTTCTCCACTCCAGGAGTGACTCTGATTTCGCCTCCGCCCCATCACGATATATATTCCATCGAGGATCTGGCGCAGCTGATCTTCGATCTTAAGAATGTGAATCCCAGGGCCCGAATCAGCGTAAAGCTGGTGAGCTCTGTAGGAGTGGGAACTGTGGCCGCGGGCGTAGCCAAAGCCCATGCCGATCATATCTTGATCTCCGGGCACGATGGCGGAACGGGCGCGAGCCCCATTTCCTCCATTCATTATGCCGGAACTCCCTGGGAAATCGGGCTTTCGGAAACGCATCAGACTCTGGTGGGCGAAGGTCTGCGGGACCGCGTAGTCGTAGGAAGCGACGGTAAAATGATGACGGGCCGCGACGTGGTTATCGCAGCCCTTCTGGGCGCCGAGGAGTACGGTTTTTCTACAGCCGCTCTGGTGACTCAGGGATGCATCATGATGCGCAAGTGTCATCTAAATACCTGTCCGGTGGGCATCGCAACGCAGGATCCGGATCTTCGTAAGAAGTTCAGTGGCCAGCCGGAGCATCTGGTGCGCTATCTGACTTTTGTGGCCACCGAAGTGCGCGAATTGATGGCGGAAATGGGATTTCGCTCCATGAATGAAATGATTGGTCAGGCGGATCGAATTCGTCCGGTGCGTCTCAAAGATCACTGGAAGGCTCGCGGTCTGGAACTATCCCGGGTGCTGAACAAACCCCGGCCAGCCTTTGGTACAGGACTATACTGCGCCAAAGAACAGGACCATGGACTGGATAAGCAAATCGATCATGTGTTAATCGAAAAGGCTCGTCCCGCTCTGGATCGCAAAGAGCCCACCACCATCGAGATTCCAGTGCAGAACACGGATCGGACGGTAGGGGCTATGCTTTCTGGAGAAATTGCGCGAATCCATGGCGAAGAAGGCCTGCCGGATCATACGCTGCAAATTAAGATGAACGGTTATGCGGGCCAGAGCTTTGGAGCCTTTCTGACCCACGGGGTGACTTTAACTCTCATCGGTCAGGGCAACGATTACGTGGGTAAAGGGCTTTCCGGTGGACGACTGGCGGTGATCACTCCTGTGCATGCGGATTTTGATCCTGCAGATAACATTGTAATTGGCAACACCTGCCTCTATGGCGCCACTTCCGGCGAAGCCTACTTCAACGGCATGGCCGGCGAACGATTCGCAGTGCGAAACTCCGGGGCCCGAGCCGTCGTAGAGGGTGTTGGCGACCATGGCTGCGAATACATGACCGGCGGTCGAGTGGTCATTCTGGGCACTACCGGAAGAAACTTTGCAGCCGGGATGTCGGGTGGCATTGCCTACATCTGGGATCCGGAGAACAAATTCCGGGATCAGGTGAATCCGGCCATGGTGGATCTGGAGCCGCTGGTAGAACCTCAGGATATAGATGAAGTTCTGCATATGATTACTCGGCATCAAGAGTATACCGGTTCCAGACGTGCGGCCGACATCCTGAAAGAGTGGCCCGAGCGAATCCGCGATTTCGTCAAGGTGATCCCGGGCGACTACAAAATGGCGCTGCAAAAGATGGAAGAAGAGAATGCTATGAAAATGCAGCAAAATACGGCGCAGGCCAGGATTTGAGGCTGGGTCTAGCGCTATAGAAGGGCCGGCCGCGTCGACGGCACGATGGCCGCCACTGGTTGCCGTTGGCCATAACAGCCACCGAGGTTATTGCTGCTCAGAGTATTTGAGGTTAGAAGATGGGAAAGATTACTGGATTTAAAGAATACCGCCGGGCTTCGCTTTCCAAGGATCCCGTAGAGGTTCGGGTAAAGCACTATCGGGAATTCGAGAAGTCCTTCGACAACGAAACAGCTCGCATTCAGGGCGCTCGCTGTATGGACTGTGGCGTACCTTTCTGTCAGGGCGAAACCGGATGTCCGGTGGATAATCTAATTCCGGAATGGAACGATCTTGTGTATCGCGGCCGCTGGAAAGAAGCGCTGGAAAATCTGCACAGCACAAACAACTTCCCGGAGTTTACCGGTATGCTCTGTCCCGCGCCCTGCGAAACAGCCTGCGTGCTGGGCATCAACGAACCTCCTGTGGCGATTAAAGGAATGGAGCGAACCATAATCGATCGTGGCTTCGAAGAAGGCTGGGTCGAACCGCGACCTCCACGAGTGCTCACAGGAAGAACCATCGGAATTATTGGATCCGGCCCCGCAGGTCTGGCTGCGGCCCAGCAACTGGCCCGTGCCGGTCATGACGTTACCATCTATGAGCGAGAGGATCGCATTGGAGGTCTGCTACGCTACGGTATTCCCGATTTTAAGATGGAGAAATGGCGCATTGATCGGCGTTTTGAGCAACTGAAAATTGAAGGCGTAAAGTGCAAAACCGGCGTAAATGTGGGTCAGGATATTTCGATTCAAGAGCTCAGGCAGAAGCATGATGCGCTGATTCTGGCTATGGGCGCCGAAGAACCCCGCAAGGTGGATATTCCCGGTAAAGATCTAAAAGGCGTTGAGTTCGCCATGGATTATCTGGTGCAGCAAAATCGTGTGGTGGCTGGCGATACGGTAGAAAACCAGATTCAGGCGAAGGATAAACATGTAATTGTAATTGGCGGAGGCGATACCGGCTCAGACTGCATTGGCACAGCGAATCGACAGGGAGCCAAATCCATTACTCAGATGGATTACAATCCGGCGCCTCCGGAGGATCGTGCTGCCAACGATCCCTGGCCGCTCTATCCCCGGGTGTATCGCACCTCTACTTCGCAGGAAGAGGGCGTGAATCGGGAGTGGGGTCTGCATTCCAAGGAATTTGTAGGCAAAGACGGCCGGGTTGTGGCTGTTCGAGGAAACAAAGTCGAAAAAGAAGGCCGGAAGATCACGGACATTCCCAACAGCGATTTTGAGATCCCTGCGGATCTGGTATTGATTGCCATTGGATTTACCGGGCCTCGTAGCACTCCGTTGCTCAAGCAACTGGAAGAAGCTGGTGTGGAATTCGACGAAAGAGGCAATGTGAAGGCATCTTTTGGAATCGGCGGCGATCACTTCAAGACTTCTGCGCCGGACATCTATGCCTGCGGCGATGTGCGCCGGGGACAGTCCATCATTGTATGGGCTATATCCGAAGGCCGAAAGTGCGCCGATATTGTGCATCGAGAGCTTCAAAAAAAAGCCAGCGTCTGAGGTCGCAGGATAGCAAGCGTCCGAAGTCCTGGGATAGCCGACCTGTGAGGTGGCAGGAAAGCCCGCTCAATAATATGAGGCCGGGCGGCCCGTATTCGGAGGATTCCATTTTATGAGGCTACCTTTTAAGGAAAGACCTGGAGCCAGAATGCGAAGAACCCTGGCGCTGATTCTGATTTCAGCGTTTCCGCTTTTCGCTTCCTGCCAGAAAGAGAACGATAACGATCTTCTCTATCTTCTGGGATTGTTACAGCCCCTGGGGGATTATTGGGCCCGCCTTTATTATGTGGATCCAGCCGTCGTCCTGGACGAGCAAAACATTGTCTACATCCGCGAAGCCCAGCCCGGGGATGCCTTTCCCGGGGAGAAAAAGCTGATTCTGGTGTCCGGCTGGGATACCAATGATCGCA
>JAGRNE010000277.1 GCA_020440915.1 Leptospiraceae bacterium | reverse complement strand
CGAGGGTAGTAGCGAATGGCCTGAGGACGTTCTCTTTGGCTCCATTATCCAGCGACTGAGAGAAGTAATAAAGTCCAATCGCAGCACCCTGATATTTGCAAATAGCAGGCGTATGGCGGAAAAAATCAGCATGCTCCTCAATGAGGGAGAAGAGCAGATTCTGGCTTATTGCCACCATGGCGCCCTGTCCCGGGAAATTCGCGCTGTGGTCGAACAAAATCTGAAGGAAGGTCGGCTCCCGGCTGTGGTGGCCACTGCATCTCTGGAGCTGGGCATCGACGTAGGCGATCTGGATCAGGTAGTGCTTCTGGAAAGCCCTGGACTCATCTCTACCACTTTACAGAGGCTGGGTCGCGCCGGGCACTCGGTGGGCGAAATGAGTCGAGGGCTTTTTCTGCCATTGCATGGCCGGGATCTGCTGCAATCCGCCGTTCTTGCCCGATCGGTGGACTCCGGTCAGCTCGAAGAAATTCATCCTATCCAGGGAGCTCTGGATTTGCTTTCCCAGATTGTTCTTTCTATGGTCTGCAGCGAAGAATGGGAAGGCGAAGAGTTGCTTTCCTTTCTTCGCACCAGTTATAGCTATCATGAACTTCCGGAACGACAATTCCATGCGGTGCTGGAAATGCTTTCCGGCCGCTTTGCCACTTCTCGCATTCGAGAGCTGCGACCCAGGATTCACATCGATCCAGTGAAGAACACCATTCGCGCCGCAAAGGGTGCAGACTTTTTGATCTACATGAACGGAGGAACCATTCCGGATCGCGGCTACTATGCTTTGCGGCATCTGGACACCAAGTCCAGAATTGGAGAACTGGACGAAGAATTCGTATGGGAAAGGTCCACTGGCGATGTTTTTACTCTTGGAAATCAGTCCTGGCGCGTAATGGAAATTAACCATAACGATGTTCTCGTCCGACCGGCCCCGCCGGAGTCAGCGGCCATGGCTCCTTTCTGGCGGGCAGATACCCGGGATAGAGATGCCTTTGTTTCGGAAAAGCTGTCCACCTTTCTGGAGGCCGGTAATGATTCGCTTAAAGAGGATTCCTTCTGCGATGAGTTGGTGGGCCAATTTCATCTTACGCCTCCGGCGGCCCGCTATCTGCAGAGCTTCCTCATCCTTCAGAAGGAAAGAACGGCTTCGGATCTGCCTCATCGTCATCATCTTCTTATCGAGCATTATGAAGATCCTATGAATCGCACGGATCGCAAGATGGTGGTGCTGCACACATTGTGGGGAGGCCAGGTGAATCGACCCTATTCGCTGGCTATTCGTGGCGCTTTCCTTCAGGAATTCGACATAAAGATTCAGACCATGAGCGATGACGACTGCATCATGGTAATCCTACCCCATGAATTTGATCATAAGGCTTTGTTGGATCTGGTAAGACCGGACAACCTGGAAAGCCGATTGAAAGCAGTGCTTTCTTCCACCGGTTTCTTTGGCGCTCTTTTTCGTCAGAGCGCTGGCATAGCCATGCTTTTGCCCGGAAAGGGTTTTCGCAGCCGGACGCCCCTCTGGCTCAACCGTCTACGCTCTAAAAAACTCCTGGATGCTACCTCTGGTTTCGAGAATTTCCCCATTACTCTGGAAACCTGGCGTGCATCCCTTTCGGATGCATTTGATCTGAAGAATTTGAGCGCCCATCTTTCCGAGCTCGCATCCGGTTCGATTCGCATTTCCGAATCCTTCACCCGCAGCCCGTCTCCCTTTGCCCGAAACCTGATCTGGCAGCAGACCAACACCTTTATGTATCAGGATGACCGACCCGGCACAGCGCGGTCGGGAAAACCGGGAGAAGACTTTTTCAAAGATCTTGCCCGAAGCGCAGGACTGCGCCCCGCCATACCCGGGGCAGTGATCCAGATGTATCGCGGTCGAATGATGCGAAACGCCCCGGGTTATGAAGTGGAGGATGCGGACACTCTGGTGGAATTGATCCGGGACCGGGTGCTTGTATCGGCGCCGGATTTCCTAACCTATGTTGCATCGCTTATGGCTTTGGAGGATGACTCTGCGGCCATTGCAGGCATTGTTTCGGACGAGGGATTCGCATTGTTGGCCAGAAACCTGGTTTGCTTTCGTCTCAAAGGCCAGTCCCGGATCCTTGTCTGCAGCATCACAAATTTTCCGCTTCTGGAATTCGCCTTTGCTTCGCATTTTCTGGAAGCTCTTCCCCTGCATGCGGCGCTGCCGTCCGATTCTGGAAGCTCAGAATCCATTGTAATGGCCGACGGGCTATGGCAAGAAATCCGATCTGCCATCCAGCGAATTCGCAGTTCCACAAGAGCTCGAATGATCAATTCGCAGAATTCTCCGGAACCCCAGGATGTTCTTTCTGATTTGCTACAGTCGTTCATCCGTTTCTGGGGCCCCCTTCCGCTGGAAAGCATCCTTGAATCCTTTCCGGAGCCCCGGGCTGTAGAAAGCGTTCTACAAAGACACATCGAAGAGGGACGATTTGTTCAGGAGCAGATATCGGAACAGAGTGCAGAGTCCATTGACTCACTGGAGTTCTGCGACACCGAGACTCTGGAAATCCTCTTACGCCTGACCCGCAATCATTACCGGCCGGATTTCCAGGCCCTGCCTGTGGAGTATCTACCCCATTTTCTGGCCCATTTCCAGGGACTTACAAACCGCGGTCAGGACCAGGACGATCTCAAGCGTAGAATGGAACAACTCATAGGGTATCCACTGAAAGCATCTCTATGGGAGTCGGAAATCCTGCCAGCGCGGATGCAGCCTTATTTCCCCGCCTGGCTGGATTCCCTGTCAGAGTTTGGGCTGTTCTGGCTCGGCTGCGGCGAAGAGACGGTAACCTTCCTGATGGATCGGGATCTACCGCTCTTTCGAACTGCAATGGCCGATGCGAATCAGGAGCGCAGCAATGCCGAAGCCTTGCCGGATTCGGATGAGCTGTCTGCCGCGGACTCCAGGAATGCAGAAGGGCGCACCGGTCAAGATTCGCGTACAGACGTTGAAAGCCGGGAATCTATCCCGGCTCCGGGGACGGAAATCCTGGACCAGCTGTTTCCCCATGCAAGAGGACGGTTCAACTTCTATGATCTTCTTGCCGAAAGCGGACAAGGGGCAGGATGGCTTACCGAGCAACTCTGGAAGCTTGCCTGGCAGGGTCTGGTGGGCAATGATTCCGTGGCAAGTCTGCGTAAAGGCATCGATCAAAAATTCAAGGGCCCTATGACGGCCGCCGGGACTGGCGTAGCTGCCTCCAGGGCGCGCTGGGCCGGCTCCCTGGCTTCTTCTGGAAGCTGGCGTCGTATTCCGTGGGTCCAGGTATATGGCAGCATGTCCCCCATCGAAGAAGAAGAGAGAAATCGCGAAAGGGTGCAGATTCTACTTTCGCGCTATGGAATTTTGTTTCGAGATCTGCTGATGCGGGAATTGCCGCCCTTTCGATGGGGATCTGTGGTCAAAACACTCAGACGGATGGAGCTTGCTGGCGAGGTGATAGGGGGGCATTTCTTTCACGGCATTCCTTCGCTACAATTCATGAGCCCTTCCTCCTTTCGGGAGCTGAACTCGGCGTATGGGTCCTACGGGTCCTATGGGTCCTATGGGTCTGATTCTTCTCATGGCGGCTCCGGTTCCCATCTGCAGCAGAACCTTTCCCAGGAGGCCCCGGTCTACTGGATCAATGCTATGGATCCTGCCTCGGTCTGCGGACTTTCACTGGAGGGGTTACAGTCATTGCCTCGTAGAGTTGCAGGAAATCATATCGTATATCATGGTCAAAGGCCGGTGCTTCTTTCTCTGCGAAAGGGCAAAGAGCTAAAAATCCTGGTAGCTGAAGACGCAGAACATCTGGCGGAGTATCTGGGACTTTTCTCTGAATTGCTGGGTCGGTCCAGGGAACCTCTGAGCCGTATCGAAGTGGAGATTATCAACGATGAGCCTGCCCTGGATTCGCCGTATGCCGGAGCCCTCCTGGAATTTGGTTTCTATTCCGGAGGTTCGACTCTAATGCTGCGAAAGAGATACTGAAGGCAAACCGGGAGCGCTGTCAACCTGGCCTTCTCTGCAGCGAGCCAGAATACGAAGCTGAAGTCTGAACAGTGCGGATCACCGGCGGTATGTCAGACATCCAGATCGTCTTCGGGAAGGGAAAGGTCCCGCGAGCCGGTATCCGCCCTTTTCTCGGATCGGCCCTTGCCCCGCGAGGATCGGCTACGGGATTCTTTTCCTACATCTTCCGGGTCTTCCGTTGTGTCAAAATCCTCTGGAAGTTCGTCCGTGTAACGAGGGACGATAT
>JAGRNE010000276.1 GCA_020440915.1 Leptospiraceae bacterium | reverse complement strand
TGCGGGCCCGTTGGATTAATCCCAGTTATTCAGTTTGATTCCCAGGACCCGGTAGGTGGTGGTGCCTTCGCTGCGAACCTGACTGTAAACGAATTTCAAGATAGAGAACTTCTCAAAGTCCTTTCTCTCTTCGTCAATATAACTCCACAGAAAGCCGTAGACGCTGCCCCATTCTCGGTATCCGTTGGGCTGATTTCGATAGCGATCATAGTAAAGAAGTCCGCCCATAAGCACGGCCTTGTAATGCTCTTTCCTGTAATCGTCCCGGCTGTTATACCAGAGCAGGCAGGCTCCGTAGCATTCCGAAGTAGTGTTCGGAGTGCGGGAAGACCACCCCAGGAGAGGGGGCAGGGCCAGGAAACGCTCTTCATTGTCGCGGCTGTACCAATAGAGAGGTAGGAAGCTCTGATGAAAGCCGGATGGCTCATCGGCCACAACGAAGGTCAGGAGATTCATGTTCCAGCTATTCGCATCGTAACTGGAATACCCTCCCAGAACCCTGTACAGAAAACTGTATTCCGAATAGTCCGGACCGTTAGTGAATTTAAAGCTGCTCAGCAGAAAATCCGTAGAACTATAGCTGCCGCCGGATGCCGGTTCGTCAACGCTTTCAAAGAGGAGTGGGATATAGTATCTAGACAGGTTGGGGTTCTTTTCTATGTACAGTGGCCCCTGGAAGCCAATGTATTCTTCCTTTCTGGAGAAATTGAAACTCAAGAGCGGTATGAAGTGAAACGTGGTCTCGTAGGAGTCTTCGTCGTACCAATACAGAGGAAGGAAGCTGTTATGATAGCTTTCATTGCCATCTGCCACGACGAAGCTCAACAGATTAAAATTCCAGGAAGAATCCTCGGTGGGCTGCCCTGAACGGTTTAGCGCCCTCCGGGATTCATAACCCAGCAAAACGCGATATAGAAGAGCAAAGCTGGTGATGCCGGGGCTTCGCTCATAGTCCACCGTATTCAGGAGCATGGAAAAGGAATGACGGTTCTGGTCATTGTTCTCGTAGCTCTCATTCTCAAAGAGCAGAGGGATGTACTGTCGACTATAGCCGGGCCCCGATTGAAGATAAAGAATTGTATAGAGTCCCTGGTATTCTTCTCCGTCCCAGAAGTTTAAGAACAGCGGGGCGAAATGAAATTCTGTGGAATTCCCTTCCGATTCGTACCAGTAAAGCGGAAGAAAGCTTCGGTGGACGTTTTGCCCATCTGTTGCCAGCACAAAGCTCAGGAAGTTGAAGTTCCAGCGATCCGAGGTTGAAGGGTTGGGCGAAGTTCCGGACGGATCCCCGGATTCATAACCGGCAAGCAGCCTGTACAATGCGCCCCATCCGCTATGAGTGGAGCGATCCTCATAGTAAATGCTTCCGAGCAGGAAGTCGGTCTGGCCTACCTCATCGCCATTTTCGCGCCCCCACCATTCGGATTCGAAAAGTAGAGGGATGTATTTCCGGGAGTAGTCCTTGCCGCTTTCTGTGTAATACGGGCCGTACAGGGCCTGCGAACCCGTTTCGTCGTACCAGCTGAATATCAGAGGGAAGATGTGAAAAGAGCCGCGCTGCGGATTGTCTCCTGCCTCTTCCAGTCCTCTGGAGTCGGAAGCGCTGGAGTAGACCGGGCCTATTAACATGTCCCGGGAATATCCGGTGTCCTCGAAATAGTAGATGGGGCCCCAGTGTATTCTGGAGTCCGGTTCGCCAAATCCGAAGTAGAGTGGAAACAGTGCCAGATGGCTATCCTCTTCATAGAAGAAGATGGGGAAAGCGTTGAAGGAATCCTTCTGAGTCTCCGAGGCGGTCCAGTTGAAAATCCAGAGAAGGCGGTGCTCTGCAGTCCCTCCGTTCTTTTCGTTCCAGTAGATCGGGGAGATAAAAGCGGACTGGCTCTCTGTGGTTTCTGAGTAGTAATAAAGCGGAAATACCGAATGATAATCCTGCCCGTAGAAGAAGATTGGAAAGATGCGAAAGCTTTCCGTTTCGCCGTTGGTATTGCTGTTGCGGTTGACCAGCAAAAGAAGATTCTGAGTTTTTTCGGTACCTTCTGTAGAAGAATAGTACATTGGAATGGGCCAGAAAGACCATTCGCTTACATGTTCTCTGTATCTGGACTCGGAACCCAGATACAGCGGCGAATAGAAGGCGCTCTGGACTTCCACCGGCTCAGCCCCGGGCCCGGCGCCAGGGGCAAATACTCTGGTTTCGGTAGAGTAGGAGATGGGAGTCAGGCTGAACTCATCGTAACTACGACCGTCATCGTGCTTATAGCGCTTACTGTAATACAGAGGAAGGAGTCGCCTTCCGGAAGCCTCCGGCGAGTCGAAGTGATTGTAAAAGGGCCAGACAATACTGGTTTCGGTCTGCTTTGCTATTCTATCTTCTTCATCCAGATACAAAAAGAGTCCGTAGGCGGTTAGACTGTAATCCGGCGTTTCCTGTGTTCCATAAACAGGAATGAAGAGCGGAAACAGTACGTAATAATGGTTGGGAGCCTCATCGTAACTCATGTAGGCGCCAGGAATGACAGTTACCTGATCTTCGGAAGCGTCATCCCAGCTTAGCCAGAAAAAGGGAAGGGCGCGGGCATGGTGACGCTGGTCGGCGCTTTCGCGTGCGAAAAGACCAAAGAGCACGCTCCAGCCAGAGAATCGAATAGAGTTTTCCCGGGAAATGGATGTGTCCTTCTTGATGGAGACTCCTTCTTCCACTGGCACCAGGTCTGGTTGCTTATCTTCGCCGGCCAGGTCCGGGTCAAAGGTTTCCACCGAAAGGATCTGTTCGCCCTCGGGAATGTCCTGCACCGTCTCCGGTCGTCGAACCCGGGTATCTTCCGTTTCCTGCAGCGGAATGCGCGCGGAATAGCTAAAGAAGTTGTAAAGCCAGCCAATGTTCGTATCCAGAACAGATACCGCTTTCGTTTCCCCGGACACAGTGTTTACCCGCACATCCACGCTTTCTTCGGATAGAGACAGTCCGCCCAGGTTCACGTGGTAGTTCTTAACCGGATCTTCGTAATTGAAATAGAAGGGTACAAAAACGTTACCGGAAGATGGATCTTCGCCTTTGTTGATCCAGGAGTAATAAGGAAGAAACCAGAGGTATTCGGTGGTGTCATCCTGACGAAAATAGTGAATAGGGCCGAAGTTAAGTTTTCTCTCCGGGCTGCGGTCTTCGAAGTAGAAGGGGACTATATGGGTGTAGCCCTCCGGTCCTTTGTCCCAGAAAAAGAAAGGAGCCAGGATAAAGTCCTGAAGTTCATCGTTTCGACTGTTCCAGTTTGTCAATAGAGCGATGTTGTAATGATCTTCGCGAACAATTCCGGAAGACTCTGTTTTGATGTCATGAGCATGATAGTAGGGCGGCAGAAAGCGAAGATATCCGTCCGGTCCATCCCGAGTATAAAAGATGGTCAGATAGTTGCGTTTTCTTGTTTCTCCATCGTCTCGGGCGGCATAGATTACCGGAAGAAGAGGCAGAAAGAGTGAGTTTTCCTTTTCGTCGGTGGAATAATAGTGCAGCGGTCCCCAGCTGGTGAAGGAGTCCGCCGATTCATCCTGGAAGTACAGTGGAATAAAATAAATGTACGGCTCCTCGCCAAAACCCTGGTAGTAAAGCGGAAGGAAGTTGAATCGCTGCATCTCCCCATTCTTCTTTTTCCAGTCCATCAGCAACGCCACGTTGTAATGATCTTCGGAGCTCAAATTGTCTTTGCTTCGGTCTGTTCCAATGGTGCGGCTTTCCGGTTGTGGATCGGGCAGAACAACATCCAGGGCGCCTGCTTGCTCATCCTGATTTAGATCGGTGCCGCGGGCCACATTGGAACGCGTCAAAGTCTGGGAATGGTAATAAGGAGGTAAGAAAGTAGTGCTCTCATTGCTGGAGCTATCCCAGTAAAAGACGGTCAGAAGGTTGTGCCTGCTGTAATCGCCGCTTGTTCGGGATGCATAGAGAATCGGAATGATGGGAAAGCCCAGAACGTCTCCGTCTTTGTCTTCACTGTAGTAATGAAGCAGACTAAAGTTTGAATCCCCCTCCGGATCACGATCGCTAAACCAGAATGGTGGCAAATGGAAATAGCCATCCTCCCTGGTGTCTTCCATATAGAGCGGTGTCCAGCGGACGCTGTAATCCTTATTGGACTCCCAGTAGTAAAAAGGCGAAATGTATGTAGATTCATCCCCTGAATGAAATGAATGAAAGACCGTAAGATAGTTGGTGCTGTCGCCTTCGGAGTTTTTCCGATTCGCATAGATCAGCGGAATAATTGGAAAACCAAATGCCGTTTCGCCTTTCGGATTGGTCAGGTTTGGGTCTTTGCTCGTATAATAGTGAAGTGGGCTATAGT
>JAGRNE010000275.1 GCA_020440915.1 Leptospiraceae bacterium | reverse complement strand
TTAATCCTGCCTTTCGCAAGGAACTGGAGAATCGCGGATTTCACTGGGAATACGGCGATCTGGCCAACCCCGACAGCCTTTCACATCTGGGGATTCACGATGCTCGTTTGGTGCTGGTCACTGTTTCCGATGTATTTCTGAAAGGGACGACAACAAAGCGATTGCTATCGCGACTACGCGAAATCAATCCTGGCGCAAACCATGTGATGGTTGCCGATGAGCCCTCCGATTTTCAGAACCTGAAAGAAATGGGAGCGGCCCACGTTCTGATCCCGGGGCAGATAACCGGCGCCGAGCTTTTTCATTGGGTGGTGCAGCAACTGGAGGTCCAGGAAATCGGCCATCGGGAAGAGAAGCATGCGGAGCCTGTAGGATAAGGCGTTGTAGCTTTGTAAGAACGATGGCTGACGCAGTCAGGACCCTGCTCTTCACCCGCAGGCGCAATCTCGCGTCCATACCTACGATAAGAAATGAGGGAGGAGGTGGCCAATGAGAACGAATGTACTGTCCACCCATCTTCTGCTTCTACCCGGGCTGCTGGTTGCCGGGCTACTGCCGCTGAACCTGCAGCCCGCGCCGTCCACAAACCATGAAGAGACAGTTCGGAAACAAGGCCGGCTGCAATTCCTTCAGGAGTATCTGGCGGCTTACGGTTACGAATACTCCATTCGCAGTCTGCGTAACCTGAAGACCCTGAGACTTCGCGGGCCTGCCATACCTCCAACCGGACTGAAGCGTCTGGAGTGGCTGCCTTCCCTTCGCCGCATTCATCTGGAAGGGCCGGATTATTCAGACATACATGTTCGAGTTATCTCTGATTTTCCAGGATTACGAGAGCTATCTCTTGAAGGAGTATGTCGGGGAAATCCAACCTTTACCAACGCAAGCCTTCAATATCTGGCAAAACGATTCGAACTTCGCACCCTCACCATCGAATGTACGGCCATCACGGACGAAGGATTATCATATCTGCAAAACATGAAGGAGCTTTGGTCTCTTTCGCTAATAAGCTCCAGAATTCGAGGGTCTGGCTTCGTGCACTTGAGATCCACCAGGCTGGACAATCTGTTTATCTACGACCAGGCACTGAATGAAGATGCCATGCAGGCCCTTTCCCTTGTGCAAACCCTGTATGCCATCCATTTGCATGGAGTGGAATTTCCTGGTTGCAGCCTCAAGCAACTCCGGAAGCTTCCTGAATTGGAACGATTGTCCCTCGAGGACACCAGGCTTTCCAATTCGGAGATTGAATGTCTGGGAGAAGTAGTGGGTTTGAGGAGGCTTCGACTGGGTCCCGGCTTTACCGGAGAAGGTTTGCGCGCATTGCGGGGGATGGAGCAATTAGAGGAGTTGAGTCTTTCCTTCACGGATTTTCGTGGCCCGGGTCTGGACGCGCTGGTGGGATTGAAAAGGCTCAAGAGGCTTGATCTGGCTCAGACGCGAATTACAGAAGTAGATATTCAGGAAGCGGCCAGGATTTCATCCCTGGAAGAACTTCAACTGGACTACACGGAGATTGGCGATGAAGCGCTGCAATATCTGGAAGGTCATCCTAATCTCAAGATTCTGCATCTTCCGGAAGGTGGATTTCTGACCGAAAACGGAGTCAAATCCCTTGCGAAGATTCCGGCGCTCCATACCATATGGCTGGATCTTCAAGATGTACAGAACAACCTGGATTCCCTGGCAAAGATCAAGTCCTTAAGGATACTGCAGATCCGAAACACCGTGAACAAGGAACAGAAGAAGCTCATTCACACCAGGCTCCCCTATGTTGAGGTGTACTGAGACAGTGGCGTTGCGACGGGTAGGAAATGCGGTTCAAAGCCAGCCGGTTTTTCGGATCGCTTCCCATGTGGCAATGGCGGTAATCCTCGCTCTTTTTGGGTCTGGAATCACTGAACTTTGCGCAGAGAAGACTTCGGTGCCGGAGTCAAAGATTCTCTTTTTGCAGGAGTACCTTCGTTCTCTGGGACACGATTACTCTGCGAAAGAGGTAAAGGAAATGAAGGCAATGCATTTCCTTTACCTTGATGCATCGCCTACAGGCCTCGGACAGTTTCGGGCCCTTCCTGAAATAGAGTCCGTGGTACTCTCTGGAGACCCATTCTACAATTCGCATCTAAGGGCCTTATCCGGTTTTCCTTCTCTGAAGCAATTGGTGCTTTCGGGCGATTGCAGTCAGCCACCACTCATGAACGATGATGGACTGAAATATGTTTCATCTATGAAGCAACTGGAGAGCCTGAATTTGATCTGTACCGAGATTTCAGACCAGGGATTACCCCACCTGGCCAATCTAAAAAACCTGCAATTTCTTGGACTCAGCCAGACAAATGAGCTAAAGGGGACTGGCTTTCTTTCTCTATCGGAGTTGCCGAACCTGAAGAAGCTAAAGCTGGGAGATGTAAAGCTCGAGGAGGTTTCTCTTCCCGAGCTTGCCCAGCATCTGGAAGTGCAAACCCTGATGCTGCACAATGTAAGCTTCGCAAGATGCAAAGCTGAAACTCGCTCAAATTCAGAATTGAAGCATCTATTCATTACTGGTTTGAATCGAAAGGACTGGCATCCGGATTGCCTGAAGGGATTTCAGGCCCTGCAGAGCCTCTGGCTGCCTTCTGTATTAGAAGACCAGGACCTTCAGTTTCTCTCCGGAATGCAGAAACTGGAGGAACTCAGGTTACCTGACTCACACATACAGGGTCAGGGCCTGATTCATCTGGAAGGAAACAGATCCCTGGTCAAAGTGGTGGCGGACTGTTCTGCACTGAATGATTCAGGCATGAAGCATCTATCGAGGCTGCCGCTCTTGCAAGAGCTACACCTTTACTCCACGAAAGTGTCCGATGTGGGCCTGGCATACTTCAGAGGGCACAGTGAAATTCGCAGCATGGTTCTGCCGGACAATGGTAAACTGGATACGTCCGGGATGCGAATCCTCGCCACCCTGCCTGCGCTGCGAGTAATGGTAATCAGCGATAGAGACCTTAGAAAGAATAGAATTGAACTCGCTCGCCTGAAACAACTCCAGGAATTAAGGGTACACGGTGGCCTGAACAGAGAATCCAAAGAAAGGGCCCGAGCAATGCTTCCAGGCGTGAAGATTATTGATTACGGTTCCCCACCCTCAAGATGCGATGGCTGAAAGCACTTGTATGACTTTTGCGCTGTTTCCTCCCGGAATACCAACCGAAAGATGGGGCCGCTTCAAAAGCCCTTGCACCCGTCCTGCCGCTCGAGCCCCCCGGCGCTGCATTACCGGCCTCTCAAATCGCCCATGGCAAGCCCCGCCATTCCTCAGTCCCAGCCTTTATCGCTGTTCAAGTCCAGATCAAGCTTGTCCGAAATCCCATTTGTATCGCCCTGGGGCTTCTTCACGAGATCGAAGACCCCTTTGGAACCCATCACCAGACCTCTTTCCATAAGACCGGGCCGAGCGCTGTTCAATACGTTTTCGATCAATTTCTGGATTCCCAGATCCATGGTAAGATTGTAGTCTTCCCATTTCATCAGAAATCCGTAAGGAATGCCCTGGTCATCGCCTCCGCGGCCGCTAGCATCCAGAATGCGAAGACGACCTTCAATGTCGCGGCTATCCGATCCTCCGCGATGGTAGGCGCTCAGCGAAAAGCCATAGCCCATCAACGGAACCTTTTCCAGGCTGGTAATTTCGCCGTAGGTAATGCCTCGAACGCGAATAAAGCCAGTTTCCCGGCTACGACCGGCTTCGATAGAACCGGATCCGATCTGCGCATGACCTCGATTCATGCGAAAGAATAGATCCACAGGAGTAGCCATGTCCATGTCCGCCGCTTCCAGATGAATTTCTGAAATATTCAAGCGATAGGGACCGGGTAGCGTTTCATCCACAACAGTCACTCTACCTTCCTGGACATCCAGATCCTTTAGCTCCACCCGATGCCTGCGGGGAAGGAGGCGGTTCTTTTCATGGGAATGAATGCGATTGACGTATTCCAGGTATGCCCGACCCAGAAAAGGCTTAAGAATCAGAAGTCTTCCAAACAGGATATGCAAAGGGGATACGGCGAAATGCAATCGATCCGCTTCGAAATAGAAGCGATCCGTTTTGGGATCGGGAGCGAAGAGTACTTTCAGGTTTCGGCCCTGGAACCAGAGTCCGAGAATCATACCCGGACCTTCATAGTGAAGATGCACTTTCAGGAAGATCCGAAAGGCCCATCGTATGAAGGTTCGGGTGCAGGTGAGTTGGACAACAGTGAGCAGTGCAAAGGTTATAATGGATGCGGTCAGCACGGCTCACATATATGGTAGCGAAGCAGGGACTCGAACCCCGGACACGTGGATTATGATTCCACTGCTCTAA
>JAGRNE010000274.1 GCA_020440915.1 Leptospiraceae bacterium | reverse complement strand
GGGCCTGGCTATGCGACGCATGGGAATGGATTCGCGTAGCTTCTCTGCGTAATTCTCATTTTTTCGATTGCTGGCCGTCATATCCGTTTCGGTGAATCCAGGACAGATGGCATTTACGCGGAAACCGCTGGATGCCCATTCGACGGCCAGACTGTTCCCCATTTGAATCAGCGCCCCCTTGGTCCCTGCGTACACCGACATCAGAAATGCGCCGTGCAATCCTGCGATGGATGCGATGTTAATTATGTTTCCGCCCTGCTTTTTCTGCATCTTGTAGTAGGCCTGGCAGGCCCGAAACACTCCCTTGAAATTCGTAGATACAACATTTTCCAGATCCGCTTCTTTGATGGCGGAGGCTGGAATATCCAGCGTAGTAGCTCCGTTATTTATGAGACAATCGAGGGTTCCATGCTCTTTGCCTATCTTCTGAATCAATTCCTTCATGTCGGTCTCCGAGCGCAGGTCAGCGGCCACTCCACGAATATCCGTGCCCTCGGTCCAGGCGATGGATTCGGGTCTGGATCCCGTTCCGTAGACGATGGCCCCCGCCCTGGAGAAGCCCTCGGCCAGCGCTCGACCTATGCCTCTGGACGCTCCCGAAATCAGTACTGTCTTGTCCTTTACAGAAAATAAATCCATAGTATCCTCCCTGGTCTGGCATGATGTTCCAGAATCTGCGCCGGGCATCCGCATCGCCACCCGGGTCAGGATCCTGGCGGAAGCCCTTTGCTTCTATAATAATTGGCATTCCCATCGCAAATAGAAAGCATTCCAACCGCTCTACCTGATTTACGATTCGCAGGCCAGTATAAGCCGCTTCTAGAATGGGAGCAAGAAAAAAACGAGCGAGCGTTCGCTCTTTTATTGACCATCAGCGCTCGGCCTGAAAATTGATCTCCGAGTGCCCCGAAAGAAGGCAAGCAACACCCCGGGACGCAACAGAGGAAAACAGCTATGGATTTCACTATTTCGGAACGCATGAAGACAGTACTGGGAATGATCGATGATTTTATGCACCAGGAGGTTTTTCCCATCGAAGGAGAATTCTTTCGGCAGCCATTCAAGGATCTACTTCCGCTCCTGCAGGAAAAAAGACAGAAAGTGAAGCAGATGGGATTGTGGGGGCCCAACTATCCGGAGGAGCTGGGAGGCATGGGTTTGAGTCTTCTGGAACACGGCCTGGTTTCCGAATCCCTGGGCCGCTCGCCCCTGGGGCACTACCTTTTCGGTACCCAGGCGCCAGATGCGGGCAACATCGAGATTCTGCATCAGTTCGGCACCGCCCAGCAAAAGGAAAAATACCTTGAGCCTCTAGTAAATGGCGACATTCGCAGTTGCTTCGCCATGACCGAAGTCAATACTGCGGGCTCGAATCCACTCTTGATGGAAGCCACCGCAGTAAAGGATGGCAGCGACTATATCATAAACGGCCACAAATGGTATACTACCGGTGCTGAAGGCTCTTCTTTTGCCATCGCGATGGCGGTCACCAATCCAGATGCAAGTCCAGCCATGAAGTCCAGCATGATTATTGTGCCCACCGATAATCCGGGCTTCAACCATGTAAGCAATATATCCATCATGGGCGACAAAGGTAGCGATTACAACAGTCATGGAGAGGTAATCTTCCAGTCATGCAGGGTTCCGCAGTCAAATCTTCTGGGAAAAGAGGGACAGGGATTTCTGATTGCTCAGGAACGGCTGGGACCCGGACGAATTCATCATTGTATGCGATGGCTGGGTATCTGTCAGCGATCCCTGGACCTTCTATGCGAACGCGCGAACAGCCGGGTCATAGAAACCGATGGTCGCACTCTGGCCGACAAGGAAATCATCCAGAACTGGGTGGCGGAGTCTGCAGCAGAGATCGAAGGCGCCCGACTCATGACTCTTTCAGCAGCCTGGTCTATAGACAATCTGGGAATGAAGAAATCCAGGGACAAGGTTTCCATGATCAAGTTTGTGGTCGCCAATACCATGCTAAGGGTCATAGACCGAGCCCTGCAAGTTCATGGTGGACTGGGAATGAGCGACGATACGATTCTTGCGTATTTCTATCGTCACGAAAGGGCGGCCCGCATTTACGATGGAGCGGACGAGGTTCATAAAGCCTCCCTGGGAAAAAGGGTACTGCGAAACTACCAGAAAGCGAGGAAATGAACGAACTACCGTTTACATACCAGGCTTTCCTGTCCGGGGCGGAAATATCACTGGAAAGAATATGCGCCGACCTTGTAGATCAACACCGCGATAAGATTCAGATAAAGAAGGAGAAACTCGCTGCCCGGAACATGTTTCGCATCGTAAGCGCCGTGATATCTTTAAGTCAAAAGAAAGGCTTTCAAGGAATGAGCTTAAGGGATCTGAGCGAGGAGACCGGCATGAGTATGGGAGCGTTGTACAACTATTTCGGCAGCAAGGAGGAACTCTTTGAGATGATCTACAGCCAGGGAAGAGTCTTTGTATTTGAAGTGCTTCGCTCCCATGCCAGCGATGATAATCCGGATGTAAGGCTAAGAGAGGCTATTTGCGCTCACCTGTATTTGAGCGAAGCGCTTTCCCGGGTATTCTCTTTCTTCTTTATGGAGGCACGAAATCTATCGCTTCCGAATCAAAAGAATGTAATCAACCTGGAGCAAATGACGGAATCCTTCTTTGAGGACATCCTCCAGGAAGGAAAACAAAAAGGAAGCTTCAGCATCGAAAGTCCCGAGATGATAGCGGCGGCCATCAAGGCATTGCTGCAAAACTGGTATCTCAAAAAGTATCGATTCTCGCGAAGAAAGCTGACCGTAGAAAACTATGCCCGTTTCGTCATCGGATTTGTAAGCAGCAATCTTCGCTGATTGCTGGAGTGCTCCGGACCTGGGCGAAGCAGGGAATAGCTGGCCCCGCAGCCCCGCTCTGATCCGTCTGCAACCGGGCGAACAGGAACACGGAATTAATTGCACATTACGCATTTAGAATTGCCTCCAGGATAACAGCCTGTGCAATGAACCAGAAAGGAGATCATCCATGATACAGCAAAGCCAGGACCCCTGGAGAACTGCAGAGCGATTCCAGAAGGAACTGGAATCGTTTCACAATAGCGCGTACGAAATGGGTCGGCTCGTGGAGCCTCAACAATTCTTCGCTCGCCCCGAGACGGGCTGGTCTATTGCGGAAAACTTTTCGCATATAGCCCGGGTCTGCAAAACCATGCGATTGATCTTTTCTCCAGTCCACGCTCCTGCATCTCTCCTGCTGGGGAGCGCCCCAAGGGAGCGACCGGAGCTAAGAAAGGTGATGGCGGATTATCAGGCTGGCCTTCGTCGAGGATTTGCCGCCGGCCCATTTAGTCCGGCCAGGGAAGCGGAAGCCGGGGATCCTGAATCTGCAGCGCGGCGAAAGGAAAGCATTCTGGACAACTGGAAAGAATCCTGGAAACCACTGGCGCAAAATGTGCGTCGCTATAGCGATGAAGAACTACAGCGTAAACAGTTCTATCATCCGATCTTAGGACGGATTCCGTTGATTGAGGCAGCCTACATGGCCATATTCCACAGCCAGCATCACTTGAACAATGCATCAAAAAAGAGCGGAATAAACCTGGCTCCGGATTTCCTCTAATCGTGGAGAAAGCCGTCTGGTATTCGGAGCTTCGCAGATTATGAGCGCGCTTCTTCGGTGAAACGCTTTTTCGGTAGCTGCCGGATCTCGGCAGGGAAGATGGCCGGAATCAGGCCGTGTTTTGGCCGCTCTGACCATCCGGAGAGACAAATTGCAGTAGCTCCGAAAAGGGCATGGGTCTTCCGAGCAGAAATCCCTGTATCTGATCGCATCCCAGTTCCGTAAGAATCCTTTTCTGGCTTTCCGTTTCCACCCCTTCGGCCACCACCTGAAGCCGCATGGTATGGGCCAGATAGATGATCATCTCAACGATAGATCTGTCCTGAAAGCTTCGATCCATATCTGCAATGAAACTTGCATCGATCTTCAGTCTTTGAACCGGAAGAGCTTTTAGGATACTGAGAGAAGAGTAGCCAGTGCCAAAGTCGTCGATGGCAAAGTCGATGCCTTGCTCTCCCAATTGACGGAGCATACGATCTACAAAATCCACATCGTGAAAGATGGTGCTCTCCGTGATTTCGAACTCCAGCCGGTGGGGAGAAATGCCCGATTCCTGAATTATGGAAAGCAGGCGACCCACCAGATTTTTCTGGGTGAACTGCACCGGAGAAAGATTCACCCCGATTCGAATATGCGATGGCAGACCGCCTTCCTTGAGATCCTGAAGTACCGAATGAAGGACAAACTCTCCAAGCCGAATAATCTCTCCGCTGGCTTCGGCAATGGGAATAAAAACGGCTGGA
>JAGRNE010000273.1 GCA_020440915.1 Leptospiraceae bacterium | reverse complement strand
AGCTTCTGCTCCAGAGAGCGGATTACCGAGCGACGCTTCACGGAAAGATCTTCGCTGGTTTCCAGGAGTTCGGCTTCCACCACCTTGAGCTCAGAACGCAGGAGTTCGGTCTGCTCTTCGCTCATCTCTATGCTGGAGAGTTCTGCCAGAAAATCCTGCAGCGCGGAGAGCACGGTGGAAGTGTTTCCGCCGTATTTTTTATGAAGTTTCCGATAACCGGCCAGCCGGTCTTCCACATCTTCCAGGCGCTCCGGGCTGAACTGCATACGATCCTTCTCGTCCCGTAGAAATTCGGCTACGGCCTCCAGACTGTACAATGCATCCCGGAGGTACTGAACATTGCTTTCCACTTCTGGATGGATCTCCACATGCTTTTCCAGCATGGATTCCAGCTTCTCGATGCTATTCAAGACCGAAGGCTCTTCTTCTTTCAGAAGGCTGTATCCAAAATAGAAGTCCTGATACAGACGGCCGCTGTTTTGCACCATGGCCTTTTCCTGTTCCAGGTTCTCGTATTCCTCCTCCCGGGGGCCAAAGGAATCCACCTCATCGATGGCAAAGCGCAGGAAATCCAGCCTTCTCTGTTTCTCATGTTCTTCCATTTGCACGGAACGCAGGCGACGACGAATGTCCATGGCTCTACCATGCAGGGAAGAGACGCGCGTGGCCAGACCGGTGGTTCCGGCAAAAAGATCCAGATAGTCCAGATGCGTTTCCGGTTCCAGCAATCGCTGATGGTCGTGCTGGCCGTGCATCTCCACCAGAAGACCGGTGAGACGCCGTAATTCGGCCAGCTTCAGACTCTGTCCATTTACCAGCACACGGCCCCGACCTTCCGGGGAGATTTCCCTTCGGATGGTTAAATAGGGACCCTCCGCAGCCAGTCCCAGCTCCAGCATGAGCTCTGGTAGCCCACTTTCCGCCAGGCGAGAAACATCGAATATACCTTCCACCACGGCCTTGCTGGCCCCGTTCCGTACCAGTCCGCCTCCTGCGCGTGCTCCCAGGACACAATCCAGAGCCTGCAGTATGAGGGACTTACCTGAGCCCGTTTCCCCGGTAAGAGCATTGAAGCCCTCTTCCGGTCGAAATCGGACTTCCTCCATAATTCCGAAGTTTTCCACACGAATCTCGATCAACATGACTTCCGTATAGTGCTATACAAATTTTACGCAATCATTTTTTCCCTGGTTTGGCAAAAAAGTAGAGGGTCCGCAGGAATGAATCGACGGCAGAATAGAAAACAGGAGCCTGACAGCAGCATGGAGCGCGCACAGCGAAACCTCCGCTGGTTTCACCACATCTCTCTTGGTGTCTGGATTCTGGCACTGTTGACGATGATCCTCGGGCCCTATGTGAGGGCGGAGAATGCCGGTCTATCCTGCCCCGACTGGCCGCTTTGTTTTGGTCACGTCGTGCCTCCCTACGAATACCGGGTGTATCTTGAATTCATCCATAGAGTGTTTGCGGGCATGCTTCTGGGGCCACTCTTCATTGTATGGCTTCTATTTTCCTGGTTGGACCGTAATCTACGCAGCAAATTTGCAGCATGGACATTTCTGGCAGCTCTGGTTCTGGCCATGCAGATATTTCTGGGCCGACAGACTGTAACGATGTTTCTGAATCCCTACATCGTAAAGTCCCATCTACTGAATGCTCTCTTACTTCTGGGAATTATGCTCCTGGTGTGGCGAAGATCAGGGATATGGCTCAAGACCGGCTCCCTGGAGAAGAAGCCGGTCACTGCGGCCGTCCTGCTGCAGCGAATCCTGGTGGTGGCCCTTTTGGTGCAAATATACCTGGGCGGCCGCGTGAGCGCCAATGAAGCAGGATTAGCCTGCACCACCTTTCCTGCCTGCTACGCCGTAAAAGATGCCGAGTCCGGCAAGACAGATCAGGTTTTCTTTCCTCCCATGACAGGACATACGGAAATGCATATTACTCACAGGCTGGGGGGCTATGCTCTTTTTCTGTACGTCGCTTTTCTGGCTTATATAGGTCGGGATTCCTTTCGCTTCCGCAGAAATGCCACTTTCCTGGGACTGCTGACTCTTCAGATCCTGCTGGGAGCGCTGAACGTCATCTACCATTTACCGGTGCCGGTGACTGTGCTGCATTCGGCCATGGCCATGGCATTGTTCATTATTGCAGTAATCACAACAATCGATACAAGAACGGGTTATGGAGACTACAGAAAGCCGGCTTAAGCTACTGTACCAGCTTTTCAAGCCCGGGCTGGCCTTCTCCATTGTGGTGACGGTAGTGCCGGCTTTGTTGCTGGGCGACCATCTTCCCTCGCTTTCGTTGATCTTCTACACTCTGCTGGGCACCGGTCTTTCGGCCATGGCCTCTTTCGCTTACAATCAGCTTCTGGAGCAGCATACCGATGCCAAAATGAAGCGAACGGCCCGAAGGGTTCTGCCTTCCGGAAAGCTGGATCCGATTCTGGTGCATGTGGCAGGTTCCAGTCTCCTGGGCGCTGGAATTCTTATTCTGTACTTTCAGGCAGGATGGCTGGCTGCAGCGCTGGCCATGTTTTCCTTTCTGTTCTACGTATTTGTCTACACACTGTGGCTCAAGCCTCATACCGAGCATAGCACGGTGCTGGGAGGGATTTGCGGCGCCATTGGTCCGCTAATTGGCGAAGCGGCCCTTCGCGGAACCATTACAGTGGATGGCTTATTACTATTCTTGCTGGTCTTTCTATGGCAGCCTCCGCACTTCTGGGCCCTGGCCATCTTTCGCCTGGACGACTACCGGGCGGCCGGCTTTCCTCTTCTTCCGGTAAAGAAAGGCATTCCAGTTACAATTCAACAGATGATCTTCTACCAGGTATTGCTGGTTATTGCCATGATCGCTGTATGGTTTCCGGCAGGCATTGGTTCCTATTTCTATCTGGCTCTTTCTGTTCCTTTTGGGTTCTACATCCTTTTTCGCATGACTGCTTTGCGCAAAGGTGAGGTGGCCGGGCCCGCACGGTCCGTTTTCTTCCTTACTATCTTTCATAATATTCTGTGGCATGGTTCCCTGACCGCAGAATTGCTTTTGCAGAAATTCTAAACGATGCAGAATGGACCGATGAGTAAGGTCGGTCGCTTTCTGCATTACTTCATAGCCGCTCTGGGTCTGGCCGGATTTCTGGGCTTTCACGGGCTGGCGGCCGAAAGCCAGTCCTCAATGCAAGCCTGGCAGACCCTGGGTTTCATCTGCTTGATCGCAGGACTCTGGGTTTCGGAGATTATCCCGCTGGGCGCATCCAGCCTGCTTCCGCTCATCTATTTTCCCCTGGCAGGGATACTGGATGCGAAAGACCTGGGGGAATCCTACTTCAACTCTACTATCTTTCTTTTCCTGGGAGGATTTCTCCTGGCCGCCGCCATGGAGAAGTGGGATCTACATAAGAGAATTGCTCTGGGAATCCTTTCGCTTACAGGAAACCAGGTGGTGGCAGGATTCATGCTGGCCAGCGCCTTTCTCTCTATGTGGATTTCCAACACGGCAACGGCCATGATGATGCTTCCCATCGCCAGCGCCGTTCTGGGCAGACTTTCCGGGGGCGGTTGGAGCCGGCCGGTGTACCTGGGCGTGGCCTACGGTTGTTCCATCGGCGGGATTGCCACCATCATTGGCACGCCTCCGAACCTGGCTTTGAGTCGCATCTACAAACAGAGTTTCGGCGCAGAAGGATTCCCCAACTTTGCCGAGTGGATGCTCTATGCTCTTCCGCTTTCGCTCCTTCTTCTTTTTGTGACATTCATAGTCCTGGACAAGATTCTTTACACAAAAGACCGCGAAGACTCCCTGTATCGCCACCACTGGAAGGCTCAACTTCTTGAACTGGGTCCCCTCGCGCCCGAGGAAAAGATGGCGGGTTTTCTTTTTGGCTTCACTGCCCTTCTCTGGATATTTCGCAGCCCGCTGGAGCTGGAAGCCTTTCGCATACCGGGATGGATCTCCCTGCTGGACGGCCTGCCCGGTCAGAAGAATCTAAACGACGGCACCGTGGCCCTCTTCATGGCTCTTCTGGCCTTTGCTCTGCCCGCTCCGTCGCGCAGAGGCAGCCGCATTCTGGAAGCGAAGGATCTGAACAGCATTCCCTGGTCGATCTTGCTCTTGTTCGGAGCAGGCTTTGCTCTGGCCGCGGCTTTCGAAGCCAGCGGCCTTTCGCGGATGGCCGGGGCTTTTTTGCAATCGGTGCAGCCGGAGAATGTCTTTGTTTTGATTCTGGTGATTAATCTTTCCATGAACATGATGACCGAATTTACCTCCAATACGGCCACAGCACAGATCATTCTGCCTGTAATGGCAGCCCTTGCCAAACAGAGCGATCTGCCGGCCTTTGGGCTTATGGCCGGCGTTACCTTTTCTGTAAGCATGGCCTTTATGATGCCGGTGGCCACACCTC
>JAGRNE010000272.1 GCA_020440915.1 Leptospiraceae bacterium | reverse complement strand
TAACGATCGAAACCAGGTTTTTGAGTTCGCTTTCAATGGACGCGACGAATATCCCTTTCATCCAGAAGGAATGGACGTCGTGGATTCAGGGGGAGCTCATTTTTTTATAGTGGCCAACCATGCCAGGAAAGATCAGCATGCAATAGAGGTGTTTCGCATTGAGCGGACGACACTGACATTTCTCACTCGGTACAGACACCAATTCTTCGAGTATCCTGTAGACATCGCCGCCCTGGGTTCCGAGGAGTTCTATGTCCTCAATCGCAGAAGTGCAAGCGGGCTTGAGAATGTGGCGATGTCCTCCCTATTCCTCGGTTCCGGTTCTCTGGTCTACGTAAACGGAAACCAATTCTTTCGAGTCCTGGGTAGCTTAAAGGAACCATCGGCCCTTTCCCTCAGTCCGGATCAAAGCAGAATCTGGATTAATCTGGAGGGATCCTCCTCCACGCGGGTCTATCAGCGCGGAAGCGGTCCCGAATTGGAGCCGGTGGCAAGGTTATCCCTTCCTTCCGCTCCAGGAAGGGGCGCCTTTTTGGATTCGTCGAGATATCTGGTCACCGGTATCCCGAGCAAATGGGACCTTTCCCGCCATGAATCCAATGCATCCAACCTGTCCTCAAGTCAGGTTTTCAGACTCGGAACCTCGGATGGAAGCATCGCCATCGCCTACCAGGACCAGGGTCAGGAGATCAGCGGAGCGTACGGGATTGCTGTGCGAGGAAATCAGATCTTTCTGGGCCCCAGGTTTGATTCCTTCGTGCTGGCTTGCAGCTATCCCTGATTGACTTCTCCCTGATAACGGCTGCCGCCGTCGGCTCCTCAGTAAGCATCCTGCCATACTTCCAATCGGCGAATCGTTCGAAGCAGCAATTGCGAATGAAGTTCTGCCTGAGTCTGCAAGGTCTTGCGAAATTCATCGTTGATTCTGCCGCTTCGCTGAAGCCTTTCCACCTCCGCTTGCATGCCTGTGCCTGCCAGGCGGATTGCCCGGGAAAGCCTTTGAAGGTTTTCGAAGAGTGCAGCCTCTGATCGCGCCGCAGACACCAGATCCTGGAATTCCTGGCGTAGCTCCGACAACGCCCCGCAGGCCCGACTCAAATTGAATGGCGAGGAAGGATGTTTCGCAGATACCGATTTCAACGCCTGCGAGCTGTTAGAATCCGGTCTCGGTAAGGGATGATCAGAGGTCGGGGAAGACCGACCTTGTTCCCATTGCGAGAAGGTGTCATAGATGTCCCCCCGGGAGAAGCGGACGCCAGCGGAGCGCAGCAAGGAAATTCGAATTCGCTCAGCATCCCGAGCGAAGCGTTGATTGAACCAGTTATAAAAGACATTGAGTTTATCGTTCGAGTGGACCGTGTCGGTCTCGGAAGGCAGCGGGACGACGGGAACCGAAAACCGCTGTCTGTAGTTTCCGGTTTCGCGGCTGGATAATCTCTTTTCACGAAAACCCCACAGCTCCTCCAGCGCCGCGCCGGAAGCATGGACCCGGCTGGCCGGAAAGGACAGATCCTGCCCTACCATCAACACCTCACTGCATTCCAGATAAAGAGCCAGGTCGTAGGCATTGGTGCTTACCGAACCGCCATAGCCCAGGGAATCCTCATTCAGATGATTAGAGATGCGAGCAAGTTCGCGGGACAAAGGAAAGGGATTTTGCAGTCTTAGCAGAGGGCCTTTCCAGCGCCGCAAGGCAAGTGGGCTGCAGGCAGGATCTGCAATGAGTATTGTACGGCGAAAAGACTCTCCGGCCATATGATAGAAATTGATGGGTTGGGGATCCACGGTGAGAGCGAAGTCAGGCTCGAGGCCATGCATGCGACATACCGACAGGGCCGTGTCTACAGCGATAATCAAGAATTCGTCTCGCCGCGGGCTGGCCGCTATGGCAGGCAAATGGTCTGTGAGCGAAGGCCCTGCTCCCAAAAGAACCGCTGCTTTACCTTTTCCGGCGCCCTGGAGCTCCACCAATTCTCCAGCGTTCAGAAATTCAGTGAAATTGCTGTAGAGATTACGTACCCAGAGAGGACCGAATTTGTTAAGGGTGTTCAGATTGATCTGCCGCTGATTGGCCGACTGTTCGACCTCATCAAACGTCCGACGATAGACCTCAAAAGCGGATACTAACGGTCTATTGGGGAAGACCAGGACGGCTCGGCTTTGGATGTATTGCTGGGCCTCCGCTGCAGACTTGAAGATCGAAGTACGCCAGTTCCCGCTGGCGCGAATCCATTGATAAACGTCTGCCACGGGCTCAACTATAGAGAACTCCCATTGGAGAGCCTCGACACCTGCCGGGCCAGAGGCAGCGGCAGGTTCCAGGGCCTCCAATAAATAAGGAGAACCCGCTCCAACAATCATTATATGCCGAATGTCGCTGTGCTGTCTGGCCAGTGCGAGCAGGCCATCGAGAAGGCGTTGCGCCTCTTTCTGTGGATCGTAGACACTGGCCAGAGGTCGGTCGTTCAAACAGGCAATCTTCAGCCCGGTCCGGGCGGTCTGCCAGGTGACGGTATATGGTGCGCTTTGCTTTTGAGGGCCGGCGATGTTCGCTTCGGTCCGTTGCGAATCATGGGCCTTGCTTCTGTCTAGATCCTGCTCCATTGGTACTGGCGAAAAGGTCGGCGTTCTACGCTCAAATTAAGAGGAATTTCATAGGCCCTGGACACATTTTCTGATGTCAGCACATCTTCGCATACGCCAGCAGCAATAATTCTGCCTCTTTGCATCAATGCTGCATGACTGACTTGCGGTGGGATCTCCTGGATTCTATGCACTACCAGTACGCTGGCGGCAATCTCCGGAAGTGTCTTCATCAGCTGATCCTGCAGATGCAATTGTGCCCTGATATCCAGATTCTCAAACGGCTCATCCAGCAAGAGAAAATCCGGCCTCGAGGCCAGACAGTGCAAAAGAAGTACTCTTCTGCGCTCGCCGGCGCTCAGAGGGGAGATGGCGGAATCGGGCCGCAAGGCGGGCGGAAGCTCGGCCTGGATCATCTCCGTGGCTCTCAGAATCTGTTCGGAGGTTGGGGAAACGTAGCGCGGTAGAGTGCCGTTCATTCCTAACAGCACGGCTTCCAGTATGGACAGAGATGGGTAATTCTCGATTAGACCTTCGATCTGGCGGGTTTCAAATAGTCCGATGCGCCTTTGTGCGCTGAATACGGGATGGCCCGGAAAGTCCTGCCCAAACAATCGTAGTCGACCCCGGGTCGGCCATTCGCGCAGGCACATCAATTTCAGAAGAGTGGATTTTCCGCAACCATTGGGCCCTAGAAAAACCCAGTGCTCCCCTGCCTGAATTGTGAGGTCAATTTCATCCAGGATCGTGCGATCACGCTGCCAGCCAACACTACTGAGCTCGCAGATCTTCAAGGGCAGGTCCTACCTAGCTCCCGCCACCGGACAGTTCGTACTCGCTCTGGAGGCGATCCACAAGGCCCTGAAATTGAATGGGGCTTTCTATAGCGAAGTCTTTTCGAATATCCTCTTCGATGGAGAAATAGTCTACGCTACCGCCGGTAGCCTGCTGAATTCGCACACCTAGATACACACAGTGTATGAGCCGGCGATAAGGCGCCACAGCCTGCAATGGCTTCTGCTGGAATCGGATGGCCTGAACGATGGGTTCCGGAAACTGCCATCTCTCGGCGAGCATGGCTCCCACCTCCGGATGCGCAATTCCGAGGGCCACCTCCTCCATAAGCGCTGTATTTCGAATTCTTCCCCGTTCCAGCATATCCTGAATCTTCTGTATCAATTCAGGCTTCAACGATATGAGGACAATCTTGCCGAGTTCATAGAGTAGTCCGCTGACGCTGGCAAAATCCCGAGCAAAGGAATCTCCCCGGGCCATCTGTCCCGCAAAAAAGGAAACCCGATTCGAATTGTCCCAGATGGATTCCAGATCTTTCTTTCTGTAGCGGGATGACATGATTTTGCGCGCGCCCGCCACCATAAGAAGGTTACCCAGTCCTTTGAGTCCAATAATCTTAATTGCATCGGTCAGACCGGGATTTCGCGTTCGCGTCATAAAACCGGCGGAATTGGCCAACTTCAGTACCTGGGCTGTCAGAGCAGGATCCTTTTCCACTCTTGAGGTAATTACCTGAATGGAGGAGGACTCGCTATTGCATAGTTGCCAGAGCTCCTGAATGTTCTCCGGGAAAGAGGGCAGTGCATCAATCTCTTGCAGCACATCCTGAATTGTGCGATTCCTCGCCTGGGCTTCTTCCTGATCCCGCGGAAGGGCCACTCGAGCAATGGTCTCTCCTCCGTTCGAGTCTATGCGAAAATGATTCCCGGGAATACCGGCGTTCTGAAGCAGGACCAGCATGAGTACCAATCCCAGACCGGCCCCTTCAGATTCATCCCTTACGGTCGAGAAGACTGCGTCCAGCTCCTGGTGCTCCTTGAAGAGATCCAGT
>JAGRNE010000271.1 GCA_020440915.1 Leptospiraceae bacterium | reverse complement strand
CTGAGCAAGTTCCTCTTCGACGATGAGAATGCCATGCTGCGCATTGATATGTCCGAATACATGGAGAAGCATGCCGTGGCACGGCTTATCGGGGCCCCTCCAGGATACGTGGGCTACGATGAAGGAGGTCAGCTCACCGAAGCAGTGCGGCGCCGACCCTATCAGGTCATCCTGTTCGATGAGGTGGAGAAGGCCCATCCCGATGTCTTCAATCTGTTTTTGCAGCGCTTTGACGATGGTCGACTTACCGATGCCAAAGGCCGGATGGTGGATTTCAAAAACACCATCATCATCATGACCTCAAATATTGGTAGCCATCACCTTATGGACAGCGCCAAATCCGATGAAGAGAAGCAGGCCCTGATCGAGCAGGAACTCCATGGCTTCTTTCGACCGGAATTCTTGAACCGCCTGGACGATACCATCTATTATCATCCAATCTCCGAAGAAGCGCTCAAGGATATTGTAAAGATTCAAATTCGCAAGATCGTTCAACGGGCCAGGGAAGCCGGGCTGAACCTGAAGGTGGAAAGCGCCCTCATCAACCACCTGGCCAAAAAAGGCTACGATCCGCAGTTTGGGGCGCGACCTTTGAAGCGACTGATTCAGAAGGATGTGGGAAACACCCTGAGCCAGGCAATCCTGAAAGGGGATTTCACTGCCGGCAAAGAGTACAAGCTTTCTCTGGACAAGGACAAGGTAGTCCTGAAATAATCGGGGGCGGAGAGCTTCGAGCCTCCGCCATCCAATTCGCTGCCAAAGGAAAACCCGCTCCCATGCAAGAAGAGGAATTCCAGCAGGCCCTGGCCTTTGCCCGTTCCCTGCCTCCCTCTGTTCTGGTGTCCGGCCCCATTGTTTCTCTGGGCCCGTACGCCAGAGGGGTTTTGCCCCATTCAGGCTTCATGGCTGGAAAAAGGCACAGTTCCGAGGGAATGGCCGGGGATATGGGTCGGAGCGAGGGAGAAGTGGAACCGCAGGGCAGGTCTGGTTTTCCGAATGGTGGCGGACCATCGGAAGGCAACGGGCCACCAGCGGGGGCTGGCCAATCAGAAAGGCCGAAAGCGTTTCCCGGCCTGAGCCCAACACAAGATGAAGAACTCCGGTACTGGCTGGATCGCCTGGGGCCCTTTCGCAAGGGGCCATTCTCCGTATACGGCCAGAGCGTGGCCTCGCACTGGAACAGCGATGCTAAATGGCAACATTGCCTTCCTTTTCTGATTCAGGATTCCGCCGTTCTGCAAGGGGATGTTCTGGATCTGGGCTGCAATAATGGATACTATCTCTTCCGGCTTCTTGAGATCAAGACGGCCGGCCGTATTCTTGGTATGGACCCAGCAGCGTCCTTCTACAGGCAGTTTCGCTTTCTTCAGGAGATGCTGAGTCCGGACAGTCCCGCGGCCGCCATCGATTTCCTTCCTGCCGGGCATGAGGCCCTGGCTGACAAGGCTGGACAAATGGCCTCAGAACACAGCGCCCAACACAGCGCCCAACACAGCGGTTCGGCTTATGACCCGGAGATGGATTTAATGCGCACTCCAGACGGTTTGCAGAAAGACTTGCCCTGGATGACCTTCGATGCCATTCTCTGCTGGGGAGTGATCTATCATCGCACGGATCCCATTCAGCTCTTGCGCACGATCCACGGAGCGCTCAACTCCGGCGGCGTTCTGTATCTGGAGTCCATGGGAATCCCGGAGGACCCCGGCCATCCCTACGCGCAATCCATCATTCCAATGGGCAAATATGCTGGCGCCCGGGGAATCTGGCAGGTTCCCAATGCGCGGGCCCTGGAGAATTATTTACATCGTAGCGGCTTTCGAAATATCGAAGTCCTCAAAGAGTGGGATTACTCCGAAGAACTGAATGGTGATACCGGCCTGCCTGTTCTTCAGGAATATCTGGATCCGAACCGGCCAGGATTCTTGCAGGACGGACTGCCATCGCCGATTCGGATTCTTATGCGAGCACGGCGGTAGGAAAGTCAGCGATGTCATGGGCACGGCGCAAATCTATGCCACGTACAGGAACTCTCTCAATCCACAAGAACCACACATCTGCAGACTACGGACCAGACATGTGACCACTTGTTTCATAGGATGAAGAGTCAGCTCCCGTTCACGGAACCTCTTGAAGGTCAGTTGTAGCCCGCAATCGTCTGACCTTGCTTTCGCTACATCGTATTACTCGGGCCTGGCTTATTCTGCCGGATATGATCCAGGAGAAAATAGGTCTGCATCTGTCCTTTTCCTTTGATTTCCACCGGGGCTCGCTTTTCCAGCGTAAAGGCGTCTCGCAGTGGTTCCGCCGCTGCTTCGCTGATATGGATCCGACCCACTGCACCATGGGATTCCATCCTGCTGGCCACGTTCACCGCATCGCCCCAGAGATCGTAGATAAACTTCCGCTTTCCGATGACTCCGGCTACCACCGGTCCGCTATGAATACCTATGCGAATCTGTAGATCCCTGGCTTCCGCAAATTGCTCGGAAGATAAAGAGCGTTGCATTTCCAGAGCAGCGGCGGCGCAACGAGCTTCCGGTCTGTCCACCGGCTCCGGCAATCCTGCAGCGGCCATGTAGGCATCGCCCAGGGTTTTGATCTTTTCCAGTCCGTGAGCGTCGCAGATCTCGTCGAATCGGGAAAAGATTTGATTGAGCATGGAAACCAGTTTTTCCGGGGCAAGACGTTCGGCCAGCGGAGTGAAGTTTGCAATATCGGCAAAGAGCACGCAAACGCGTTCAAAGCCTTCGGCGATGGGACCGGGCTCATTCTTTAACCTCTGAGCAATGCGCCCAGGAAGTACGTTTAGAAGAAGGCTTTCCGAACGATCCTGTTCCTTTTGGAGCAACTGATGTTCGCGGCCAAGAGCGCTCTGAGCTTCGTCTCGCTGATAGCGAAAATGCAGGACATTGACCATGATGTAGATCAGAAAAACGGACATGTTTCCGATCAGCATGTAGACGGACGCCTCCGGAGGCACCCGTGGCCAGGGAGATACAAAGTGGCGTTCCATCAGAATCGCTCCAGCAAATACGACAACGAAGAGTGAAAACTGAACCATCGCCTCCTTTCGGCTGCGAAAGATCATTCCAGCAAAGGGTCCTCCTACGGCCCAGATTCCGATGCCTCCTGTGGCTACAAAGCCGCCCAGGGCCCACTGATTGGCTGTGGGGATCAGAAGCAAAGAAGTGAAAGCCATCCAGTGTGAGATGGCCAGGCTGCCGGTAAACATCAAAGTAGCCAGAATGATTACAAACATTCCGGCTTGAACAAAGGGGAGGATGGTCTGCATGGGGCCCAGGGCAAGATACTGAACCAATGCCACCAGAAGACTGAGAAAGACAGCCACTGTGAGCATAGGAATGAAGAGCTTCTTGTCGCGAAGTTCTTTCCGGGAGTCTGTAGGTCGGGAGGCCAATTTGAGGATCATGCTTTTTCCTGTGGGGAGAAGCCTTCAGGTTTCATATGCGCTGACAACTGTATTTCCTGATTGGTTTACCTTTCTGAGCCCTGGCGGAAGGCCAAAAAGCCACATGGATAACCAGTTTCGTCGTTTCATTCGGATCTCCGGTACTACTGGTGGCGCAGGCCCGAACTCCGCCTATCGGCTTTCAAATTCATGGATTCCAGATATTGCGGACCCATGGCGGGGTTGCGAAGCGCTCAGAAGTGTATCCCGGGGTTTTTCCGCTTGCGCGGCAAAGGCTTCCATTCCTGCTGGAAATATGGCCAGGCGAGAAAAATACCCGAACGGAAGAACCGGAGACGTGATCAACTTCTACGTTTTTCATCCTCTGGAAGATCCAGAAAAAGTCGGAGACGCCGTACTGCAACTCGCGGATAAACATGCCTTGCGAGGAACCGTTATTGCCGCTCCGGAAGGCATGAATTGTGGATTCTGCGGCTTGCCGGAAGCTCTGGATGCCTTTCTACTGGAACTGCGCCGAGACCATCGTTTCAAATTTCTCAGCGAGGCTCCGGTGAAACGCCAGGCTACCGGTCGGGATCACTACGTTTTCCGTAGATTACGCCTGAAAGTGAAAGAAGAAATCATTACCTTCGGAGAACCTATCGACTGGAGTCGCAATCAAGGCCGCTTCCTTACTCCGGAAGAGTTCCATCGTATGATGCAATCCGGAGCAGCGGTTCCCATCGACGTTCGCAACGATTTCGAATCCCTGGTGGGTTCTTTCAAAGGCGCTCACCGAATGCCGCTTCAAAAGTTTTCCGATTTCCGAGAACAGTACAAATCCCTGGATCGATTCAAAGATAAGACACTGGTTACATTCTGTACCGGCGGCATTCGATGCGAAAAGGTTGTTCCTTTTCTGCGTAGCAAAGGTTATGAAAATGTATACCAGATCGAAGGCGGCATCATAAACTATCTGCAGAAGTTTCCCGACGGATACTGGGAAGGGGAATGCTTTGTATTCGACGATCGATTCAGCATCGATTCCCGGGAGAAGCAAGGAAGGGTGAGACCCTGT
>JAGRNE010000270.1 GCA_020440915.1 Leptospiraceae bacterium | reverse complement strand
GAGCAATTGAACGCGAAATACTGTCCTGCCAGATAGCTAAAGCGATCGCTATGCGCAAGCTTGTCCTCAAAAGCCTTTATCTTCTCTCGAATAGACCACCCGTGAACGATGTACTGTCGCACCGGAGGGCGTCCTCTCAAATCTTCCAGGGTTTCTCCCGGTTGAAGGTCTGTGAAGCCAAAGAGTTCCGTTCCATGGATATGGCGAACGTTGCAATTCAGGGATATGTCTAGCTTGCGTAGGAAGTACTCAAACTTCTCGCTTTCCGGATCCGCTGTCTGCACTTCGGCAAGAGCCGAGCGACATTGCTTGCTCTCGATCAATGCATCGATCTTCTGCAGGGTGTTTTCTGCCATCAGCGGGCTGGCCAGCAGCAGAAGGTAGATAAAGTTACATGCAAGATAAGGTATAGATTTCATGAGTGTTCTTCTGAATATGCTACCATTCTCGGCATCCAAAACAGTACCTCAACACTGGCCGAGAAAAATCCCGTGCGAAGGGATGGATTTCCCTTTTCGGGGAGAGGACCTCCCGGCCGGTCAGCTGCGTACTCATAGTCCGAACTGGCGGCGCTTCGCCTGAAATTGAAGGGCGTGGTAGACGTAGTACAGAGCAAACCATCGCGCCAGAAAGAATCCGATGGTAGAAGCGGGGTTGGGCAGCTGGCCCCGGGCAATCATGGCTCCCATCCGCATGAGTAGATCACCCAGTTCCAGAATCCCCAGAGCCGCTGCAATGCTCAGAGAGAGCGTCGGGCGAAGGGCTGCAGACCAGGCAGAATAGAGCAGGAGTAGGAATCCTACGATATGAGCCATGTTCTGGATAATGGCATCGCGAAACATTCCTACGGTAACGGTTTCTGGCAAGACCCTGGCAAGGATTCCCTGCAGAAACATGAAAGCCACAAGGAGAATGGCAATTCTTCTTTCGCTCAGTCCCGCGGCAGGATCGCTTATGGTTCCCTTCAGCGGCCGTCCCTCCAGCTCAAAGAGCAGGGAAGGATGGGGAGTGGCGGAAAACAGCGGTTTCTGGACCATTCTTCCCAGTCCCACGCTTACCGATTTTGTTCCGTCCGGAGTTTGTATTTCTCGGCTCTGTCTTCCCTGACTGCCAAAGACTTCGAATACTATGTTCTCGCCCTGTTTGAAAAGCAGGCGGGCCCGCGGTGGATGGGTGTGTACCGCCTGATACTCCGCACCGAACATATCAAAGCTGTAGGTGGTAGAGGAGGGATCGTTCTTGATTCGAGTCTGTATCGTTCCCATATATTGAAATGCCGTATGATCAACGTTGTAAAAATATTAGGGAGCTGTCAAGGAGTTGAGGTCCTGAAACGGGTTTCTGGAGGTGCACTGAATCGGTCCTGGAACGCTTCAGCGATTGGCATGGCCCGTGTGAGCCACCCGGTATTGTGGATGTCCCTGTTTTTGAGCTACTCGTACGCGCGGGTTGCGTTAAGATCGGACTTCTTTGGGCCAGGGGGCTCCAGAGCATTGTTTTCGCCCCTGCGAAAGAAGGGGATCAGTAGAGCCAGCACGATCATGAATACCGGAACGTAACCAACGATGCCGATATTGCGATAATCCATGTCGTCCAGTGCAACGCCCAGAAGGCCGAGTGCAGAAAGAAGGGCGCTGAGCAGCATAAAACTCTTTAGCCATCGTTGCCGGCGGGAATGCTCCAGAGCGCAGGCGGCACAGAGCAGCGATAGAGGCCAGAAAATATCCCAGGCAACAATGTCCACCGCATAGGCAAGGGAAGGCCATCGGAAGGGAAACACCAGGGTTGACCACGGAGGCTCTGAAAAGTCGCTGCGCCACGATAGCGTCAATATCGCAAAGTGCAGACCTGTGGTGAGAATGCATAGACCGAGCATGAAGGCAATGGCCGCCATGGACCAGGGCTTGCGACTTGCCTTTGTGCGATAATGGAGGCAGATGAAAAGAATTACAAGCAGCGGAGCCATACAGAGTATTAGAATTTCCATGGTTGTAAACCAGGGATTCTGGATGGGAGTGGCCGGCGAAGGCAACAAAAAGAGACCAATGCTCAGAACAGAGATATAGAGCGATTCCAGAACGAGCAAAGCGATGGCGGTCCAGAGCCCCATTCTGGAGGCGATGCTCGTTGGTTGACTCATGTTTGTGGATCCTGTCTCGATTCTTTCGGAGTGTTGTGTTCCGCCTGTTTTAGCAGGACCTGGAGCAGGGCTCTGGCTGCAATGTGTATGGGAGGTTTGCGACTGCCAAAGGGAACCGTTTGAGTAAAGCCTGAATGCGTAAGCTCGCTGATTACATAGTAATCCTGATTGATATTGGAATGCTCAAGTTTGAAGACCCGGCCATCCTCGGGGTTGGGACCATACATTACGATGAATTTGTAGTGATTGGTGATGATGGCGGGCTCTTCGCCCAATTGTTCCGGAATAAAATATTCGCAGGCGATAATGACAAATCCCTTGCCGTAGAGCAGCATCCGGGCCCAGGTGCGGTCTCTTATAGGAGAACCATTTTCGAGAAATTCCTCTTTATAGTTCTTTTCCCAGACCTCCAGAATGGTGGATCTGAGAGTCTCCGCCTCCTCAAACTTCTCCTGGCCATTAAGCGCCTGGTCCAGACAGATATAGAATTCGATGATTTTCGGGAAATGGCGGATAGCTTCCCGGGCAGCAGACTCCGCCTCTGCATACTTTCGATTTCGTAACTGCAGATAAATGCTTCGCAGCGTTTCTTCCGGGGATTCGGAAGGCTGCTCGGCATTCGCCTCCGGCGACTCGGCCAGGGCAGGGCTTGTGGATGGGCCCGTACTGGTGAACAGTATCAGAACGAAGGCAAGCAGTAAAGGGATAGTCTTGTTTGGATACATACTGGATTTCCCGGGGAATTTGTATTGTTGTGGCGGTTTTTGCCTTTTTTCATGCGAATTCGTTGGAACGATATTTTGCGGATGCTTCCGGAAGTAATCAACTGGTAGCTTCGGGATGGGTCCCATTATCCGAAACATCATCGGCGCCGTCGTCCGACCATCTGTGCGAGCATTTCAGGCACAGATTCTTTCTTCGCTTGATGGGCAATCCGACATTGAGAGCGACCAGACTGGTAATCATCAGCGGAGAGATTTCGCCGGCATATTTCAGATTTGTGGATCCGCAGACCGGACATCGTCGAAGCTCGTATCCAGGAGCAGAGGCCTTGCCGGCTTCCGATTCGGAGCCTCCCGGGCCATGCTGGCTTTCGGCAGGAGGAATGCCTTCTACGCTTTCCATACCTTGCAAGCATTGGATGGCTTCTTCGGCGAATTCCGCCGGAACAAGAAGCTTGATTTCTCCCACAGCCAGGGAAAACTGAAACAACATGGATCCAGCGAAATCGTCCCGAATCTCGGTGGGAATACCAAGACTCCGAAGGGCCTCCGACCAGATCTCGATCAGTGCATAATTATGGTTTTGCGCAATGCGAACAAAGTCCGTATTGAATGGGCGAAGATCGTATTGAGCTTCATCCTTCCAATCCAGCTCTTCTTTTTCTAGCGCTGCCCGGATGGATTCGTCGTCTTCGGAGCTCTGGTAGTCCTGCGCGAAATAGAGCAGAAGTAAACCAGCCACTCCCAGGGCCGCTGCATGAAGCCAGGGGAGGTACACTGTGAACGGACCAATCAGGGCAAAGGCAAGTAGAACGGCGCCAATCGCTCGTCGTGGATCTTCTCGGAAGTAGTTCATGATAATCTTTCTCGACCTGGTCTCTGGAAGCTGACTATACGACAGCGCTTTCCAGGTGTCTGGCGTTTCTTTGCCCGGCCCATCCGTGGTTTGATAAGACGCAATATCTGTAGACCTTTCCTGGCGGTCCAGGATTTTGCTGCATCCTGGATTCCTGGAGTCAGGCTCTCCTGCGTCGCTGTCGGTGCATGCACCTACGGAACCTCACAATGCATGATCCCATTGCAGTTGTTTAGAATCCAGTGTTCATAGGATTCCTTCTCCCAGAATCCGTGCTCGGCCCAGATCGATTCCACCGCACGCTGAAATTCGGCCGGATCCGGTCTGTCCACTACGTAATATGCTTCCGCCGGTCCTTCGCCTTCAACATTTCGTTTGCCGGAGCAAATGGCCCGGGCTTCCATCCTGGAGAAGCGCGAACGGTCGCTACGAAAATAGGGGCCCTGCACATCTGTATCGTAATTTAAAGACCAGGGTTGCATCGTTATCTTCTGCTTCTTCCAGTCTCCCACAGGATCAAAGTATCCGGCGAGTTCCGGATGAAAGGCCAGTCCATCTTCGGTAGATGCGAACTGCCCGAATTCTACAATCAGGCCCCGCGGCGATGGGGAGGGGCCGATGTCGCTCTGATGGAAGGCCAGGTAGCTTTTCTCTAGCAGAATAATGGGAAAGTCCAGGTAGGTTTCTGTACCTATGCAATGATGGGATTCCGGGCGCAAGATCACTCCAGCATCGGGTTTGAACTCCCTCAGAAATTTCCGGTTCATACGGCAA
>JAGRNE010000026.1 GCA_020440915.1 Leptospiraceae bacterium | reverse complement strand
CTCTCCGGAAGATGATAGCTTTTCCACGGAAGGCGTGCCGAAGCTCATCGGCCGCGTAAACGATTATGCCGGGTTATTAACGTCCCATCAAATAGACGAGCTTTCCCGGATCTCTGCAGACCTTGAGAAAGAGACCGGAGCCCAGATGGTCATACTTGTCGTGCCTACCACGGCGCCCTACAGCATCGAAGAGTATTCCCTGCGAGTCATGAACGGATGGGGCATCGGCCGAAAGGAGTACAACGATGGCTCGGCCATAGTTCTGGCCGTCAAAGACAGGTCCGCTCGCATAGAACTGGGATACGGCACAAATCGCTTCTTCACCGACGACATGGCCAGCACCATAATGCAGGAGTATATGATTCCTCGCTTTCGAAACGGTCAGTACTACGAAGGCCTGCGAGCGGGCGCCACGGAGATGGCTCAAACCATTCGCCAGCATACTCCGGAAAGCTGGAGGCCCTGATTTCCGAAGACTCTGCCACCGGAGAGGCCTGCCCGGCAGGACTGAAGCCTACTAAAATACGCATCCGGCGGCTTCCCTGCATATAGAAACCCCGTCTGCGTCCGGGCGAAGACCATTTCCGGGTTACGGGTCCGGGCATGGGCGGGGGTCCCAGAACGGACTACCCGGGGAAGCCGAGAGAAAATCCCTTGCTTTTTGTATTCGGCAACGATGAATCAAGCCATGCCCTCCTTTTCTGGAATCCCATGTCTATTACGAACTCAGGCTTTTTTGCACTGTAATCTGGCCGGTTACCTGGTCCGGACTCGCATGGCGGCTCTCCTGGCAGTTTTTGCTTTGCTTGCCGCCTCTCTACTCCAGCCTTCCGCCCTGGAAGCCGAGCCACTGCCCATTCCCGAAGTGCGCCAGCATGTAACCGATACCATTGGCCTGCTGGATGCCTCGGTCCGCGAAGAAATCAATCAGAAGCTGCAGGCCCTCGAGAAGGAAAAGGGCTCGCAGATCGTAGTTCTGATCATTTCTACCACCGGCGAAGAATCCATCGAAGAATATGGCATTCGTGCCGGTGAGACCATCCAGGCGGGTCGGGAAGGCATCGATGATGGTATTCTTCTGATTGTAGCAAAGGACGATCGCAAGGTTAGAATTGAAGTGGGTTATGGACTGGAAGGCGCGGTTCCGGATGCATCCGCCAATCGAATCATCGAAGAGCAAATTGTGCCCGCTTTCCGGGCCGGCGATTTCGATGCAGGTGTACGCAACGGTGTGGACAGCCTGGTCAAACTTGTCCGAGGCGAACCGCTACCGGAACCAAAGCAGGGTTCATCCGAGATGCACGAAGTCATGCTGGTATTTATGCTCATCGGAGGCATATTCCTTCTGGTAGGTTGCGGCATTTGCTTCATTGCAGGAAAGTGGCTGGTTATCACCAATTTCTTGCTCAGCGCCGCAGCCGGTGGATTCGTCTACCTGATTACCGGAGAACTGGGCTTCACACTCTTCACCGCAGGACTGGTAGCTTTTTTCATAGGGATTTTCGGGACTATCATTGCTGTGGGAACGGCCGGTGGAGGCTCAGGTAGCGGAACTTATTCCAGCGGTTCCAGCTACAGCTCCGGCTCCAGCTGGAGTTCGAGCTCCAGTTCAAGTTTTAGCTCCGGCTCAAGTTTTTCGGGCGGCGGCGGAAGCTTTGGAGGCGGCGGCGCCTCCGGTAGCTGGTGATCCCATTACAAGTAGTGCAAGCGAGGGCCTCTGCAAGCAGCTCCGAGGGCAGCTATGCAGGTTGAAGCGCTGGAAACCGGGTGCGCTTCACCGGAGACACTTGCCTGAAATGAACGCCGCTTTTATTGCAGCGACTTCATTTCGCAGGAAATTGAAGCAGTTGCGCTGAGCCGCTGTCCAGGCAAACAGGAATCGGACCCACTGCGCATCGTAAAGGTCCGCTGGCAGTAAACAGCACTTCCAAATCTTTTTCCTGCCAGGCGAAAATGAATTTTCCAAGAACGAAGGTCTTCGATTCCGGCTGCAAAACCTGCAGGCGACTACCCGATTGTGCGCTTCGAATCAAGGAGTCCGGAACTGGCGACTGCAAAAGAAGCTTCCATTCAGAGCCCGCAGCGGGGCGAAGAAAGAGCATGCGCGAGCCGGTAAGGACCAGAACATCGGAGTTAAGGCAGGCAGCGGTAAGGATTTCTTCTCCATCATTCAATACGCTTTGCAGCGACAAATTTGTAGAGTTCGCATAGATTTCCCGGGAGTACACCGCTGAAACCGTGGAGCCACTGCTGCACAGCGCCTTGATTTCGCCAGCATCCTCCCGCAAAATCTCAGGCTGTTGCATAGTTTCGTGCGGTCGAAACCTGAGCAGTCCTGCGGAATCGGCCAGTATCATGGTATCTTCTTCGAAGATGGCCTGAAGACCGCTATATCCTTCATAGGAACCGGTTCGCTTTATTGAACCGTCAGGCTGCACGGAAAAAAGCGAAAGTTCGGATTCAATACCGCCAGAAAGGAGCGCAAAGCGAAGCGGAATTCCTTTCCGCAGATTACCGGTTTGCGCTGCAGCGGGCGTTAAGATTCGCCTCACAAAGTTTTTCTGCAGATCGGGCTGCAGGGCGCGAAACCCTCCTGCAGGTCCCAGGATGGTACGGGCCGAACCTGGACCTTCCCATTCGAGTTGAATGCTGGCTCCTCCGCCACCCTGGAAGTATTCTAGAACAATGTCTGCATCGCCATCAAGCCGCACCTGCGCGGAATGCTCGGTAGGAGCCATTCCTCTCCATTCATCGATAATCGCTTTGCCGTTAATGAAAAGCCGTACGCCGTCGTCGCTGGTGGTGTAGAAGGTGTAATTTCCCGGTTCTGGTATCTTCAACCGTCCGGTCCATCGAGCGGAAAAGTCCGTTCTTGGAAGTCCCGGCGCTGGCCCGACTTTGTTGAAATCGTGATCGATCTGGTTTTCACTTCTCTTCAAGAGGCTCTGTTTCAGGTCATTTCCCTTGAAGTATTCGGCCGCCCAGGTGGAATGTATTCCGCGAGTCTCCGGCACCAGAAGGGAAACCGGACTCAGGACTCCAGCGGTGGTAAGATGTGCCGGGGCTGCGGATCCAGGGCGCTGCCAGAGCAATTCCAGATGGCCGGGCCCGCCCTGTTCGAAGTATTCCAACTGAATCCGATAGTTCCGTCCGCTTTGTAGCGGTACCGTAGCACGAAACTCCGTGGTTCCCATGGGTTTCCATTGATCAATGACTCTTTTTCCATCCAGATAGAGCCGCACTCCATCGTCGCTTCGAGTTATGAAAGTGTAGTTGCCGGGGCGATCAACTTTCAAAGTAGCCGTCGCCCGAATGGAGAAATCGTCTCTGGGAACTCCATCGGCAGGACTGCCATTACCCATGGGCATGTACAGCTTATTTCGAATTTCGCTCTTAATCCTTTTTCCCAGATCTTTGCCCTGAAAAAAATCCACGGCAAAACCCTTACCCTGAATGCCGTCGTCTGCAACTGCAAGAAAACCAACTACTCCCTCGGAGTAGGAAACAGTGGCAAAGATAGACTGGCCGGCTCCATCCACCCCCAGATATGCAATGTCTGCTGCATCGCCGGATGGAGTTTCCATAATGCTTTTTGCAAAGTCATCGGGACTGCGCGAAAGTAAGGCAACCGGCAATAAGAACACGGTCGTAAAAAGTAGCAATGTCAGAGAGGAACTGGAATTGCTGCGCGGCCGCGAAGCCTTCGAATGATTAAAAGAGATTGATTTCATGGGATTACCCCCCTGCCGCCCCCCGGGGCGGCAGAGAAAGAAATGTAGCGTCCTCAGTCTAGACGCGTATCCTGCAATGCGATAACGTAAGAAAGCTCTACATCATTGTCCATCACCAGGTTGGCGACGTGCTCTCCGTTTAGATCAAAGTCTCGGCGATCCACTTTAAATGAGCCCTCGATGTAGGTATGCCCACCGCTAGAGGATATTTTTGTTGGAACGGTGAACTCCTTTACTTTGTCTCTAATCTGTAGAGAAAAGAGAAAATCGTAAGCGCCGTCCTGGCGACGAGTGACTTTTTTCAGCGACACGCGCGAAGTAGGATATTTCTCCACCCAGAAGAAGTCATCCTGACGAAGATGTTCATCTCTATCTTTGTCTCGGGTAAATACGGAGGCTGGCCATATCAAAATGCCGCCCTTCATAGATTCTGGATTCTTACCGTCGTATTCGAATTGATCCAGACGATAGCTGCGAAAGTAACCTTTCACATCCACCAGCCTGGCATCCACAAAGAACTGGATCTTACTTCTGGAACGATCCAGAACAAAAGGCGATGCGGATTCCGTTTCTGCCTTCAGACTATTCAGGCCGGGTTGTCCGACCAGTAGCGCCGCCAGAAGGGCCAGCGCAAGGATGGGGGAAGATGATCGTATGCGTTTCATGGTTATTCTCCTATTTCTTCCTGGCCCGGTTTCTTCCAGACCGTTTTTAGACATGGCGCGGAGTACAATCGTTCTTTTCCTTTTTCTTTTTTCCGGGGACTCGCCAAAAAAAGGGCTGCAGGTAGGCAGGTTTGTCGCACGCCAGGATTTCCTCCTGTGCCTTTTTTTTTCTGCCCGGGCGAAGACCTGGACTTTTTTGCGAACCCGCAGTCGCCTCAACCTTCCCCTTTTCCTTTATCCTGTGCCCGTCTTCCTCTCTCTTCCCTGGGCCGGAAAGTCTTACGGCGATCCTACGCCAGGAGAATTCGACCCCCGGATCGACGAATCTACTTGCTTCGTAGCGGTTTTGCCCGGCTCCAATTCAGAGAGGAAACAGAAAGTACAGCGTGTAGCGCGAGAAGTATCTCTTTCGGGAGGAAGGGATTAGCCCGGTATAGGGATCCGGCGCTTCATTGGCAGGCCGAGTATAGGCGCCGGCCACGCTTAGATGTATCTGACTGCTATAGAGATTCGCTTCGTAGCTAAGAATGCCCTCCGTGCCCTGTGATTCTTTGAACTCGGCCCGATTCAAAAATAGGGTCAGGCGCGCTCCATGGCCGGGCCAGCCCGGTTTCCACATTACTTCCAGACCGCCTATTCGAATGCCTCGATTGGCATGATCCGGAATCACCAGATCCTCTTCCAGAATCGAGTTGCGGTCCAGATTGCGACCATTGCTGGACCGATGTGCCGAGGGAAAGCTATCGTAGAATCTTCGATTGGAGAAGGGATGGCTCTGATCAAAAGCCGGCCTGGAGTTGAGAAAAATGGAACCCGCTGCTCCCAGGATGCACACCGAAGGATTCAGGGGCGCAAATCCCCGGAAATCGCCTCCATCCTTTCTCTGCCGGGAGCTTCCCAGACCTGCAAGACCAAAACTCCACTCTTCAAGCGGCATCCATTGAAGCCGGGCAGCGCCCAGCCAGCCCCGAATCGTCTTTCGGGAAAAGTATTCCTCTCCACCGTATTCAGTCCGAGCCGATTGCTGTCCCCAGGATTGATAGAACTGCAATTGCAGCGACCAATGGCTGGAAACCCTTTGCAGACCCAGACCAGAATAATGCACAAATTGCGCCGGCAGGGCCTTCTGACCATCCCAGAGGATCCATGCGCCGTAGCGACCTTCGGGCCGCGCGCTTCGGCCGTTCATCCGGTAATTACCGTAGCTCAGTTCCAGGATCCAATTCTGCCAGGCTACGAAGGTCTCTCCACCGTAATAGCGAGCCTGCCCGGTGAACTGACCGGGACCAAAGTAGGCTCCAGCATCCGACAAATCCATGGCCTGCAACTGGAAGCCCAGGGACAGACCGGAGCCCTCTGGCGCCCCGAATTGGGCGCCAAGCTCCAAGGCGGGCGCCCGAAGATCGAAAAGCAGACCCATGGAATCGGAAAGCAAGGGCTGGTATCCGGCCCGGAACCAGAAATCCGGGGTTTCCGGGCGGGGAAAAACCCGGGAAGATGATCCAATCCAGAAAAATCCTGCATAAAGCCCGGCATCGGACCGCCGATTCACCTCGCTGGTCTGCCCCAGGGCCGCCGCATGCAGTTCCAAGCCGTAGGGATAACCGTCTGAATTCTCCGTATTTTCCGTATTTATAGAAGAATAGCTGATTCCACCCAGGATTTCGGCTCTGATGCCAGCTGCATCATTTAGCCGCCCCTCTGTGCCGCCGGAATCCGAAATGCCCAGGGTGCGTAATGCCAGGGCCGGGCTCCAGCCAGCGCCAGAGCTCCAACGGTAGAGCGGCAGACCATCCGCCGGTTCTCCATGAAAAAGACCTCCCTGGTTGGCTTCCGGGCCCCGTTTTCCGCTCTGCGGGCCCGCATTTTTGCCTTCCGACCACTCCATTTTCTCCTGCTCAGGCCCTTCTGGAGGCGGATTCGGCCCTTTTTCTGCCCGGAAAGGGGCGGAAAAACTCAGAAAAAACACCAATAGACCGATACAAAAAGTACTGGACCTTAGTGCGCCGCAAAAAAATCTGGTTATAGATTGGTGCGACGCACTAAACCAGGTCAGGAGGCCGACATGAAAAGCCAGAAACTGAAACTGATGATGACTGCCCCGTTGCTCATTGTAGCAATCATTCTGGGGCGACACCTGGACACGCAAGAGTCGGAAGCTGTTAGCGTTGAAGATCCGCATTATGGATTTCTGAAGGATTACATCCAGAAGTACAATCCCGCTGTAGATGCCGATGAAAGCGAGCAGTTGGCAAGTGCCATTATGAAGCATTCCCGAAGCCTGAGTATTCCGGAAAGCGCAAAAATCGATGGAGAGCCGGTGGAGCCCGAACTGCTCATTACTGCCTTCATCGAAACAGAATCCACCTTCAAGAAGTATGCCGTTTCCAGCGCCAATGCGCGGGGTTACATGCAGCTAATGTATGATACTGTGAAATGGATGAATGTGAAGTATGATGCCAGGGCCGACCTGAACAACCTTCATGACACAGATATGAACGTCCGTCTGGGTGTGCTGTATCTGAACTATCTGTTCTCCGAAATGAAGGATCCCCGACTGGTGGCCCTTTCCTACAATGCTGGTCCTGGAAACGTTTCCCGCGGCTACTATGTGGAACGATACTGGATCAAGATCCGCAGACACTATCGCAAAGCCCGCACCGAGCAGGAAATTGCTTTCTCCAACATTTCTGAACAGCAAAGACTTGCCTACTTGCAGAAAACACCTGCATCTGAAAATTCGGTGGATTGATGATCCACTCTTTTCGGCCAGCCGGCAAAGCTTCCCGAGAAAGGGCAGCGCCGGTTGCAGCCAAAAACACTTCTCCCCAGCTTATTCCCGGCCCGGCCGGGATTTTCTTTGTACTGCTCTTTCTGACCGGTACGCTGCTTTGCGGCTCCTGTTCCACTCTTGAAGGGTTTCGGACGACGGCGCAGCAAACCGCCGAGTTCCTGAGCCCGCCCTGGTCCTGCGCAGAATCTCTGAAGACCCTGTTCGGTCAGGCATCCGTCGGGCCCATCACCACAACCTATGAACCGGAGTACATTCACTGGTTCCATGAGTTCGTTTTCATCCAGGCCAGCCGCGCAAGAATCAAGGCTTTGAAAGCGCGATACGGCTCGCGCTTTCCGGACATCGCTCTGGCCGAGCAAGGTAGCCCGGCTGTGTATCGTGTACGAAAGCAAGATGCTGCATTTTTTCAGGACAGAGGTTTTTCCATTCAGAATTCCGGCCCGTACCTCTGGATCGATCCAGAACTGAAAGTAAGAAAGAGATCCGGGAGACTACAGGACTGGATGACGGGCTACAAAGACGAAGAACTCATCGAAAGAATTATGCGAACATTGAGCCGCAGGCATCCGAACCTTGTTCGTCTGATTCGCCTGGGCGATTCAGTACAGAATCGTCCCATCTATGCACTTCGCATCGCCAGGGATTTCAGTCGGCAGAAACCTTCGCTGCTCTTCAACTCCGGGCACCATGGAATGGAAGTCCTGAGCGTGGAATATTCCCTGGATCTTGCCTGCATGCTGCTGGACGAAGACTGCTATCCGAATTCCGTCCGAATGCCGCCCGACCTGCGAGAATACATACTAAACGAGACGGTGGTATGGATCGTGCCCATGGTCAATCCCGATGGTCTGCACAAGTTCTGGTACAGCAACGGCTACCTGGGCCGGAAGAATGCCAACGGTGTGGATCTGAACAGAAACTATCCATTTTTCTGGAAGTCCGGGAATGAAATGGCATCCAGTGGTTCTTCCTCTTCCTACAAATACAGAGGACCCGAACCCGCCTCCGAACCGGAAACGCAGGCTATGATGCAGCTGGCCAGGGAACAACGATTCCTTTTCAGCGTTTCCTTCCACACCTATGCCACTCGAGTCCTTTTTCCCTACACTCCGGACGGGGCGGCCAATCCGTATCCGGACCCGGCCGTTTTTCTGGCACGTCGAATGGCAGCCCCCGGCACCAGCTACAGAACCACCCGCCAATACGAAGCGGCCCGAAAGCTATACTCGGTGGATGGCACCGATCAGGACTGGCTCTATCATGAGTTTGGAACCATGGCCTTTATAGTAGAAGGTTCCATGTCCACTCCATCTTATGAGGATGCTCTGAAGTCCATTTCCGGAATGCGGCCGGTCATCCTTGCAGGATTAATGACCATAAAGGAAGGGCCCCGGGTTCGGTTTCGTGTAGAAAACTCTGATGGTAGCCCTCTCAGGCATGCCAGAATCACTGTTCTTTCCAGAACGATGTACGAAGGGGAGAACTGGCCGGTTACCAATGAATTCGGGGAGGCGGATCTTTTTCTCGTTCCCGAAGAGGAAGTGATCGGGGAAATCCAGGCCCCCGGTTTTGAGAAGGCGCGATTCCGCCTGGAATGCTCATCGGTTTGTTACCGGCGATTCCAATTGACCCCCATTCCGAGATAATCATAATGGATTATGGGCCGAGCGCGGTTGGTACAGAAGGATATTCCTGATGATATTTTCCAGGTTCTTCGCACACAGAAGGAACTGGCCGTGGACTGCGAAATGATGGGATTGAATCCCTGGCGGGACCGGCTCTGTCTTGTCCAGATCGCGGCCGAAGAAGGAACCTGTGTCCTTATCCAGATCGATGAAAACGAACCTCCGGAGCGAATCCGGGAGTTGTTCGAAGACTCATCCATCCAGAAGATCTTCCATTTTGCTCGCCTGGACTGTCTTTTTCTGCGCATGCGTCTGAACATTCAGATCCAGAATGTGTTCTGCACAAAGATAGCCAGCCGCCTGGGCCGCACCTACACGGACCGCCACGGACTAAAAGAGGTGGTTCGAGAGTTCACTGGCGAAACCCTGGATAAGCAGATTACTTCTTCGGATTGGGGCTCAAATAAATTAACAGACGAGCAACTGAACTACGCGGCCAGCGATGTCATCTATCTGTTTGCAGTGAAGCGAAGCCTGCTCAATATCCTGAACCGAGAAGGAAGGGCAGAGCTGCTGGAAGCTTCGCTGAATTATTTGCCCCACCGCATTGAACTGGATCGCCTGGGCTACGAAAGCATCTTTCAGCATTAAAGCCGGGCCTGCATTAACCCGGGAAATCCTGGTCCCGGGAATGATTACAGAGCGTACGAAAGAAGGCCGGCATTTCTGCCGGCCCTGGCCCCGATTGCTGCATTACCTGCCGCTTCTTCGCTTCCTGGCGCGGACCAATCGTAATCCTTCGGACCTTCGCTTTAGCGATTTTCAGAGCCCCATATTTTTCTGAAAACAGGTTTATTGGGCTTCGCTTTCCACTTCAGGGGGAGGATTGCGATCAAAGAATCCTGGAGGCATAGCATCCTTGCACTTCTGGGACAATTCGCTTTGATGCTGCAGGTAACAATCACGCATTCTGCCCTCTCCGGGTTTAACGCCTTTGCAGAATTTTGCGCGATCGTCGGCGCAAGCCTCATGCATATTCTTCATTTTGTTCTTTCCTTTCTCGATGCGAGCTTTGCATGCTTCGGAAAGATTATCTTTATTGTCGCGCATGCACTGCATCCGCTCCTGCCTGCTACTGGCATTGGGACAGAGTCTTTGCACATCCTGCATGCAGGGCCCTTGACCCTTGCCCGGTCCTTTTCCGGGTCCGCCAGGTCCCTGGGTAGGCTGGCCCAGAAGCACGCCGGCCAAAAATAGTCCCATTATGGTCATAAGACCAAATCCGAATTGCTTTTTCATAAATCCTCCAGAGGCGAAAACTATAGAATTTTATAGCGCCTTTTCCTGGTATCCATCCGCAAGCTCCGGGTTGTCATCCCTTTTTTTCGCGTTGTTGCCCGATACAGCGATGCCCGGGTAACGGTTCCGGCGCTAAAAAATGCGGACAGAAGGATTGGCTTGCCAGGTTCTGAATTTCGGCCAATTAGCCGGGAGGTATGGCAGCCAGACAAGTCTGGACATCCGTCACCGTGGTGGAGTCTCGCAAACAGCTGGCATCGGAAGCGCTGAACCTCTGAACGCAACGACTTTGAAATGAGATCCGGGCGCTTTCCGAATCCCAGGAAGCAAGCAGACTTTTTCTATCGGGATCGTTCTTTAGATAATCGCTTCCCGAATAGATGCGAAGCATTTTCTCGTAAGCCGTTTTACATTGCTCCGCAGAGGCCCTTTGCTGGCCCGGTTCAGCAGGATCGCCTTCAGTGGGCTCCGCTTCATTTCCCGGCCCGGTAAGATCATCGCTTTGCGCCTGTTTCTTGCGAAAGGAATCCATCAGAGAGTTCAAGTTCTTTCCGTTCTTAACCGTTTCTTCGCAGAGGAGTATTTCCAGAAAGCTGCTGGCTGCCATCTGGCAGGCATAGAGCTTCCTGCTCACAGAAACCTGGCAGGACTGCACTTCTGCAAGCACGGTGGATTGGGCTACCAGACCGCTCTGATTGATTTTCAGGGCACGGGAAAGAGGTCCGGCTTCAGTAGCCATGAGTAGCTGCTTCGCATAGAGCTTCTGACATTCCTCGGTACTCAAAGGCTGCGCAACAATGGCGGCGATGGGAAAAACCAGAAGGATCGAACACCAGACCCGCAACATTCCTCCAGAATTGTGGCAACTTTGTGACTGTAAAGCCGAAAGGACGGAAAAGGTTGACTCGGCCCGCGAGTCAAAAACTGGGTCATATGGCCTCTGGAAGCAAAAAATCATCAAGTAAGAAGACCGTAAAGAAGTCGGCTGGATCTGCCAAAAAGGCTGTCCGCAAGTCTGCCAAAAAAAAGAGCGCTACAACCGGCGGAAGCAAGACCGGGCAAGGGAGCTCTTCGCCCGCTAGAACACGAAAAAAAGCGAACTCCGCATCTGGCAGAAAGGTGGCCCCTGCATCCAGGAAAAGCGCATCCAGGCCCGAGGCCAGGCCAGGCACCAGGAGCCCTGCTTTCCTGTCCATATTTCCCCGGGACTTTCTCTGGGGCACAGCTACCTGCGCCACACAGATAGATGGCGGAGACGTGCATTCGGACTGGGCTCACTTCTCTCAGGTTCCTTCCAATATCGCGGATGGTAAGGACTGTCTGACAGCTTGCGATCACTGGAATCGATTCGAAGAAGACTTCAAGTTGATGAAAAGCCTGGGAATGAATGCCTATCGACTGGGTGTGGACTGGTCTCGGATGGAGCCTCGGCCCGGAGAACTGGATCATGGAGCGCTGAATCACTTTCGCAGCATGCTGGACTCACTTCAGAGGAAAGGTATTCGCCCTCTGCTGACCTTGAATCACTTCACATTGCCTCGCTGGTGGCTGGATCGCGGAGGGTGGACCAGAGAAAAGAACCTGGAGAACTTTCTTAGCTTTGCTTCATACATTGTAGAAAACGTGGGCGATCTGGTTACCGAATACACCACGATCAATGAGCCCAATGTATATGCCATGTTCGCCTACATGGAAGGTATATGGCCTCCTGGAAAAAAAGGTCTCGGTGGCTATCTGCAATCCGTCAAGGTACTGCGAAACATGGCGCTGGCTCAGGGCAGACTGTACGATCTCATTCATCAAACCCATGCCGTAAAGGGCTTCGGAGCACCCCGAGTGGGAATGGCCAAACATGTAAGGGTTTTTGACCCGGCGCGTCCGGAGAACAGGCTGGATCGCGATCGCGCAGCCGAAGCAGAATACAGATTCAACTACATGTGGACCGACTCCATCCATGACGGTCACCTGCAAGGCGCTCTTGGAAAAAACGAGAAGTTCCACGATGGTCCGTGCTGGGATTTTGTTGGGCTGAACTACTATTCCCGGGATCGCATTCGCTTCTCGGCCACAGCTCTAGCTCGACTGTTCATTGACAGGGAAGAAGTACGCGATGCTCCTACAAATGATCTCGGCTGGGAAATCTATCCGGAAGGGCTGTATCGACTGATGCAACAATTCCACGAAAGATACCATCTGCCAATTCGGATCACAGAGAACGGGATTGCCGATGCGGCGGATGCAAAAAGGGAGCAGTTTCTGGTTTCCCATCTTCAGCAAATCGCAAGAGCTTTGCAGGAAGGTATTCCTGTAGAAGGTTATTACCACTGGTCATTTCTGGATAACTTTGAATGGGCGGAAGGTTACACCGCCCGCTTCGGACTGGTAGATGTGGACTTCTCCAGCCAGGCCAGAACAGTTCGGAACTCGGCCCGGGCGTATAAAAAAATGATTGCCCAGGCGCAAAAATCCGGCCGATGAAATAGAGTGCCCTGCCTCAACGATGCAGACATTATGAATTACAGCCTGGGTCGCCGGGTGGCCCCCGCTGTGCGGGAGCATATGTCCGTTTGCGCGAAGTGCCAGAAAAGACTTCAGAATCTGGAAGCCGGACTGGTAGAGGCGGCCGCGGAAGAGGCCCTTCCCACTGCACCGTTGGCGCCTCAACTTCTACATCAGAAATCGCTGATCGAAACCCCGGCTTCCGAAAGTTCTTCCAGGTCAGGTCCGGCCAGGCTGAGAGCGTCACAAAAACAGAAAAGACTCAAAAAAGGCCTGTAGTAAACCGGTCCTATGGACCGCAAGACTGTGAGCTACAGAGATGCCGGAGTCGACACAGAGGCCGGACAGAGATTTGTTCAGGCTATTTCCCAATCAGTAAAATCTACCCATAACAGTCGAGTTCTGGGGCCGGCGGCCGGGTTCAGCGCTCTTTACGATGCCTCCTTTTTGAAAGAGTATGATCATCCGGTACTGGTTTCTGCCACGGACGGAGTAGGAACCAAACTCGTCCTGGCCCAATTATTCGATGCCCATGATGCGGTGGGCATCGATCTGGTGGCTATGTGCGCCAACGACCTGCTGGTGGGCGGAGCGAAGGCTCATTTCTTTCTGGATTACATCGCCACCGGCAAACTCAATCAGGCGAGAATGGCAGCCATTGTTGAGTCCATTGCCGAGGGCTGCCGCAGGTCCGGATGCTCCCTGGTGGGCGGCGAAACGGCGGAGCATCCTGGCGTTATGAAATCCGACGAATACGACCTGGCCGGATTCGTAGTGGGTGCAGTGGAAAAAAGCAGGATTGTGGACGGAAGTCGCATTCAGAAAGGCGATACGGTGGTCGGTCTTCCTTCCAGCGGCATTCATAGTAACGGATTATCTCTGGTGCGAAAGCTCTATCTGCAAGATGGTAAATTACCGGCCGATCCGGAAGTCCAATCCTTTCTGGAAAACGAAATTACGCGCAAACCCACGATCATCTATGAGCCCCTCATCCGACCTTTGCTCGATGAATTTGATATCCACGGAATGGTGCACGTTACCGGCGGCGGCTTCTACGAGAATGTTCCACGGATCCTGCCGGATGGCCTTGCGGCTCGGTTCAAGCCCTGGAAACTTACTGGAGTGTTCGAAAGAATTCAAAGAGATTCCGGATTGCCGCTGAAAGAAATGCATTCTACCTTTAACTGTGGCTACGGCTATTTGATCATAATTCCAGATGGTCAGGCATCCGCGCTCATGGACAGACTTCAAGGACTCTGGAACTCGCTACCCTTCGATCCCATGACAGTAGAATTGCCTTCGATTCTGGGTTCCATTGTAGATAGCGTTGATGAGCGCGGAGTAGTTTTTCTGGACGAATAATGCCAGAACTGCACATTATCTAGCTGGTTGGCCGCTTGCATCTTTGCTGCCCGACACTGTAAAAATCTATGAGCGCCCCAGAGAAAGAAATGTCTTCGTCCGCTGCCCACCAGGGCCAGGCCTTTGCCTTGAACGATGCCAGTCTGGAAGAACTGGAAGCATTCTTTCTAGCACGGGGCGAAAAAAGCTTCCGCGCCAAACAGGCCTTTCGGCGCATTCATCACCTGGGCTCCCGCTGTCTGGACGACTTCACCGAATTCTCCTTGCCGCTACGAGAGAAACTCAAACAGGAAAATGCACTGCCCGGCCTTTTTTTAAAGGAGAGCTCGGTCTCGCGGAATGGCACCGAAAAGTACATTTTCGAATCTCCGGAAGAAGTGCCCGGTCGCGACGGATTGCGCAAAAGAGTGTTCGAATCGGTGTGGATCGTAAGCGACGGCAGAGATGAAAGAACCAGAAAGACTCTTTGCATTTCCAGTCAGGCCGGCTGCACATTGAATTGTTCTTTCTGCGCTACCGGAACGCTTCCCTTTATTGGCAATCTTAGAACTTATGAAATACTCGATCAGATCTATCAGATCGTGCATCTTCGTCAGGAAAGAATCACCAATGTGGTCTTCATGGGAATGGGGGAGCCTTTCCATAACTATGATAACGTAATTCGGGCGGCTCGCATATTGAACCATCCGGAAGGACTACACCTTTCCGCCAGGCATATTACGATTTCAACAGCGGGAGTTGTTCCCGCCATCCATCGCTTCATCGATGAACGACAACCTTTCAACCTCGCCATCTCTCTCAACCATCCGGATCCGGAAAAAAGAAAACCTTTGATGGACGTCACCGAGAGGCATTCTCTGCAGGAATTATTGCAGGCAGCACGTCGCTACACCACGGAACTGCGCCGCAGGATCACCTTCGAATACATTATGATTCCCGGACAGAATATGGACCCGGAGGACCTGGATAAACTGATTCGCATTGCCCGAAAGCTGCGATGCAAAATAAACTTGATTCCGCTCAACACCACGCTTCAGGGCTGGCGCGCGCCCACCGCCGCCGAGATCATGGATTTCCAGAATGCGTTACGCAATGCAGGAATCCTGGCCTTTAATCGCGGTTCGCCGGGCAAAGATGTAGACGGGGCCTGCGGCATGCTCGCATTGCGAAGCCTGTCCGGCACGACACCTGAAAAAACGAAAGCGTCCGAGATATGATTCGCTTTTTATTTTACGGGCAGGAAGGCCAGAGTTCCCGTTTTCTTCGCGCCTACTTCCGTCCTATTCAATCCCTGCGTCTCAACGCGGATCAATTCGTTACCTCAGATCGGCCCTTGCGGCAGAGGATCATCCAGAACCTGCAAACCATAGATCAATGGAAGCAGGATTTTCATGTTGTGTGCCTCTTCTCCTACGAAATGGGTTGCATCCTGCAGGATGCTAATATGCCTGCGCCCCTTCCCGGTGGCTATCCATTGATGGCTGCCTATGCCTTTACCGAGGTCGCTGAAGAACCCATGCAGCAGACCGAATCTGAATCCGCCCTGTGCCCTGCTTTTGCGCTGGGCCCCGCTCGCGCTTTATCCTCCGAAAACTACAGAAGCAATATCCAGGCAATCCAGGAAGCAATTCTCTCCGGACGAACCTACCAGGTTAATTTCACTCAGCCTCTTCAAATGCCTTTTTCCGGCAATCCCCTGGCTCTTTTTAATCATTTGCGACGTCGCTTTCCTTCCCCGTACAGCGTTTACGCGGAATTGGAAGACCGTCATATTATTAGCATATCGCCGGAATTGTTCTTTTCCTGTAAACCGGCCGCGCCTTCCAGGAGTTCGCAATCCGGGGATCACAGATACCGTATCGAAGTGCGACCTATGAAGGGGACGGTACGAGCCGCCAGCAATCCAGAAGAAAACCAGAAGCTCATGCAGCAGCTCCTGGAAAGCGAAAAGGATCGAGCGGAACTGGCGATGATAACCGATCTACTCCGAAACGATCTGGGAAGAATATGTGCGCCGGGCCATGTTCGGCTGGAAAAAGCCATACAGCCCGAATCCTATGTGTATGTTCATCAGCTGACATCGATGATTTCCGGGGAGCGAGCCAATGACAGGCTGGAAGAGATAATTCCTTCGCTCTTTCCTTCGGGCTCCATTACGGGGGCCCCTAGAAGAGAAACCATGCAGATCATTGCTGAACGAGAAAGCGAGTATCGAGGAATCTATACCGGCTCCATAGGTTATTGCTGGCCTTCGCGCAAGAAAAAGACTTCCGCCCCGATGGGAAATGATGGGCAGATTGACAGTCCATTAAGCGAAAACGATAGTTCCAGCGGCGAATCGGGCATGGTATTTAACGTTGCCATTCGCACTGCAGAGATCGCCGGGGCGATGCTACGTTATGGCGCAGGAGGTGGGATCACTCTGATGTCCCAACCGGATCTGGAATGGAAGGAATTACACTGGAAAGCAAGGCCGGTGCTGGCGCAAAAGAAACCGGGATTGATCGAAACCATGGCGCTGAAGAACGGCAAGATACGCAATGAAGCGCTGCATGTTCGAAGGCTTATGCGATCGGCCAGAAAATTTGCCATCCTGCTTGCCGAAGAAACTATTAAAAGAAATTTACAAAGACTTAAGACAGACCGTCCCCGGGGAAATTTTCGCGTACGGCTACACCTCTCGGCCAACGGTGAGCTGGAAGAATCGGTTGTGCCAATGCCGGCCAAGCCTTCGAATAGTAAAGACCGGCCTTCCCGTCTGGAAGATAGCAATGCCCTTCTGCAGACATCAGAAAAGCGACCAGGAAGAAAGAAATGGAAATTGAAGCTAATTCAAGACCCTGTTAGTAGCCGGGACCCCTGGCTTTTGCACAAAGTAGACAGACGAGAAATCTATGACCGTACACTTGACAGTGTACGGCAAGCAGGATACGATGAAGCGGTTTTTATTAATGAAAACCAGGAAATAACGGAAGGAGCCATAAGCAGTATTTTCTATAGAGTCAATGGCTCATGGTATGCGCCTCCTGTTCGTTGCGGATTGCTACCTGGCGTAGGACGGGAAAGATTGCTGGCAAAATGGAGAGAGAAGATCGGATTTCGAAGACTCAAGGTCCATGAGCTGAACCAGGTGGAACGCATCGTTCTCGTCAATTCATTGCGCGGTTTGCACGAAGGGGAGATGGCGCCGTGAAAAGTGTGTTTCGCCGGACCATCCTTACAGCGCTGGGAATTGTATCCGCTACGGTAGGCCTGAAATCTTTTCTTCTGCCAAATGGATTTCTGGACGGTGGGGTTACCGGTGTAAGCCTGTTGATCAGCTTGCTATCCGGGGTGGATCTTTCTATATTGTTGCCTATCATCAACCTGCCTTTCATTCTTCTGGGAATTCGACACATCAATCTTTCCTTTGCTCTACAGACTCTGGTAGCCATTGTAGGACTGGCTCTTTGTCTTCGTTTCGTGGATCTTCCCATAGTGACCGACGATAAACTCCTGATTTCCGGTTTCGGAGGCTTCTTTCTGGGCGCCGGCATCGGGCTTTCTATTCGGGGAGGTAGCGTCCTGGACGGAACCGAAATCATGGCCATCTATCTGGGAAAGAAAACCAGTCTTGCCGTGGGCGACATTGTTCTGATCTTGAATATCCTCATTTTCAGTGTGGCGGCCTACGTTGTAGACATCGAAACGGCCCTGTATGCCATCCTCACTTATTTTGCGGCTTCCAAAACCATCGACTTTATCATCCACGGCCTGGAAGAGTACACTGGAATGACCATTATCTCAGAAAAAAGCGATGAGATCCGCTACCTGCTCACCGAAAAGCTCGGATTGGGCGTAACCCTGTTTCTGGGAAAAAAAGGGTATATCCGACAGGAAGAGGCCGTGTCCGGTAGCGCCCCTGCTCCGTCCGATGATTCAGACAGTGACATAAATATTGTCTATACAGTGCTCACCCGATTGGAGGTAGCCAGCGTCCGCGCCGATATTGAGTCAATAGACCCGTCGGCTTTCATCATTCAGAGTGTGGTGGATGAGACAAGAGGAGGAATGATCCGCAAACGATCCGAGAAGCATTTTTGATGGAGCCCAGGAAAAAACTGGACGCCAGCGTATCGGTAATCTGTGATCATCGCATAGGGGAATGCTTGCTCTTTACAAAAAGTACGTGCCAGCCTTCGTACTGAATCGGCTGGCCAAAAACCCTGCTGCACCCCAGAAGCCCTACTCCGAGACCTTCCAGGCGGCCGCACTCTTTGCGGATATTGCTCAATTCACTATCGTTACCGAAAAAATCATGAGCCAGTCTCGTACCGGACTGCTTGAGCTGGCTGGCATCATCAACAAGTACCTGGGAAGGCAGATCGAGATCATCGATGATTACGGAGGAGACATCTTCAAATTTGCCGGAGATGCGGTCTTTGCTGTATGGAAGGCAGCGGACCCTGCTGATTTAAAATCTCAGACTCGCAAGACCATGCAATGCGCTCTGGCAATCCAGAAAGAGCTAAGCAATTTCCCCATCGCAAAGGACATCGAAGTCTCGCTGAGGATTGGGATCGGTGCCGGGCCCATGACAGCCTTGAGTCTGGGCGGGCTTTTCGAACGATGGGAAATCCTTGTGGCCGGGGAAACGGTACGTCAGACAGCTCTTGCAGAAAAAGAAGCCCTGCCCGGGACCGTGGTGGTCCACCCCCGAGCCTGGAAGTTGCTACAGCACTCCGGATTCGGCGAAAAGATTAGCTCCAGGGTATTTCAGCTCAACAAATCTGAGCCGGAACTGGGTAGCGTGCGACAAACTCCCAGGATTCATGCAATCGAAGAGCGCGCCGAAGAAGCCCTTCGCTGCTATATTCCGCGCTCTATTGTCACCATCGTAGGCACCGATGAAAAGCCTACAGCGCTGGAAGAGCAGTTTGCCGAACGAATCGTATCGGTGCTCTTCATAAATATTCAGGACTGGTCTCTGGACTTCCCTCTGGAGCGATTGCATCGAATTTTGCAGATTGTGCAGGGCTGCCTGTATAGATATGAAGGAAGCATTAATCGCTTTGGCATTGAGGATAAAGGATCCGTTATTCTTGCTGCCTTTGGTCTACCTCCCCTCTTTCATGGCGACGATCCACTAAGGGCAATGTATGCAGCCCGGGACATTGTCCGCGAACTGGGGGAATTGGGCCATCGAGCCACAACGGGAGTGGCCACAGGGCTGGTCTTCTGCGGTCCCATGGGTAACGATATTCGCAGCGAATATACGATGCACGGAAACGTAGTCAATCTTGCAGCCCGACTCATGCAGGCTTCGGATGGAGTTTATTGCGACGCTGCTTCCTACTATCTAATGGAAGACCTGGGATTCAAGCCGGCCCCGGAAAGCCAGGATCGGGCCATTCATGCGGCCAGCCGGGAGCGTTTACACTTTCAAGCCCTGGATCCGATGCAGGTGAAGGGCCGAAAGGATCCGGTGCAGGTGTATAGACTCAAGGACCTGGAACGGATCTAGCGCTTCCTCTGGCAGGCCCAGCGGTCCTCCACCAGGCTCTGACCGGACCGCAGTCCGCCTTCAGGAGGTCTGAATCTTTTCGCAGGAGTAAATACTCGACGTCTGTGGCCTGGCCTGCATCCTGTGCCCGAGAACATCAATGAAAGCTTTACGAATTTCCTTCCTCACCTTTATTTTCATTGCCCTGGGCGCTGTTTCCTGTCAGTTAATTGGCTCGCTGACATCGCCGGAAGCCACAGCCATCAGCTCCCTTTCTCGGGAAGCCCTTCTTCAGCTTCCGGACTCCAATAGCGGTTGTGATACGTTCGATTACTTTCCGGAAGGAGGTATTCGTAGCTTCTATTGCCACATCCAGGGGGTAGTATCCTACGAAAAGGCGAGAAAGGCGCTTCCCATGGACATCTTTGTGTCCGGCCCCCATAGTGACTCTCTAGACCTGGACAACAATCGGAGCTTTGGCCATTATAATCCCGAATTCGTTACCCTTCTGGTGGACCATGGAGTGCCAGGCTCGGAAGACGAGGCATTTCGGAGGCTGACCCAGCCAATCTACGACCGGTACGTAGCGTCACTGGCCCGAGCTATGTTCGTAACCTATAGAAAATTTCAGAAGAATCCGGCATTGCTTCAAGAAGAAATCTTTGCTCTCCGTCGCGCATTGCAGTCCGGAGGAGTCCCTGATTACTATTACGAGAAGTACTTTTATTTCATGAATCCGAAGTTCAGAGACAACCCGACTGCGGACTTCGAGTACTACAACGAAAATGGATTCGACGGCGGGTATGACGGAAACGTTGTGAAGACGGCGGCCTACTTCTGGATACGCCGCAGCGAGGATGGGACGGATAAAGCGTTCTTTCGGGGTCTTATGAAACTACTTCAGACTTACGACTCTGCGTATTTGCAGCTCTGATTCTTTGGGGTGGGCATCTCCGAAAAGAGCTGCTTCTCCGCCGCTACTTGAATCATCTGCAGCGGTGCGTATCTCGAGCGGTGCCTGGTCTTCGCTACGAAATAGCGCTGCCCGCCAGTTTCCCGGACTGAAGCGCAAATGCAGAAGGAACAGGATTTACTAGGATTATGGCACGAACACTTACGATACTTGCCGGAAGCGCGCTCCTGGTGCTTACAGTGGGCATTTCTCTTCTTTCACCCGCCGGTATGGACGGAATGCAGGAAGGATTTGTGACTCCCATTATGGCTTTTGAATTCGTCCGTTCGCCGGCAGAAGTGTACAATCTCTTTGCTCTCTCAGTAAGCAAGAACTCCGAAGCAGTGGCCACGTGCACCGAGCTTGGCTCCACCACTTCTTACAGGATTACCGCTCTGGATGCCATCAACCAGATGGATTCGGCCTACATCCTGGCCTACACAGCCTTTATTGTTTTTCTGGCCCAACTTCGATTCGGCACGGATGGCAATAGAGGCATTCTCAATGCAGTCTGGGTCCTTGCAGTGGTAGCGCTGATTTTTGACATCCTGGAAAACATTGCTCTGCTCGGGATTACCGAAGCGCTGGGATACTGCCTGGTCTGGTCCCAGCAGCAAAACGGTCCTGCAATCATTCAGGACTGGGTTTCTCTACTCATCCCCTTTACCCACATCAAATGGTTTGCTATTCCCGGGGCCTTTTTGCTCATGTCAAGATCCCCCCTGCCGGAAAGAAAATGGGCGCAACGGTTCCGATACCTATCGGTGGGTTCAGCTATTCTAGCGCTTCTACTGTTATTCGTAGGGATTTTTTACCGGCCATTTGTTATTGAAGGGATGGCGCTCTTTGTGGGCCTGTGCTTCCTCGCCGGATTTCTCGAAACGCTTTTCAATAAGTCGCTCAGAGCCGACACATTAAGATGAGGACAGATCGTGGCTCAAAATGGACTGAGCCCGGAATACCTTCGATACAAATATGCAACACATTCTAAAGGATATTCGCGTTACCGAGGTCAAGCAGGGGTCGGTCATTTACCAGGAAGGGGACAAGGCCGATGGCGCCCTGTTCTTTATTCTTTCCGGGCGTGTAAATGTCTTTAAGACGGTGGATGGCGAACCCAAACAGATCGATAGCCTGGGCGAAGGACAGTTCTTTGGCGAGGTGGGTATCCTTATCGACTACGCCCGCACTGCCAGCGTGATTGCTGCATCCAGTTCCGTACGTCTGGCCCGGATTACTACGGAATCCTTTCTAAAGGAAGCGGCCCATAATATGAAGTTCGCTCTGAAGATGATCGGCATTACCATTCAGCGGCTGGCCCGAGTAGAACTCAAACTTCAGATGGTAACGGAATCCTTTCGAGTGGACCTGGACACTCATCCATTGCGTTCTATCGTGCATGAAAACAGGCGAAGCAACCTGCTTATCGCGGAAAACCTGCACAGCCTTCGAAGCATGCTCTTTGTGAAAGGGAAATCCATTTACAATGAAGGCGATCGTGATTCCGGAGATCTCTTCCTTGTGCTCAAAGGACAGATCGAGCTCACCCATAACTTCGAAAAGGGAATGGCCGGCTTCTACCCGCTGTATGCCGGAGACTTCTTTGGTATGACCACATTAACAGGACTGGGCCGAAGGCCCTACTCGGCCATCGTCACGGCCGACCATACCAGCATCTGTTCCTTTGATAAGAACCTGTTTTCCCGTGTATTGCAGTATGATCCGGATATCATCTACAACATTTTTCGGACCATGGTTACCTACAGCACCATCCTGGATGAGAGCATACGCAAGAAAGGAGTGGATGCACCGGCCGAAGCGGGCAGGATCAACAAGATGGAAGCGACCATCCGAGAGCCCGAATTGTAGTCCTTGCTCCAGAGAAGCCAGTAGCGCAGCGAAAGTCCAACAGCCCGCCACGAAATCGACAGTGGCATCCATGAGTACAGTTTTTCCCCGTGTAAGGCATTTCAGATATTGAGCGCTTCCAGCGTCGGATGTTCGGGCAAGGTTTTTCGAGCCAGCATCGGACCGGCTGGTGGCAGTCACGATTGGGAAAAAAGAACGCCCCACAACCTTCTCGGGCGTTCTTTTCCATAGTATCTGGCAGGGTCGGAGGCTCGGTTTCCCACGTTCCGTCCGGGGAGGCCTCCGAACTCGGTTTCCCACGTTCCGTCCGGGGAGGCCTCCGAACTCGGTTACCCACGCTCCGTCCGGGCCTCCGGGGGCCTCGTCAGGGCTGGAATACAGACATTCAGCCCCGGTTCGCCACCTGCTCTTATTGTTTTGGAGCCACTTCCTCCGGCGGTTGTTCCGGTTTGGAGATGGCTTTTCGATTCTTATCGCTAAGAGCGTTCAAGAAGGCTGTAATCTTGGCGGTCTCATCCTCTGTTAGCTCCTTGTTCAGCTGTAGATGA
>JAGRNE010000269.1 GCA_020440915.1 Leptospiraceae bacterium | reverse complement strand
ACAGCGAATTGCCCTATATGAGCGAAAAGGAGCTTGTAGATGTGGCGGACCGAGTAATATCCTCGGCCCGCAGCGATTCTAGAATCCGCCTGGATCGCGTGGAAGTAGCCCTGGTTCGGGATACCCGAAGCATCCTGAACAGCCATGGCATCGAGCTCAGCATGCGAAGAGCCTACGTCACCTGGTCTGCCATGGGCATGGCCAGGGATGGGGAGCAGGTGACAAGCTTTGACTACGATGGAGGGGTAGCCTTCCAGATCCCTGAAATCGAAGGACGTATTCAGAATTCCATGGACCGGTTTAGAGAAAGCGTTCTGGGCTCATTGAATCCACTACCCGGCCATTCTTATCAGGGCCAGGTCTTACTGCATCCGGCGCTGGTTCGTCAATTTCTGCTGGGCGCCATCGCATACAACGCCAACGGCAAAAACCAGCAGGATGGAGTAAGCACCTGGAACGGCAGACAGGGAAGCCCGGTTACTTCCGCCGGAATAAACATCTTCGAGGATCCCCTGGATATTAACCGGCCCGAAACCTTTCTGCCTTTCGATCGCGAAGGGCTGCTCACCGCCAAACACCACCTTGTGGAAAATGGAAAACTCTGCTTTACCGGTCATAATATCTATAGCGCGCGGCGAGCCGGCCAGCAGCCCACCGGAAATGCTTCTGGTGGAGCCTCAGGTACTCCAGGTGTAGGATTTACCAATGTAAAAATCGACCTGGACGGACTGGAAACCGACAGCCTGGAGGGCCTTATGAAGAGGATGAAGCGCGGTCTATTGATCAAACGATTCAGCGGCAATGCAGATCCCTCTTCCGGCCATTTTTCGGGAGTGGCCAAGAACTCCTACTGGATTGAAAATGGTTCCGTTGCGCATCCCGTGCAGGAAATCATGGTGGCGGGTAACCTGTTCCAGTTGATGCAGCAGATCGTAGCCGGTACAAACATTGATTTTGAGATTATGGGTGGCTCCCGAGCCCCTTACCTGGTTGTGGATGGCATTAGCGTTACCGCCGGCTAAACGAGCGGCGAGCCGCTGGCTCAGATATCTCAGCTCCCGGCATCGGCCTTATTCGAACCAGGATCCGGCCAGTACCTTCGCCAGAGGACAGACAGTGCGCTACCAATGAGCGAATGAACAACGCTGGAGACAGCCGGGGGCAATGCAACTACGGCCATGGAAAAGTGATTTCGCGCAAGTACCACTCCCAGACCGGAATTCTGCATGCCCACTTCAATAGAAATGGTGCGAGACATTCCTTCCACATCGGGTTGCAGACGAAGAACGATCCTGCTAATCAGATAGCCCAGAACGAAACCGCCCAGATGTAACAGTACCGTAGCAAGCAGAATGATAGGGCCGGACTCAAGGAGCAGTGCGCGATCCTTCCCGATTATGGAGGCTACAATCAGGCATATCAGAATTACGGCCACCGCAGGGAGTGCCGGTTTGATCCGATGGACAAATTGGGTACGGCCAAAGGTCCGATTAAGAAAGACTCCCAGAAGAACCGGAAGAACAACAACCAGCACAGTGGACTGAAAGAGCGCAAAGAAGGAAACATCGATTTCAGAGCCAGACAGTAGAAGCTCCACCGCTGTTGGTGTGGCCAGCGCGGACAGCAACGTGGAAAAGGCCGTCATGGTCACGGAAAGAGCTACGTTGGCTCGGGCCAGAAAGGCCACAACATTGGAAGCGGTGCCACCAGGACAACTTGCCACCAGCACCAGCCCCGCTTTGATTCCAGGCTCCAGTCCAAGCAAGCTACCAATGGCGTAGCCCAGAAAAGGCATAATAGTGTATTGCAGCAGGATGCCAAGCAGCACCGGCAAGGGAAACTTGAACACCCTTTCAAAGTCCAGGGGCAATAGCGTCAGTCCCATGCTGAGCATAATCCCCGCCAGACCAAGTTGAATCAATAACCCCGAAAACCACGTGAAAACGCCGGGCTCAATCAGCGTAACGCCAACGCACAGAAGTACCCATACAGGAAAGAGCAGACTGAATCGCTCAAATGCGGACATCAGGCAATTCGCTCAAATCGATAAACCGGCTTGCCTTCAAACGCTGCGTCTTCCCGAAAGAAGTACTTTCTGGTCCTTCCGTTGAGCCGATCAAACACAGAGTCCGGCAAACAGATTCCATTAAATGCAGATTCCCGATACGCCAGATGCGCAGAGAAGTTAAGAGCTTCCGAAACCAGGCTGCCCATGTCGCTGGTGTACACAGTCTGGCCGGAGGCCAGAGCGATGGAAAGACCGGCCCGCTCGATGGGCAATTCTCCGGACAATAAATAAGTCCGGGCATTCATTTCCATGGAAGCCAGAATTGCAGGAAGCACATCGTCTTCGCTGAAGGCGGCCACCAGAGAATCCTTTTTCTCGATCCAGATCTGTCCGCCGTAGGATTCGGGAATCCGGCTCAGGATTCGTTTCCAGCGAGTGAGGATCTGCTGCAATTGCCAGTCATCCATTTGATTGAAAGTGGATTCCTGAAATTTAATCGTAGCGTAAAGAAAAAGGATGCGATAGACCTGCCCCTCTTTCAGGTTCTTAAGACCGCCTCCCAGTTTCTGGGCGGCTTCCAGCCTGACTCTTTCTTCCTTTTCCTTTTCGATAGAAGCAAGGATTGTATCTGTATGCTTTCTAACTTCTGCATAAGGCGGATGGCTGGCGGCATACTGACGAATCTTTCCCCATCTCTCCCCGTCCAGAAGAGCCCTTGCAAGAACGGAAGTGAATATGCCGAGCTTCAGATTCTTCTTTGAAATAAAATCGATGGCTCCGAACCGAATGCTCTCCACAGCAAGCCTTTCGGAGTCGTCCCGACTGACGACTACCACAGGGGCGCCTGTGCGAACCAGGCCATCCAGAAAAGCGAAGAAGGGTCGGTCCAGCACCGTTTCGGTAATGATTAGATCAAAATCATTGGAATGCAGTCTGTCCTCTGCCCGCGCCACATCGGCCGCAAACTCCACTGCTATTCCTGGAAATGTGGATTCCAGGGTATTTCGGTAGTACTCCTGAATACCCTGATCCGGATCTATGATCAATAGATTCATCCTGTAACTCCGGGGACTAAACGCATTCTTGCATCCTATCCTCTGGCCTGCATGAGGCCCATATTCGGACAGGCCAATCTGGCGAAGCGCTTTGCACTCTTAAATCACCAGGTTCTGATACAGAGCACCGAAATCTGCGGACCCTGAACTCTGGAAATATTTTCTCAACTCATCCGGCAAGAGATTGAATGCCGTTTCACTCACTATAATTGCGTTGGGAACTCCGTAACGGTCTTCCAGCCGCGATGCCCGTTCCATGTCTTCGCTATGCATCTTCGATGGATCCGACTGGTAGACCACGGATCCGTAATGAATTCCTATTCGTAGCCTGATGTCATTTTCTTCCCGAAGGGCATTCCGGGTGATGTTGTAAGCCGGAAGATACGCCAGGATTCCCAGACAGGCCATGGCGGCGCTACGCACGGATTCGTCGCCAATGAAGGCGGCCATACCCCCATCGCCGTACCAGAACCAGATGCGGCCATTATAATGCTCCACATGCGATCCAACGAAATCCCGAAGACTGCGAATGGTGTTTTCCACATCCACCTTCACATTGGTGCGAATGAGTTCGGAACTTCCCACAATATCCAGACTGGCAAATGCCAGGCGGTATTCCTGCCCGTCCCGTAGAAATCCCCAGTCCTGGGTCTTGGATTGCGCCTGATCTCGCACGAAGGCCGACTTTTCGCGATCCAGAACAAAGCCCGCCTCTCGCAGTTCATTTAGAATGGGCTCTATTCCTTTTAGTTTTATGATACCGCCGCTACCGCCGTAACCTTCCAGCATGACGAGCCGCGCAATAAAGTCCAGGAGCTTCTCTCTTGCGCTGAAATACTGGATGACGCATTGAGCTGCAACCTGTCGGGGTATGACAATATGGTCGCCAAAGCCGGAGACTTCGGCCAGGTCAAAAGAAGGATCTACTTCTCGCCCAACATAATGGATCTGTTCAGTGTTAAGGGAACGAGATAGCAGGTCTTGCAGGAGCTTCTTGGCTTTTTTCATAAAGCTCCCTGCATGTACCCTGCCATGACTGTACTGGAAAGCAAAATTTGGAGACTACCGGGATCGAACCGGTGACCTTCTGCGTGCAAGGCAGACGCTCTCCCAGCTGAGCTAAGCCCCCCAAACGTAATTGTGAGGAAAATTCCCGCCCCTCTGCTGTAAAGTGGAAATTGAAATTTTTGGGCTTTACCAGAGATCGGACAGTGGAATTTCATCAAAGCAGTGGCATCACCGAAGCGAATCCTCATTACCGGCGCAGGCTCCGGCATTGGTCTAGAAACAGCGCTGGAATTGAGTCGCCGAAACCAGAGTGTCATAGCGGGCATCCGCAATCCGAAGAAATTTCAGGCCCACTGGAAAGAAATTGGAATGGAGGGGGCTCCCCCTTTCGAAATCGCATCCTTCGATGTTACCCGTCCGGACCAGATCAAGAAAGAAGTAGCCAGACTCTT
>JAGRNE010000268.1 GCA_020440915.1 Leptospiraceae bacterium | reverse complement strand
GACTGGGGTATGGCGGAGGCCCTGGCCTTTGGCTCCATTCTGGAGAATGGACACGATATTCGCATGTCCGGTCAGGATGTGCGGCGCGGCACTTTCTCGCACAGGCATGCCGCTTTTGTGGATACTGGCGATGACAGTCTATGGATTCCGCTGAACAATATCTCTGAAAAACAGGGGCTTCTGGACATTCACAATTCTCCGTTAAGCGAATACTCCGTGGTGGGATACGAATACGGTTATTCGCTCAGCGATCCCAATGCCCTGGTAGTATGGGAAGCCCAGTTCGGCGATTTTGTGAACGGGGCTCAGATCATAATCGACCAGTTTATCTCCTCTTCGGAAGTCAAATGGTACCGAATGAGCGGTCTGGTAATGCTTCTACCCCATGGTTACGAAGGGCAGGGACCGGAGCATTCCAGCGCACGTTTGGAGCGATTTCTCCAGCTTTGCGCCAGAAACAATATGTATGTCGTAAATTGCACAACGCCGGCTCAGTATTTTCACCTTCTTCGCCGCCAGATTCTGAGCAAGGTGCGAAGACCGCTAATTGTTATGACTCCCAAGAGTCTTCTGCGCCATCCTATGGCCACTTCCTCGCTGGAAGATGTGAAGACCGGAATCTTTGAAGAACTGATCAGCGATGCAGCGCTGGGTAAAGAGGACATCCTGCTCTTCTGTAGCGGAAAAATCTACTATGATATTCGCAAAGCAATGGAAGAGAAAAATACTAGAAACGTTTCCGTAATGCGCCTGGAGCAGATGTATCCCTTTCCAGAAAAAGATATAATGGCTGCGTTGAAAAAAAGTGCGGCGAAGTCTGTGCGATGGGTACAGGAGGAGCCGATTAATCAAGGCGCATGGCAGTTTGTGGAGGATCGCTTCAATGCCTTGCTCGAAAACCGGCGCATGGAAGTGGTAGCGCGTCCCGAATCCCCATCTCCGGCCGCCGGCCTACATAGTATCCATGCCTCCGAACAACAGGATATCATGGACCGCGCCCTATCCTGAACGCGCCTTGATCGCAGGCCTTCGCTTTCTTCTAAACGCCGGATGATGCGAAACGTCGTCTTGTAGGCCACTGGTCTCGGCAGGGGACAGTGTGGCGAGGGATTGCTTGAATCGCTATGCTGCGCCGCAACATAATAAGTTGTGTTTCAAAACAAAAATTAGATTTCTGCTATGCATTGTCCCGATAATTAGTTGACCCTTCAAAGGTCAGGGTTAGAAACTATTCCACCAATATCCCCCGGAGGAAAAGTATATGATTAAAAAGATCGGATTGTCCATGAGCCTGCTTGCTGCTCTGGCCCTGTTCAACTGCGCGAGCATTGACAAGACCAGCGTAAACGGTAAGGAAGTAGTGACTGCCACTCGTGCAGCTCCTGTAATCCTGACTGCAATTGGCGCTCCTGTTACTGATTGCCTGGATGACCTTAACAAAGAAGGCGTATCCACTGTAACAAACGCAAATGGAGCTCCCACCAAAGGCCTTTTTTCTGTAAGCCGTTTGACTGGATCAGAAAACTGCCAGGCTACTGGAGTTAAGTAATCTGTTTCGGGCCGGTTGCTATACCGGCCCGATTTCTTCATGGCAGCACGCATTCTTGCCCTGATTTTTATACTCTCCGGGCTTCTTTCTTCCGGTTCATTGCTTGCCCGACAGCGTTACTCTCCGAAACAACTGGAAACCTGGTCCGCGAACGGGAATTTACATCGGTCACCCTACTGGCAGAAACTTCTGGCCTATAAGAAGGAATTGTTCTCCTATAAAAGCGCCGCCGATGGAAAAGCGTTCTTCTTTTCCAGGGAAGGCTCCTCAGATCCAGAAGCCGAACTAAAAGCAACCATCCGCGCTTTCCTTCTTCCAGTAGAGGATAACCCGAACAAGCATGCTATTTGCCGTTTTCCGGCCCGGTTCCATTGGCTGGTGCAAACCCTGAGTTTGGACAGAGATGGATTTCCCCGGCCTCTGTGTTCGGACTTTCTGAAGTTTTCCGAACATCTGGAATCTCAGTCTATTTCCTATGTCTTTGCTTCCTTCTATTCCGGCCATCCTGCATCTCTATTCGGACACACCTTTCTGAAGTTCAATCGTAGCGATTCCACTGATGTATCGGTCGTTGCCGGAGATCCAACGCTTTCGTACGGAGCCCGGGTTACGAGTACCAATCCTCTGGTATACTTTACCGACGGAATGTTCGGCGGATTTGACGGCACACTGGAGCTACAGCCATTTCGAAATCATCTTCAGACCTATACGGAAGGCGAGCAACGTGATCTCTGGGAATTTCGGCTTAATTTGAAGAAGCCGGAAATTCAACAGTTGGTTAGGGCCGCCTGGGAAATGAACTCCACTCATTATGATTATTACTTTCTGGGCGAGAACTGCTCCTATCGTCTCCTGAACCTTCTGGAACTGGCCCGTCCCGGACTGGACCTGGTGGATGGCTTTTTCTGGACTGTCCATCCGGCAGATACCGCAAAGGTCGTCGTCGATGGTAACGAAATGGCCACCGCTGTAGTCTATTATCCATCCACTGAGTCCAGGTACCGGTATCGCATCATGCTGCTTTCAGCCGAGGCAAGGAAAGCAGTGATTGAGATAAGCGAAGGTAGAGAGCCTCCGTCGATTTCGCTGGAGTCGCAACAGTGGGCATTGGTCTACGATCTGGCCGGAGAACGAGTACTGCTTCGCGCAGACAATTCTGGTAGTCTGAATCCGGACCAGAGGAAATTGCTGGAATCGATCCTGCAAAGTAGAGATAAATGGGGCAACCCGGCAGTTGAAGGGTACAATTTCATTCCTGATGGCCGCAACCCATTGATCGGTCATGAGAGCACGCTTATTTCAATGGCCAGCGGTAGCTCCAGCAACGGAAGCTTCGCAGAAATTCGCTTTCGTCCAGCCTTACATGATCTTCATGATCGCGCCCGCGGATACTCGCCCTACGGCGAATTGGAATTCTTCTCTGGAAAAGTCAGGCAATATGCTCGGCAGGGCAATGTGGAATTAGAGGAGTTTATCCTGATGAATATGGTCACTATGGATCCAATCACCGACGGTATCTACCCCCTGGCCTGGGAGATGCAGATTGGCATTCGTTCCATTGCATCGCTGTATGATCAGCCCTCGGAATGGGAACGGGCATTGAATCTGGACACCACATCCGGAGACGTCTTTCAACACAATGTCTATACCCATTTTCGCGGAGGCCTCAGCTGGGAACCATTGGAATCATTGGAAGAAGGTTCTTTTCTGCTTTATTCTTTATTCGGTCTCACGGCATCAGGCGGAAACGGTCAGTCCTCGCAGTTGGTACCGTCCATGCATGTGGGCTTCATTGTTCGGCCATATTCTGTCTGGTCCATGCGAGTAGAATACCTGGGCACAGCCTATACCCGTGACTCCAGACTTTCCAGGGAAGAGATAAGACTAATGACCAACCTGGCTTTCACGCGCAGCATTGCTCTGGAGCTGGGCCAGGGCTACAGACCGGACACAGGTTACAGCGAAACGCTCTTTTCTCTGAAGTACTACTTCTAGGGCAGAAATGGCCGGCTGGTAGACCGTTTGTCAGGCATGGGATCCTGATGCATTAATCCCGGGCCCTTGGCTCCCCGGGCAAATCTGGAATGTCCAGTCCACGTTGTCGGACCGGGGCATGATTCCTTCTTCGCTCCTGCACATCAAGATCCCTACCGGGCACTGGCATTTTCGCTGTGGTCGGCATCTGGCGACTGAGTCTGGCGTTGTTTTTGCTCAAGTATTCCGCCACGCTCTTGTGGTTCTGACTGGTGGCCAACTGCAGAGCAGTCCAGCCCTCCACCGTGGCCGAGGTATCCGCTCCCGCCTCAACTAGCAAACGACAGATTTGCAGATCGCCAGCATAGGCCGCATAATGCAGGGGTCGCCATCCCTGGTATTGTGCGTCAGGGTTGGCCTTCTTTTCTAGAAAGGAGGCAACGGCACTGGCATCCCCCCGGTAGGCGCTCTGAAGTAGGGGAAGGCTCAGGGATTCGTCGTAAACTGGCGCGTCGGTGTGATCTGTAGTATCAGTTGTATCCGGATCAATCTGCTCATTTGTATCGGTAACTTCGACTGTGGATCCTTTTGTCGAAATGCGTACGATCTCGAGTTTGCTACCATTGCCGGTAACATCGTATATCCATCCCACATCGCCGTTAGGAAAGGAAAAGAGTCGCGTGGCACCTCGTATGCCCGCCGGAACAAAGAAAGGTGCGATTTGCAGCTTACCGTCCTTGTCGATCAAAGCTATCTGGGTTTGCATCTGATTGGTGGAGGGCGACCAGGATCGATCCAGGCCGTTGCCGCTGGTATCCACAGACCAGACCAGAAGAAGTTTATCGTCCAGTGGCTGAATCCGCGGAATCCTCTCTCGTGCAGCAGTGCTGGTAATCCACTTTACCTGTCCTGGATTACCGTCGCCGTCCGTACGAATCAAGCCGATATCGTAGTCTTTCTTGTTTAGCCGGCTATCGAAGACAATCCAGCCTTCGCCGTTTCGTCCAT
>JAGRNE010000267.1 GCA_020440915.1 Leptospiraceae bacterium | reverse complement strand
ATTATACCAAAAAGCACAGAAAAAATGAAGAAATGAGACGATTGGCGAGGAATCTTTGCTTTGTAGCTATTCTCCGTCCAACAGAAAATCGCTTTAATGAGAATGCTCGCCACTGGTTTTGCGGAGTTGCTTGCCCGATCCGGGCTGCTGCATCCGGCACCAGGAGTGCGTGCGATCACCAGGGTAGACCTGGTGTAGAAATCGAGTAGAACCAGGGAGAATAACTATGAAAGCGTACGTATTTGGAGCCACAGGAACGGTAGGAAGCCCGCTGGTGCAATCCTTGCTGGACAACGGCCATGAGGTGCTGGCAGCCACGCGAAAACCAGGAGAAAGCAAGACTGGATTGAAATATGTGGATGCAGGGGACCCGAAAGCCATGGCCGAAGCTGACAGCGTCTTTTTGCTGAGCCCGGGGGGCTTGCCGGATCAGTACTCGGTGCTCAAACCTTATCTGGATCAGGCCCGACAACAAAAACCGCAGAAAACGGTACTCATGACTGCGTTCGGAGTGGAGCATGCTCCTCCGGAGGCGCCCATGCGAAAGCTGGAACTGGAATTGCTGGATAGCGGCCTCAATGCCACCATTCTGCGGCCTAACTGGTTTATGCAGAACTTTAACACGTACTGGATCCACGGTATTCTGAGCGACGGTAAGATCTACTTTCCGGCCGGAGATGCTAAGACAAGTTTTATCGATGCCCGGGACATTGGAGCGACTGCAGCCACTGTGCTAACCAGCACCGAATACTCTGGCGAGGCGCTGGGACTTACCGGATCCGAGGCGCTGGACCATTCCCAGGTGGCCGCGAAGATTTCTGCTGCAACCGGCAAATCCGTCGAATATGTGAACGTCGATCCGAACGATTTCAAGGCTTCTCTAAAACAGGCCGGGCTGGATGCCGACTACGTGGAATTACTCTCCGGTATTGCGGCCGCTTTGCGCGATGGATTTGCCTCGCCCATCACCGATGCCGTGAATCAGGTTCTGAAGCGCGATCCCATTTCTTTTGATCAGTACGCACAGGACTACGCAACCGCCTGGAAGGGCTAAGGCGAGGGTTCAGGCATCCGGACGCTTCGTTCTTGCCCGGTGGATCCAATTCAATGCTGGGGCCGGTCTGGTGCGCGTTTCGGAGTTCAAAAAAAAATCAGACCGCAGTCACAGCGGCCGGCCAGAACTGTATAGAGAAGTATGGAACACATTGAATGCTTCGTATACAGTCTGGCCGATGGACAGACTGCGGAAAACCTTAGACATGCTGTGGAAGAAACCCAGAATCAGCTTGTAAAAAATCAGGATGGATTCCTGGATCGCAGACTGGTGCAACTGGCGGACCGGCGATTTCTGGAAATGATTCGCTGGCAATCCAGAGAGCACATGGAAAAAGCCTTTGAGGTCATTATGAACAGTCCAGTGGCGGGCCAACTCATGCAGGCTATCGAAGAATCCAGTCTGATACCTCTTCACGGAGAACTGGTGGCGAGTTATGCAGGAAGATCCTAATCCTGGGACAGGGCCCGGCCATTTGATGCCGGGCTCCGACGATGGTCTCCTGGTTCGTGCTCTGGAGGGGGACGGCATGGCCCTGGAAGCGCTCCTTCGCCGGGAGCAGGACTGGATCTACAACGTTTGCAGGAGAATGGTAATGAATCCGGAGGATGCCAGGGATCTAACCCAGGAAATCCTTCTTAAGATCACCACCAACCTATCACGCTACGATTCTCGCATCGCATCTTTCCCTACCTGGGTGCGAAAGATATCAGTGAACCATGTACTGAATGCGAAAAAGAAGCCGGTGGAAGAACAAATGCCGGACTTTCAGGGATACGGCGAAGTGCTCGATTCTATCGAGAATCAGATCCCTGACGAATCCCTGAGCGCCGATCCTCTTTTTCCGGTTCTGGTGGAGGAAGCGAAACTGGGGTGCATGGCCGGAATGATTCTATGCCTGGATCGTTCAGAAAGAATTGTCTTTGTGCTTGGCGAAATCATGGGCCTTAAAGATTTCGAGGCGGCGGACATGCTGCAGATTCAGCCAGCGGCTTACCGGAAACGATTGAGCCGGGCCAGGAAGTCGCTTTATTCCTTTATGAACGATAAGTGCGGACTCATCAATCGGTCCAATCCTTGCCGCTGCGAGAAGAAGACTATTGGATTCATGGAGCGAGGATGGGTGGACCGTCAGCGACTGCTGTTTGTAGAGGAGCATCGCCAGACGGTTCTGCAATACGCCGGAAAACACTTCGAAATGCTGGATGACTTTTGCGATCAGGGTTACGGAGAGCTTTCCAGAAGCAGTCCCTTCTGGGGTACCCCGGAAGAAACCCTTCAAAGAGTGCTTTCTGCTCTGGATTCATCCGCATCGTAGCCTGCGTGCGTCAGAAGGGTGTATGGAAATTCGCCCCTGGCCGGTTCGGCCAGTCTTTCCAGCGACGGAAGGCAGGAAGCGAATAACTACAGCCCCGGCCTGTATTTCAGAAACTGGGCTCCATAGGCGGTTACATTCTACCAGGTTTCGGTTACTGGAGCCGATCCGGGGTGGAGGAAAGGAATGGAAAAATAAAAGAGCTATAGTAATCAGGACATATGCATCTGCTCCCCGGATTCGCGCTTCGACCATTGCATTGCTTGAGTCTGCTCCTGGTCAGCTCTCTACTTTTTACGTCTTCTTCCTGTATTTCCATCGGCCATCAGCAGCCAGATTCTGAGGCCACCGAGCGTTCCGCAATAGAGAGTAAGGAAAAGCAAGCCAACGCCCAGTGTGAGAATCGTTGTTTGAGCGGCGATTGCAGCAACGGAACCGGAGAGTACGAGTTCCGGGATTGCAGCGTTTATGAAGGCGAATTCCAGCAGGGCAGGCGCAACGGAAAGGGACTGTATCGATTCCCCTCCGGTGCAAATTTGAGCGGTATCTTCCAGGATGGCCGGCCCACCGGACCTTTTGAATACCGATTCCCGGAAGGCGGAGTCTTCAAGGGTGAACTGCAGAGGAACGATGTAGTGGCCTCCAATGGCGGTTTCCAGATCGAAGGCGCCACAGGGACGCTCATCGAAGACGGTCGGAGCCGCCAATGCGTGGTGCAGGACCTGCGACTGTTATGCGAGTCCGTGCAAACAGATCAAAAGAGTGCAGAAAAGCAAGCCAGGCCCAAACCTGACGCTCCGGAGGTAAAGGCCGAGGAAATTCGATTTCTGATTCTTTATGCTCCGCAAAGCGCTGTTCTACTGCGGGATGGAAAAAGCTTTGCCGTCTCTTCCGGGTATCCTCTGGTGCCGGGGGATAGCATTACCACCGGCGAGCATTCCGCCGATATTCAGGGCGAAGGTGGATTCGCGATTCGACTCCGCCCCTACAGCGAGCTTTACGTGCCACCAGAAGCGAGTGAGGATCGAGTGCTGATTCTGCGAAAGGGTTCCGTGATGGTGGACTATGATGGCGAAGGACCCTTGCCCTTTCGCATCCGCTCCGGCGGAATGAATATTGATGTGAAAGGCACCACGTTCGTTGTAGAGGCTTCCGGGGAAGAGAATCGCATTACGGTTCGAGTAATCGAAGGAGAGGTTCAGGTTTCTGCGGACCAGGCCAGCCTTGAGAAGATTCGCTCCGAGGACCTGGAGAAATATCCCCATCTGAAAGCCGCGGTGGAGCGATTGGAGGCTCCGGTCTCAGTTACCGCGGGCGAAGAGGCGAAGAGCCCGGATCTGGAAGATGTGCAAATATCCGAAGACAGCTCGGCCGAGGAGTTGGAAAGGGCGCTGGAAGGCCCGGAAATTAAGAAAGCCGATCCCGAACAAATCGTGAAGGACGCTACCGAATCGGCTCTGATGCCTGTACTGCCGGACAAGAAATTTGAAGAGGTGCGAAAGTCCTCTTTGAGTGAGGATCCAGTGGAACGGGAAAAAGTATCGGCAAACGTGCAGGCGGATTATCGCGGTCGGGTTGAAGAGCGGGGGGACGATCTGGAACGTAGCCTTCAGACGGACAGCAAAATCAAGACAGCCGAGGATTTTCGAAGGACCTACGAGATCCTGGAAGTTGTAAACCTGCAAAACGGGAAAAAGCGTGCCGGTTCGATCATCGCTCAGGCTGGCGGTCTGTTGTTCCTTTTCGCTCCGGACGGTCTGTACAGAGTGCCGATTCCAGATGTTAGCCACATTGATTATTACAATCGGGACGAAATGGATCTGAAAATTCTGCAGGACCAGGCGAAAGAGAGAAAGGAAAAATCAGCTGAGGAAAGCTCTGAGGCTCCTGCAATCAATAAGGAAGAGAAGATGCCCGGGGATGCTGACAGCGAGACTGTGTCTCCCTGAAATGCCTTTCAAATCGTCCAACTGCATAATCCTCCAGGAACCGGATACAGGCTCCTCCCATCCCGAAAACTTCTGCTGCATGGGTACCAGACCATGCCTATCTACTGAGTGAAGTCCAAACCCGGAAGACGGGAAGCCTATTGCACGTTGTATTTCCTTGACCTGAAGGCGAATTTCTGCTATGCTTATGGAAGTAAATGCAGTAAGGGACCAGACTATGAGTGATAAACCTTTTCTTACAGATGTTAAGACGCTGCGCGAAAGAGCGCGCAAAGAAATCGAAAAAGGCGCCGTTACAGCCGGAGATCAGTC
>JAGRNE010000266.1 GCA_020440915.1 Leptospiraceae bacterium | reverse complement strand
ACTCCCGTTTCCCGCTCATCCTTTTCTTTCGCGAACAGCATGGAATTTAAAACAAAGAAGAAATCCGAAACCGTAATGGAGATTACGGTGAGCAATACAGCGGAAGAAGTGGAACGATCCTTCAAAAGGGCCTACGAAAAGGCCCGGCCGAACGTTAAGCTTCCTGGTTTCAGAAAGGGGAAAGTGCCCCTGGATATGGTAGCCAGGCATCTTGGCGAATCGGTGGCGCAAGACGCCGCGAACTTTTTGATCCAGGATTCCATGGAAGGTATTTTTCCGGAACTGGAACCTGCGCCCATTCGGGCCCCTCAGTTTGAGATCGAAAACCTGTCACGAACCGAAGGCGCCTCTTTCAAAGGACAATACGAGTATATTCCGGAAATCAAGCCCGCAAAGTACCGTAAGCTCAAAGGAGAGAAGGGCGAAGTCAAAATCGAAGACACGGTGATTCAGAAGAAAATCGATCTTCTGCGCAAAGAGCATGCAGTGATGAAGACCCGGGAAACTGGTAGCATCGAAGAAGAAGACTACGCTCGTCTAAATCTGTCCGTGAAGGATGGAGACGAAGTGCTTTTCGAGAACGATGACTTTCCTTTCTACACAGCCCGGGACGACGTTTTTCCCGGCCTGAAGGAAAACGTCATTGGATCCGAGATAGGGACAGAGAAGAACTACGAACAGCTAATTGCCGACGATTTTCCGGACCAGAAATTTGCCGGGAAGAAAGTGACTGTGAGCTTTACTGTAAAAGAGTCTTCTTTTCGCGAACTTCCGGAATTGAACGACGAATTTGCCAAAGACCTGGGCGAATTCGAAACCCTGGATGACCTGAAAAAGGACATCGAAAAGAACATTCGCGAAGCGGCGGAAGACACCGTTCGATCCCGGGTGCTCCAGACTCTGGTGGATGAGCTCACAGAGAAGACGAAATTCGATGTGCCCGGAAGTCTGGTGGACTCTGAATTTGAACGCCGTCTGGAAAATCTACGTAGAAGAATCGGCCAGAAAGACATGCCTCTGGAGCAAATCGCGCAGCTTGCAGGGGAGAGTAAAGAATCCCTGGAAAAGAGAATGCGTGATGATTCCGAAAAGCACGTACGGGAAAGTCTCATACTATCCGAGATAGCGGACAAAGAAGAAATCGCTGTCGAAGAACCGGAAATCGACGAACTGATCAAAGAAAGGGCGGGTAGCCGAGTGCCTTCGGACCAGGTGGATATGCTGGTTCAGAATCCGAGCCTCAGAGATGACATTCGCTTTGAAATCCGAATGCGCAAAACCCTGGATCTAATCTGGGACAATGCAGACTTCAAGAAGGGAAGCCCGGTTTCTGCAGAGAAGCTGTTTGAAGAGGGCGCTCTCCAATACTAACTCTTTTTTTCCTGTTTGCTGGACGAAGAGCCCGTTTCGTAGTTCACTTGACGGGTACCGATATTATTGTAAAAGGCTCTGAGAGCGGTTTTATTATGTCAGGTACGTGGTGGCGAAGCTCCAGCGCGGCCACTTAAAGCAGAAACGGAGGAATCCATGGCGATAATGCCCTATGTAATCGAGCAGACTTCAAGAGGAGAACGGACGTATGACATCTACTCCCGGTTGCTCAAGGATCGAATCATTTTTCTGGGATACCCTATTGATGATAACTACTGTAACATTATCATAGCCCAGTTGCTTTTTCTGGAAGCGGACGATCCAGAAAAGGATATATACCTGTACATAAACTCCCCCGGAGGGTATATCTCCGCCGGACTGGCAATCTACGACACAATGCAGTACATCCGTCCTGATATTCGGACCATTTGTGTGGGCCAGGCAGCCAACATTTCCTCTTTGCTGCTTGCGGCCGGAACAGCCGGAAAGCGATCCGCTCTACCCAATGCCCGGATCATGATGCATCAGCCCCTGGGCGGTGTAACCGGACAGGCAGTGGACATCGAACTCCAGGCCAAAGAGATTCTGAGCGTAAAGGACCGATTGAATCGAATCTACTCGCACCATACGGGCAAACCCCTGGAGCAGATCGAAAAGGATACCGACCGTGTGCGTAACATGTCCGTGGAAGAAGCCAGGGATTATGGCCTCATTGACCATGTTATCGAAATGAAGCCCAAAGGGGCTGTCCTCACAGGGGGCGAGAACGGCAAATCTGGTAGTTAATTTTCTTTGAAATCGACTGCCGATGATGAGATACTGACAATAATGGCATCCAGAAAGAAAGGATCAGATAAAGAGAAGCTCCACTGTTCGTTTTGTGGCAAAGAGCAGGATTCCGTGCGCCGCCTGGTGGCCGGTCCTGGCGTCTATATTTGCGACGAATGTATAGAACTCTGCAATGAAATCATCGCAGAGGAGGGAGAGCAGGAATCCGGCACAGCCGGCGTCCTGCAGGAGCTGCCCCGTCCGGTAGAGATCAAAAAGATCCTGGATGAGTACGTCATAGGTCAGGAGGAAGCCAAAAAGGCCCTGGCCGTTGCCGTCTACAATCATTACAAGCGAATCCAGCAGAACCAGAAAAAGGGCGACGTTGAACTGGATAAGTCCAACATCATGCTTATTGGACCCACCGGTTCAGGCAAGACACTGCTGGCTCAGACGCTGGCCCGCCTTCTAAAAGTACCTTTTGCCATTGCCGATGCCACGGCACTTACTGAAGCCGGCTATGTGGGCGAAGACGTAGAGAATATACTTCTTCGCCTGATTCAGAATGCACAGAACGACGTTAAAAAAGCAGAGATCGGAATCATCTATATCGATGAAATCGACAAGATCTCGCGAAAGACCGAGAATCCTTCCATCACCAGGGACGTTTCCGGGGAAGGAGTGCAGCAGGCTCTTCTAAAGATAATCGAAGGAACCGTAGCGAATGTTCCTCCCCAGGGCGGTCGGAAGCATCCTCACCAGGATTTTCTGACCATCGATACTCGAAATATTCTTTTCATCTGTGGCGGCGCCTTTGTGGGACTGGACGACATGGTTCAGAAGCGCATGGGCTCGCGAACCATCGGCTTTGATCGTCAGAGCGGCGTAGCCAAAGGAAAGGTATCCAAGCAGGAGGTTCTGCGAAACGTAATTCCCGATGACCTGATGAAGTTTGGCCTCATTCCTGAATTCGTGGGCCGTATTCCTGTAATCGCCACCCTGGACGATCTGGATGTAGAGACCCTGAAGCAGATCTTTTCCGAGCCCAAAAATTCCATCCTCAAGCAGTATCAGAAGATGTTCGAGATGGAAAATGTGAAGCTCAAGTTCACCGATGAAGCAATTACGCGTATAGCCCATGAAGCTATCAAACGCGAGGCCGGAGCCCGGGGACTGCGCAGCATTGTAGAAAAGATTATGATGGAGATGATGTACGACATTCCAGGAAATGAAGACATCGACCAGGTTGTAATTACTCCGCAGGTGATTGAGAGCGGAGAACAGCCCGTAGTAATCTACAAAAAAGAAGACAAGAAGAAGGAAAAAGAGAAGAAAGAGAAGTTCGCCTGAGTAATCTTCGCGCGAAACAGAAATTCGCATTTCCACGGTGTTGCCTTCGATGTTTGCATAAGCTCGCATTTTTTCCGCTTGATCTGCGGATCTTTCAACCCTTGCCCCGGGACGACCGGGCAACATGGACCGCAGCGAATCGGGTTTAACCAGAGGAAAGGTTTTGAGTAATTCCTTTTTATCAAAGCCAGAGTTGGTACCGGCCTGAAATATCCGAACCTGGGAACACCCTGCACCGGATCGCCAAGAAAGGCATTTGTGAGATCAGTCTTTCCTGGCTCCAGGTTATGTTACAGGCGAACATTCCATCCGCGCCGCAGGCTACGCTGGAGCGCTCCTCCCGGGCAACGGTATTCTTTGCCCGGGTAGCGTAGCCGCCTGGACCAGGGGGGCTCGAAGGTTGGATTTCGAATTACTTTGCACAGAGGTTCTGACTTTTTTTGCAGCGGGCAAACGCTTCTCCGCCGTACCGATGGAAAGTCCGGGCAGATCAGCGATGCTTGCTACCTCTATTCGACTTCCCGTTCCACCAGGCTTTTCTTTCGTCGCGTTCTTTCAATGAACCATACGATGATCACAGAAATAAGGTAGAGGGTGCAAATGGGCACCGCCAGGATCAACTGCGTAATTGGATCCGGCGGTGTGATTAAAGCCGAAAGAATGAATACTCCCACAACGAAGAATCTCCAATACCGCTTATGCCATTCCATGGTCAGAATGCCCAGAGCTCCCAGAGCAACCATCAGTAGCGGTATCTGAAATATCAATCCTGCTCCCATGTGGACCATGAACAGGAAGTTATAGTACTCTTCAATTGTGGTCTGGGGAATGGTGTTTTCCAGACCCATAAGCATGAACTGAAAGAACATCTGAATACTGAAGGGAAAGAGAAAGAACCATGTGAACACTACTCCCCCCCAGAACAGCGCACCGGAAGCGAGGACCGCTCCATTGCCCATCCAGGCCACTCGTCTACTTACCGCAGGGGTTACGAAGCCCCAGAGAATGTAAAGTATGACGGGAAATGTAGCCAGAAATCCCAGAAGAAGGCTGAGCTTGATTATGACAACGGCCGGTCCGGCCACTTTTCCCATAATAAGCGGATAATCCGAGATGGACTGCAACGGCTTCATGAAGATTGCATGGAGTCTATAGC
>JAGRNE010000265.1 GCA_020440915.1 Leptospiraceae bacterium | reverse complement strand
TCAGCGCGTACGGATACCTTACCTATTTCAACTCTCCTACCCTCGAAGAGCCTTCACAACGATCCCGGGAATGGTTCCGGCTAATTCGCGACCTGGGCGCTCCTGCATTGATGACACTTTATGTGGTGCGGCTGGGCGGTGACTTCATGGCTTTCCGTTTTCTTCTTCCAGAGCTGATCATGCTTTGCTGGTTGGCAAGACGCCTCTTCGTAATGCCATTACCTTCGCGATGGAATGGATTCCTTTCGCGACTGGACAGAACGGGGATCCGCACACTGGCTGGCATGGCGCTGATTGCACTTCTTCTGCTGCTAATTCCGGTGCCCGCGGCCCAGGGCTACATCGCCAACGAAAGGTTTCATTTCGTAAGCAAGTTCGAAAAGCGTGGACCCGGACTGTTTGATCCTGGTAGCCATCCCTGGGGACGTCGAGGCCAGGAGCTTTCGGAGCTCCAACGATGCCTGAACTACAGAACGTTTCGCATCGCTAACAGTCAGGCCGAAGCGCATTGCATGGAGGGCATGGGACTGGGGTACGTTGGATTGGCCGCGGGCCCATACGTAGAAATTATCGATGAGCAGGGAATTTCCGATGCCTACGTGGCTCGGCTACCTATCATACTGAGATTTCGCCCCGGACATGAGCATTCTATCGGCACGCTAGAAGTTCTGGCAAAGGATGTGCTTTTCTGCAATACAGGAGATGCCGGTTACGACGAAATCATGGCCACTCCGTACGGCACGGTGGTCCGCTGGGATCCTGACCTGCTACGGACCATTCCTGACATCGAAGATAGGCTGATAAAGCTCAGGGATCACAGTGCAGCCGGTTCGCCGGCAGTACAGATGCTGGAAAAGCGCTACCAGATTACCCTGGAAGAGCTCATGCAGAAAGCAAAATCGTGGAATGATCCTCTGGTCGAACAGAAGCGCCATTGCTGGCAACAATAGTACCGGTTCTTGCAGCAAATATAGGGCTATAAGATCAAAAAGTAATTGATCTCTACAGTTGAGCTACCATGGTACTGGCTTGCTACTTCTGCGATCCCTGCCCATGCGAAGACTATTGTTTTGTTTCCTTGCTCTGCCTGCACTACTGTGGGCCTCCCCGGGACCATCTCTGCCGCCCATCATCCTTGCATCCAGGACGCATGTCAGTCCTCCGGAACTGGAAAACGACGATGGCGCAAAAGCTCTAAAAATGGTATTGCATCGCCTGGACCCGGAACGAGCCATTTTCTCAGAAAGCGATGCCCATCGACTAATCGAGCGCTCCGAGCGAAACGGATTTGCGGGACCGACAGGACTCATCGGCGACATCGCATCTACCTACGAAAGAAGCGTTCGCCGCTCCCTCGGAATTCTGGATTCCCTGGATCGGGGTTTACCGGCCGAAGCTCTGGAGGAGTTGGAATTGCAGGGAGAGGATTTCTTTCCCGAGGCCGAACTGCGATTGCGGTGGGCCCGTATTGTTCGCTTTGAATCCATGAAGCGAATCATGCTTCGTAACCTGCCGGAAACTCTGGCCGATTTTCGCAGAGAAATGGAGCAGAACGGAGCAAAAACAGAGAGGGAAGTCATTCGCGCTCGAATCGATAACCTCCGCAATAGCCTGAATCCCGGAGAGGGACTTGCGAATCACATCTATTTCCTCTATTGTCAGGCCTTGCTGACTCGCTTTGATCCCCACAGCTCGGTTCTAAGCGAACCGGAAATGATGCGCTTTCAAAAGAGCCTATCAGAAAGCGGCGAAAGCTTTGGTCTGGTATTCGACAGAAATCCGCTGAATGAGATTGAAGTGGGCAGGGTCCTACCGGGCGGGGCGGCCTGGAAATCCGGCAAGATCAACACCAGAGATATAATCCTGGAGGTCCACTTCCCGCAAAAGGATCGAACCATCTACGGTGCGGACTACAGCGCCTACGAATTTCAGGAATTACTGGATTCCGAGGGATCGCGCGAGGCCATTTTCAAGGTTCGCAAACCTGGCGGAACGTTGATTCAGGTAACGCTTTATAAGAGTCGCGTCCGTCTGGAACAGAATATTGTAAATGGATTCGTGCTGAAGGGGAAACGAAAAATTGGCTACATCTATCTTCCTTCTTTTTACGAGTCCTGGGAATCTAGAGATGCACCGGCCAGCGCTTCCGATGTAGCTGCGGAGATCGTTAAACTTCGCCGGGATGGCATCGAAGGATTGATTCTGGATTTGCGAAATAATGGAGGAGGATCTCTGAGGGAAGCGGCGGATCTTTGCGGACTATTTATAGACGTAGGGCCTCTATTCTTTGGAAAACGGGGCGATGACATCGAAATCTTCAAAGATCCCAACCGCGGGGCCGTTTACAGGGATCCGCTTCTGGTTCTGGTGAACGAGCAAAGTGCATCCGCCTCTGAATTCTTCGCGGGCACAATGAAGGATTACAATCGGGCTTTGATTGTGGGCCGAAGAACATTTGGGAAGGCCACATCTCAGAGCTTAATACCTTTTCCGGATCAGCTTGTACGGGGCCGCGCCTTTCTAAATGTCACCACGGCTGTCTTTTACAATCTTCAAGGCGAAAGCCATCAGGGCCGGGGTGTGGAGCCGCATATCGCACTTCCTGCTGCATCTCCTTTCGTTTATCGGGAATCAGACTTACCACACGTTCTGGATGCAGGCAGCATAGACAAGCGGATTCCATTTGAACGTCTGGCCGAACTGCCGGTTGAGGAACTGCGTGATAGAAGCGAAGATCGAGTCGATAGCAGCCCTGTTTTTGAAATGATTGATGATTTGTTTGATGAACTGGAACCCCTGCTCAGTATGCCGGATTCCGTTTCGCTTACTACCGAGGATTTCTATGAAGAAATGGGCCCTATTCGTAAGGCCTTGAGGCAGATGAATGCCGCCGAAGAGTTCAACGTTTCTGCCTACAGAGCTTCGCTTCAGTCCTTTGATTCAGGCTCGGCAGATCCTTACACAAAGCTACTTTTTGAAGAGCGGCTGGAAAGCCTGCAAAAGGATCCTTATCTGGAGGAATCGTATTATATTCTGACGGATTATCTGCAATATCTGGATGACTCCGAAAACAGCGGAAAAGGACGGCGCTAAAGTTCAACGGCGCGCCATTGGACATGCAAGCGGCGGGCTATTGAACAGGGCCGCCTGGCAAGGCAAGCCCCCGCGTAGTCCAGGAGATCGAAAAAAGAAAAGGAATCGCTGGCGAAATGCTAATGCATAAGCCGCATTTCTATGAAGTCAATACAGGAAGGAAAAATGAAAAACGCAAACAGTATATGGAAACGGATACCCTCTTTATTGCTGGCATTGTCCATTCTAAGCTGCGCAACAATCCCAGCGCCGGATGCTACTCCAGCCGGGGCCCTTGCGCATATGAAGCAGGTGGGCAATCCTGTGGATCCAATACGAAGCAACATGCTACAGTACATGCAGAGCGTGGCCCATAGCAAGGATCCGGCGGATCTGGAACAAAAACGAAGAAATCTTGTAAATAGTGTGGGTCAGGCAATCCAAACCGTGCGCGCCACCTCTCCGTACAAAGCAGACAATCGCTATCGGCAGTCCACTCTTGAACTTCTGGAAACCATGTATGCCATTCTTACCGAAGATTACGGTCGACTCGTGGACCTGAAGAAGATTGCTGAGCAATCCTACGACACAATGGAAGCCTATATGGAGGCCCGACGTCAGGCCAATGAAAAGCTGGAAGAGGCCGGCGACGATGCCGCAAAGGTGGAAGAGCAGTTCGCAAAGGATTACAACATAAATCTAATCAGCAAAGAAGACGAATTGGGCCGAAAATTGAAGCTCGCCAGCGCCGCCATGGGTCATCAGAGCGATCTATTCTTAATCTATTTCAAACCTTACAAACAGGAGGTCTACCTTATTGAAGCTCTGGACCGCAATGACATCAGCGGTATCGAACAGAATCGGGAATCTCTAAAGGAGTACGCTCGGGAAGGGCAGACGAAACTGGCGGAGATTGCGCCCCATCGTGGGGACGATTCTCTGCTTCGCGCAACCAGAGCATTGTTGGATTTCTATGAATACGAAGCGGAGAAAACCGCCATTTTTGTAGACCTGGCGCTAAAAAAGGACCGATTGGAGCGGGCCAAACGATCTATCGATTCCACAGATCCTGCCAATCGAACCACGGAGCAGGTGCACAGCTTCAACAGGCTCGTCACCGAATACAACAATCTCGTGAATCAGGCCAATGCGGTAAACAGCGAGTTGAACCAGAAGCGAAAGGGGCTCACCGATCAGTGGAATAACACGAGCGATTCCTTTCTCGCTCGGCACGTGCCCAAATAAGACACTTCCGGGAAGTCGGTAGAGAGGTTTCTCTACCGGCTCACGATCCTGGGCAGGTTGGTCCATAAATGGGCAGCCTGGTCTTAAGACCCTGTCAGGTCTTCGCCATGGATGCGATAAAAAACAGTGACAGCCAAAGGGTGACCGGGCACTGAGCAATCATGCCTCAGTCCACTCTTCCTGAATCCGATAAGTGGCCCGCCGCCTTCCGAGGTTCGATCCTTAGCGCTCTCATTTCCAAGCATTTGAGTTACATCGGATTTGCCGATCGTAGAGCCTATGCTATTTTGACCATCAACTCCTTTCTGGTGCCGATTTCTCTCGGTGGG
>JAGRNE010000264.1 GCA_020440915.1 Leptospiraceae bacterium | reverse complement strand
ACTGCCAGATAAATGCGAAGGACCCACCAGAAGAGCCCCGCCCCTCGCAGCGCTGCGGCCCGTACCATATGATATGCATCTGCCACCTGGACAAGGGCGGCGATTCGCAGGCCGTTGCTGGCCTCACGGATCACCTCTGTGTCCGGGGTGAACCAGCCAATAATGGTCTCTGCAAAGAGCAAAAATGCGATGGCAAAGAAAGCCATTATGGTGGCGGCTATTCGCGCGGCGGTCCAGACACCCAGCCGGGCCAGTTCCAGTTGCTCTTTTCCCATGGCCTGGCCAAGGATAGTCGTGGCCGCAATGCCAAAGGAAAAGCCCGGCATAAAGGAAACGGCAATGATAATGAAGACAACATTATTGGCAGCAAGAACTGCGGTGCCGGCAAGAGCGGAAAGCCGGGTGAAGGCCACAAAGGATAGATTGGTCAAAGCCTGTTCTACGCCAGGCGCAAAACCGGTGCGGACAATGTTGCGATACTGATCAAAGGTAGGAAGCCTCAGTCGGATGAGCGGACGAACCCTCGGATGATAAAAGAAAGGCAAAAAGATTAGCAGAGCAGGAATGGCAGAAAGCGATGAAGCCAGAGCTGCGCCGGCAACTCCCATGGCTGGCGCGCCCAGATTGCCATAGATGAGAACCCAGTTAAGAAAGATGTTGCAGATTGTGGCAAGAAAAGCGCTGAACATTCCCGCAATAGTGAGGCCCAGTCCATCGAAGAACCCCCGAAGCATAAAGGATGGGAATAAAAAAATGACTCCTGCCATGCGATAAGCAATGTATTCGCCGGTGAGATACCGCAGCTCAGCTTCTGCGGCCAGTAGCGTAGACACCGGATGCGCCACGGAATAACCGGCGAACGCTACAACTGCGCCGGTGGCCAGAGAAAGAAGTACACTGGCAGCCAGAATTCTCTGCAGTCGCGATATGTCATGTTCGCCCATTCTATGGGCCGTGAGGATCTGCACTCCTGTGGAAAGCCCTGCCAGAAAGGCGATGAATGTCCAGGTGGTAACGCCGCCAAGACCTGCGGCTCCGAGAGAAGTTGGCCCCAGCGGACCGACCATGGCCGTGTCTGCAATCATAACGGCGGATTGCGATATCATTGCAATCATTACCGGCACTGCCAGGGAAATGACCTTTCGGTCCAGGGACGCCCTCATCGAGAGGTTCCGGGTCCACAACTGCTTTCAAGCGAATCCAGATTTCGTTTTGCAAGCTGTTCATACTGATAGTAGCTCAACGGCATACCTACCACCGGAATGGCCAGAGCTTCCACAAAGCCGAACCAGAGCACTGCGCCGGTGGCTCCGAGAAGAAGATTGGTGCGCTGATACTGGTCCGAGATATCCCGGTGCCGATCCAGGCTGTACTGGTGGGCCCTGTGGCACTCTGCACCGGAAGAAGGGGCTTCCTGCGGAGGGGCGGACAGACAGCTGGCGCTCAGGGCAAGTGCCATCAGGCAAAACATTGCATTTCTAAGGACATTCATGGTCTTTATCATTCCCATTGCCGACTCAAAGCTTTGCGCCCACCACGCAGCAATTGTGACACTGCAATGGACACTCCAGTTCCGCCGATCGCTGTTGCTGCCATCACCTGTGGAAGTACTCTTCACCGAGTGGCACCGTTGATCCAGCAAAAAGAAAAAACAGGGCCAATCCGGCCCTGTTTTTGTCGCACAGGATTCTGGCGCGCCCGCGATCGGCGGTCCCCCGGGCCTTTGCCCGAGGATCTGCTGAAAGCGGCAGCTCTATTGTGCCCGCATCAATGCTGAGCTGAAGCCGCCTCTCTGGAAGCGAATCCACCTTTGATGGGTCCGGATCCGCCTTTCATGGATGCCGCCACCAGTTCGGCAATGTCCAGCACCTTTACGTTTTCCAGCTCGGCATTCTTCACACCGTCGGAAATCATAATCATACAGAAGGGGCAGGCAGTGGCGATGGTATCGGCCCCGGTGTCCAGCAGTTGCTGCGTTCTCTTGTTGTTGACTCGCTCGTACTGCTCTTCCATCCACATTTGCGCTCCACCTGCGCCGCAGCACAGTGAGGTCTTGTGGTGGTCGGAAGCTTCGGCGATGTCCATACCCAGAGCCGCACGAATTGTATTCCTGGGCTGCTCGTAAACATCGTTGTAGCGACCCAGATAACAGGAATCGTGATAGGTTCCTCGTCGATTCTGCATTTCGTCTACAGCGCTTTCGTCCATTTCGATTTTTCCATCGTTGATCAGATCTTCGATGAAATCGGAATGGTGCTGCACCTCATAGTTTCCGCCAAACTGAGGATATTCATTCTTCAGAGTGTTGAAGCAGTGGGGGCAGGCAGTAACAATCTTCTTAACATTGTAGCGATTCAAAGTCTCCACGTTGGTCTGAGCCAGCATCTGATAGAGGTACTCATTTCCGCCGCGGCGGGCGCTATCGCCGGAGCAGCCTTCTTCCGTGCCCAGGATACCAAAGTTAACATTGGCAGCCTGCATCACCTTTACGAAGGATCGAGCAATGCTCTTGTTTCGGTCATCAAAAGAGGCGGCGCATCCCGTCCAGTAGAGAACATCTACGTTAGGATCTTCGGCCAGGGTCTTTACTCCCAGTCCGTCCGCCCAATCAGCGCGAGTATGAGCGCCTACACCCCAGGGGTTGGAGTTGTTTTCCATGTTTACAAAGGCGTTTTGCAGTTCCTGCGGCATGCGGCTTTCGGCCAGCACCAGGTTGCGGCGCATTTCCAGGATTGCTTCCAGCTGGTTGTTTCCTACAGGGCAGGCTTCCACGCAGGCGGCGCAGGAGGTACAGGCCCAGAGTTCTTCGTCGGTAATGTAAGGATCGCCAATCACCGGAGAAGGCGCCGGACCTTCTTCGGAATTATGGTTCATAATGGTACCTGCATGATCCAGCATGGAATGCTTGAGGTCGACCATGATCTTCTTTGGATCCAGAGGTTTGCCAGTGCGATTGGCCGGGCATTCCACAGTGCAGCGACCGCATTCAATACAGGATAAACCATCCACCATACTGGTCCAGGGTAGTTCGGTTACATTCCCCGCGCCCCAGACAGCGGTTTCGCTTTCCAGATTGATGTAGTTCATGGTTCCGATGGCCTGGTCTTTGATCATGAAGAAGTTGATCGGAGCGAAGATCAGGTGTCCATGCTTGGAGTTGGGAACGTAGGCCATGAAGATGTACACAGTCATGATGTGCACCCACCAGGAGAAGTTGCGCACAGCTTCTGCCTCTACAGTGGAGTCCATTCCCAGAAGACCAAGCAATTTCAGAACTACATTATTCACCCAGCTTGCATGGGCGCCACCATTCATGGCTACCTGGGCAGCCGATCCCACCAGTGTGGAGATCATCAGGGTGGCGATCATCAGTATAACTATAGCAGATTGGGCCGATGGGATATCCAGACCTTTAGCGCGGCGAACCCAGCGGCGATAGGCAAAGTAGCCCAGACCGGTAAGCACCAGAAGCGAGAAGTTCTGAACCACTGCCTCATAGATGAAGGCGCCAGAACCAATAATGATTGCAAAGCCTGCGCCGAATTCTGCAAGCAGCAGCAAGAGAAAGGCCCACTGCACTCCGGCGCTTTTTTGAGCGGAGAATCCTTTTCCGATTTTCAGATTGAAGTAGGCTACGAATGTCAAAGCCATTGTAGCAATTACGCCAGCAATCGCTAACAGAACCTGACCTTCGGTCAGGTTCAATCCAAGATAGGTGTATTCAGGAATCCAGAATTCATAAGGATTCATTCCGGCCAGCTTCAGAAAGCTCCAGCCGTTACCGGCAACCATCTGGCTGGTAGTGTGCACGCCGTAAATGATGAATCCATAGAAGATGAAAGCATGCATGAGTCCACGGATGGGATGCTTGAACAACTTCTTCTGAAACAGAACATTGAACAGGAAGGATCGCAACCGGGCTTCCATGGATGCCAGGTTGTCGACTTTCTGACCTTTGGATGCAAGCTTGAGCCGGTAGTACACGGCATAAACGAAGGCTGCATTGGCCAGAGTAAATACGGTAACGTGAAAAATGTGGGTTAAAATGTCCCCGGTGGAAAGCATGCAAATAACTCCCGATGCAGATATTAGAATGTCTGGTAGAGACAGGGAATTTCGGTACAGGCCGGAAGTCCAGAAAAAAGCTGTGCACTGTGCCTCGATTTTCGAAATTGAGGCATGCAGCTCTTCGCCAATGACAGCACCGATTCCATCCTGAAAAAAGCTCTGGGCGGCAACCGGATCAGTCCGGAGGAGGCCCTGGAGCTGTACGAAAACGGAGACTATCTGAAGATCCAGGCGGTGGCCCGGGAGCTCCGGAACCGAAAAGTCAGCCCCGCTATAGCAAGCTACACCGCCTTTCGCGTAGTTAACTACACCAACTACTGCAATGTGGAATGCAGCTTTTGTAGTTTTATGGATGAGATAGGAAATGGCAAGGGCTATGTACTATCCAAAGAGGAAGTGCTGCAGAAAATGGAGGAAGCGGTGGCCCAGGGAGCGGACCAGATGTTTCTCCAGGGCGGGGTGTATCCTGAACTGTCCTTCGATTATTATCTGGATGTAATTCGCCATGTTAAGGAAAAGCTGGGCCAGCATATCCACATCCGGGCCTTCTCGCCCGTAGAACTGCGGAATATGGCCGAAATCA
>JAGRNE010000263.1 GCA_020440915.1 Leptospiraceae bacterium | reverse complement strand
GTTTTCGATGATACGATTGGCTCTTGCATCTGGAATGGGTCCTTCCAGGCCGTATCCGACTTCAATGCGAATGCGACGGGGCTGCATACTTACAATAAGAATGACGCCATCATCAACGCCTGCCCGACCCAGCTTCCACTTCTCGGCCAGGCGAATGGAGAAATCTTCAATAGGAACATCGCCGATGGTAGGCACAGTAAGAATAGCCAGCTGGGATCCCTTTCTGTCTTCCAGGGCCTTCAGTTTTGCCGTCAGGGACTGTATTTCGGGCTCCGTCAGCAGGCCTGCCTGGTCCATTACTCTGGCTTCCAGATCTGGCAGGGGCACCTCCTGAGCAATCAGCGAGTCGCCGGCCAAAACGAAGATCGCAGAGCATGTAAGCCAGATTGCAAGGAGGCGTGCAGGAAACAGCCGTGGAAAAGGAGGCCTACCGGAGAATCGAGAGGAGTGAAGAAATTCTACCGCCACAAAAGAACCCTACAATACAACCGGACGGTCCGACAGCTCATTCTTATCGCCTTCTCGATACGGAAAGTGTCGGGCAAGAACATCGGTAATCCTCTGGATGCCGTGGATGACTCCTTCTTTGAATCGCTTCTCGCGGAACATGGATTCCATTTCGGAGCAGATTTTCTGCCAGGTTTCATCACCTTCCAGTTGATAGATTCCTCGATCGGCAATAATTTCCATATCCCGGTCTGCCAGAAGAAGGTAGAGTAGAACTCCGTTGTTTTCTTCGGTATCCCATACGCCCAGGTCGCTAAAGACCTTAAGCGCACGACTCCGTGCTGTGACCTTTTGTAGGACCGAAATGGGCTCCAGAGAAGCCTCCACAGCAAAGCAAAGCTCAGCACGATGCTTCTTTTCGGAGACGGCGATGGCCTCCTGGATGGCCTGCATATCGGCCTTGGGGAAGTAGCTGGAAACCCTCCAGCGAGGAGTAAACATGTGTTTTAGCAATCGGGCCATTATGAACGCTCCAAATCAGGAATAGAAAAGCCCGGTCATGGTAACTCGCATGCCGGGCCACTGAAAAGCAATTTCTTGCCTGGGATTTGCCTGACCGCAATAGGCCCGGCAACGGAACGGCCGACGCTCGCCGGCACGCCTTATAGTCTGTTAGAGATCGATTTCCGGTGGCTTTGACATCTCTTCTTCATTTTCCACCGTAAAGGTCTCCTTGGTTTGATAGCCAAAAACCTTGGCGGTTAGATTTGTGGGAAACTGCCGGATGGTGGTATTATAGTCCTGCACCGCGTCGATGAAACGCTTTCGAGCCACAGTGATTCGATTCTCGGTACCTTCGATCTGGGCCTGGAGATCGCGAAAGTTTTGATCGGATTTTAGCTCCGGGTATCGCTCGACGGTAACCATGAGCCGACTCAGTGCCTGGGACATTTCGCCCTGGGCTTGCTGGAATCTATTGAAGGCCTGAGGATCGTTCACCAGTTCCGGCGTAGCCTGAATACTGGTGGCTTTGGACCGCGCTTCGATAACGCTGACCAGGACTTCTTTTTCCTGGATGGCGAAAGCTTTCACCACTTTTACCAGCTGCGGGATGAGATCCGCCCGACGCTTGTACTGGCTGAGTACCTCAGCCCAGGCAGCTTTCACCTGTTCATCCTTGCTCTGGATATCGTTGTAACCGCAATTGGTTCCAGTAAAAAGAAGGGCCAATAGAAGAACGCCAAGTATGCTCTTTTTGTTTGCTGTCATTTTCTCTTCATCTCTCTATGGTCGAATTCGCCTAGAGATTAGCTCTCAAAATAGGAAAGGTCAACCAAAAAATGCCCGAAGGTAGAAGTCAAACAGGCCAGGTTCTGGATATAGACAGCTTCGAGAAGCTACGCCGGGGAATCGTAGAGTACTTCTCCGCCTCGGCTCAGGAATTGCTGCCCAGAGTACTCGTCACAGTAATCATTCTTTTCCTTATCCTGATATTCCGGTATATATTTCTGCGAATCGCCAACCGCAGGATGCGAAATCAGGGAAGCAAATTGCGGTGGAGAACAAACAGCGCTTACTTCAGCATCCTGGCCTTTCTGGTCATCGCTTTTCCGGTATGGCTTCCCTCCTTGCGATCTATCGCCACGGTCCTGGGTCTGTTCGGCGCAGGCATTCTAATCGTCTTCAAGGAAGTCTTCCTGAACCTGGCCGCCTGGTTCTACATAATGATTCGCCGGCCCTTTGAACTGGGAAATCGGATATCCATTACCGGAATTTCTGGCGATGTGCTGGACATTCGTCTGCTGGAATTCGCCATCATGGAAGTCAATCCCAGAAACCTGGGCGGGCAGAGCACCGGTCGCATCGTCCATCTGCCCAACGCATTGCTATGGACAAATCCTTTGAGCAATGCCAGCAAGGAGTTCTCTTTCAACTGGAACGAAATTCGCGTACCCGTAAAGAGCAGCTCGGATTGGAGGCGCGCCGAACAAATCCTGAAGGATATTGCCTCCACCACTACCGAGGAAATCAACGAATCCGATAGAAGAATCAAGCAATCCGCAGATCAATATGCCATTAGTTTTGCCCGGTTGCATCCGGGGGTATTTCTGGAATTCCAGAGCGGCGCCGTTGTACTGACGCTGAGACATCTTTCTGAACCCAGAACCCGGCGGATGACAGTGGATGCCATTTGGAGAAAGATACTGGAGCGATTTGGCGAGGCCGGAATTGAACTGGATTCCAACTACGTTCAGCCGGCGCCCGAACCCTATTGACGGCCACCAGTGTCGATGGGCGACTGCATCAAAGAGGACTGTCGATGAATTGGATACCTAGAATCTGGAACTGGTTTAAGCAAAAAGACTCGGAGCGGCTTTCTTACTGGAAACTGGGTGGAGTGGCAGCGCTTGCTCTGGGACTTCTGGCTCTTGCATTTCTCAGAAGAAACTATGACACCGTAGAGCCAAGGAGAGGACCCATAGTGGAGGCGGTTTACGGACTGGGCACCGTGACTCCACGGCGTACTTTTACCGCCAAACTGGGAGTGGCCGGCCGCATCGAAGCCATTTCTGCTCGCCCTGGCGACACCGTAGAAAAGGGAAATCCGCTAATTCGCACCGACTCCATTCAATTTCGCGCTCCCTTCGCCGGCACGGTGACGAACCTGTTTTTCGAAGAAAACGAAATTGTTATGCCCGGTAGCCCCATCATCACAATGAAAACCATGCAGGATCATCACATCGAACTGCTCATGGATCAGGAGTCTGTGCTTCGCATTCGGCCGGGGCTCAAGGCAGAACTCAGTTTCGAGACCCTGCGCAACCGAAAGATCCAGGGAGTGGTTTCCCGGGTCTATTCCTCCGGAGGAGAATTCGTCGTAGAAGTGGAATCAGATGAAATGCCCGAAGAAGTGCTTCCGGACATGACCGCCGATGTAGCCATCGAAGTTGCACGAAGGGACAATGCATTTTTGATTCCCCAGAGAGCAGTCCAGCGAGGACAGGTGCAGGTTTTGCGCCATGGACTTCGCAAAAAGATTCAGGTGAAGATCGGCGCCGCAGATGCAGAATGGGTGGAGATTCTGGACGATAGCCTCCAGCCAGACGATCGCATTATTGTGCCCGCCAGGTAGGCGAAACCCATGTTCTTTCTGGCCATCCGACAGCTTCTGGATCGAATGCAACAGAGTCTATTGACTCTTACCGGCATCGCACTCGGCACCGCGGCCTATGTCATATTCGCCGGTATCATGCTGGGTTTTCAGGATCAAATCATTGATCTGCTGGTGAACACAGACGCGCACATTCGTATAAGCCCCAGAGATGAATACAGAACTCCAGAATCCTACGAAGGCGTTTTCTTCGAGGACAGTCATGTGTTCTGGCTAACGCCTCCCAGCGGTATGGAGCGCTCCCGGGAGCTTTCCGATGTTTATGGCTGGTACCAGCGACTGGATGCGGATGAAAGAGTAGCTGCCTTTGCTCCACAACTGAATCTGCAGGTGATGGCCGGAAACAGCGTTCAATCTTCGGCCGCATTTCTCTTTGGAATAGACCCGGAAAAGCAAAAGCTCGTTAGCAATATGGAAGAGAACTTCGTGGAAGGCTCGCTCAGCGCCCTGGGACGCGGCAATTCCCTGGCCATTATTGGCAGCAAAATGCAGGAAAATCTGGGAGTTCGGCTGAATGGAAGAGTGCAGATCATCACTTCGGAAGGGAAGAGGTCCTACCTGAAGGTGGTGGGAATCTATGAATTCGGTAACAGTCAGCTGGACCAGGGATTCATCTACACAGACATTCGCACAGCTCAATCTCTTTCGGAAGGAGCCGCTCACGTTTCCGATATTGTCGTCCGCTTGCATGACGTAACCAGAGCCGCAGAAGTGGCCACTCAATGGTCCCAATTTACTCGCGACAAAGTGGAAAGCTGGGATCAGGCCAACGAAAGCATTCTCTCGGTTTTTCAGATGCAGGACGTAATTCGCAGTTCTATTACGGCCGTCATCGTCCTGATCATCGCCTTCGGGATCTACAACATCCTGAATATGGTTGTATTTCAGAAGCAGAAGGAAATCGCAATACTTCGCTCCATCGGCTTTGACCAGAAAGACACGATTCAGCTTTTCTTAATTCAGGGCTTAATCCTGGGAGTGCTGGGATCGGCGGCAGGACTGGCGCTGGGTTTCATAGGATGCCTGTACGTTTCTACGATCTCCATTGGCGGTGAGGAAACGGTGCGTCAGAT
>JAGRNE010000262.1 GCA_020440915.1 Leptospiraceae bacterium | reverse complement strand
GTGGACACCGTAAACGGCGAAACGCCGGATCAGGTGGGCCGTCGCATACTGTTCGATAACCTCACTCCGCTGTATCCCAATCAAAGACTGGTGATGGAATGGAATCCGGGCCAGCTGGATACTCGAATCATTGACCTATTTACTCCCATTGGAAAAGGACAACGAGGATTGATTGTAGCTCCTCCGCGTGTAGGTAAGACCATCCTCATGCAAAATGTGGCTAATGCAATCACCACCAACAATCCGGAAGTGGTGCTCATCGTTCTTCTTATTGATGAACGTCCGGAAGAGGTAACAGACATGGCCCGAAACGTGAAGGGCGAAGTGGTTAGCTCTACATTCGATGAACCTGCCAGTCGTCACGTTCAGGTCGCGGAAATGGTCATCGAAAAGGCAAAACGTCAGGTAGAGCACGGTCGCGACGTAGTCATCCTTCTGGATTCCATTACTCGTCTGGCCCGTGCCTACAACCAGGTAATCCCCACTTCCGGAAAAATCCTTTCCGGTGGTGTGGATTCCAACGCATTGCATAAGCCCAAACGATTCTTTGGCGCCGCAAGAAACATCGAACATGGTGGATCCCTGACTATCATCGCAACCGCCCTTATTGAAACCGGCTCCAAGATGGACGAGGTGATTTTCGAAGAATTCAAAGGCACCGGTAACATGGAAATCCATCTGGACCGTCGCCTGGCGGATAAGCGGATATTTCCTGCCATCGACATCAACAAATCCGGAACCAGAAAGGAAGAATTGCTGCTGGAACCGGAAACGCTGAGCAAGGTCTTTGTTCTGCGAAAGGCACTCAGTCCCATGTCGACCACGGAAGCCATGGAGTTGCTTCTGGACAAGATGCGCTCCGCCAAGACTAACCAGGACTTCCTGGCCAGTATGAACACTCCATAAGGCAGACAGGGCCAGGGCACTTCTGCTCTGGCCTGACTTTCGCCGCACCGCCTTCCGCTCCGGGCGCACAATTTGGCCAGAGCGGCTTCCCTGTCTGGATTTTTGCCGGAGGCCTTCTGCCACCGGCCTGAATTCTCAGAATTGCATGTTCGTTGGTTCGCCGTAACTACGTACGAAATTACTGCGCGTACGAGATTACTGCACTTCTGCCATTCCTACATTCAGAGCTTGCCGAATACTGTGTCTCGGAAGAGGCGCGGGGAAACTGAGATCCGGTTTCAATCTAGTTTCTGGTCTGGTTCCCGTTTCATTATTGCTTGTATCGGTAGTGGACGTTATATTGTAGTACCATGGCGGTAATCATGTCCGCAGTCCCGGAACTAGATCCCGATCTTCTCAAGAAGTATGATCGGGCCGGCCCTCGCTACACCAGCTATCCTACAGCTCCCTCATTTCATACCGATTTTGGGCCGGAGCAATATTCCCAGGCTTTGCAAGGGGGCAAACCCATACCCTTTGGGGAAGAAAATCCTGACCTTTCCCTCTATTTTCACATCCCTTTCTGCGACACTCTTTGCTATTTCTGCGGTTGCAGTATGATCGTTTCCAATAACCGCCCGCGCATTCAGCGCTACGTGAGCTATCTGCAAAAAGAAATGGAGATGGTATCTGCGCTGGTAGATCCGTCGCGAAAAGTTCAGCAACTTCACTGGGGCGGGGGTACTCCCACGCATCTTAGCCCATCCGAGATTCGTTCTCTGGGAGAAGCAATTCACAAGTACTATTCGTTTTCCGACGATTGCGAAGCCAGTTGCGAGATTGATCCCAGGGAGCTTTCCGAGGACCATTTGCGAGCTCTGCGAGACGCTGGTTTTCAACGAATCAGCCTGGGACTCCAGGATCTGAATCCGCGAGTGCAAAAAGCTGTGAATCGGATCCAATCCCTGGAGCTCACTTCCGGCATTGTAAGTATGGCTCGCAAACTGGGTTTCCAGAGCATTAACATCGATCTGATCTATGGTCTGCCCCATCAAAGTGTGGGCAGCTTTGCTGTCACGCTGGAGCAGGTGCTGGAACTGGACCCCGACCGCATTGCGCTTTTCAATTTTGCCTATCTTCCGAAGATGTTCAAACATCATTCGGTGATTCAACCCGAAGACCTTCCGTCTGCCTCCGAGAAGCTTCAGATATTGATTCAATCGGTGCAGCGAATTGCCACGTCCGGATATAGATTCATTGGTATGGACCATTTCGCCAAGAAAGACGATGAGCTCTCTCGCGCTCAGGACAGGGGAGATCTGTATCGTAATTTTCAGGGCTACAGCACGCGAAAAGGCCTGAACCTGATTGCTCATGGAATAACTGGCATTGGTCAGGTGGGCGCCACTTACAGCCAGAACCTCAAAACGGAAAAGGAATACTTCAGCGCCATCGACGAAGGCCGTCTTCCCGTATTTCGCGGATACGAACTCAACAGAGATGACATTGTGCGACGCCATGTGATTACGGAAATCATGTGTCATTTTTCGCTCAACTTTGCCGCTTTTGAGAAGCTGACCGGTCAGTCTTTCCGCGATTACTTTGCCGCTGAGCTGAACCAGACCGGTCCCGACAGTCTGCAATCCATGGCCGGCGATCAACTGCTTCGTATTGGAGAGCATGCCCTGGAAGTCCTGCCCATGGGAAGATTCCTGGTAAGAAACATTGCCATGTGTTTCGATTCTCACCTGGCTCGAACGCGTAGCGGCGGAAGCTTTTCGCGAACCATTTAGGCTCCCTTAAAATCGATCTACCCTCGTATAGCGTAATACCGACAAGTGGAGCCAGGCCAATGTCGCTTGCCTGCTCGCTCCCTGCCGCAGGTCCTCTCCATAGGATTGTAGCCCCGGTCTTCCGCGGCACCTGGACCAAATTGTAATGAAGCGCACTAACTGTCCGGAGCATTTTAGGAGTTGACTGGCCGGTTAAGTGTGCCGCAAGAAGTAGCCAGGTATATTCGATGAAAAGAATTACACGCTACCTCATTGAGCGACCTCTTCAGGTTCATCTAATTGTCATCTTTATTGTCCTTGTAGCCATTGCTTCCCTCGGCCGGATTCGGCGGGTAGGCCTTCCTCTGGTGGACATGGGCGAAATCCTGATCATGACCGTGTATCCGGGCGCCTCGCCGGAAGACGTGGAGCTCAATCTAACCAGGAAACTGGAAGACTCATTGGGCGAAGTACAGGGCATTGAAAAGTATCTGTCCGAGTCCATGGAGAATCTCTCCAGCATATTCATTCGACTGGATCCTGACGCGGACTTCCAGGAAGTGCAGGACGATATTCGCAGGGCCATCGATCGGGTGGGAGATCTGCCTGCCGAAGTAGAGGATGATCCTGAAATCATTGTCTATGATACCGCGGATATGACCGTCTATGAAGTGGGCCTGATCGTCACCGATGGTTCCGAATTGCATACCCTGCGTCCTGCGGCGCGCAGACTCAAAGACGCTCTCCTGGAGCTGGATATGGTAAGCCGGGTGGAAGAAAACGGAAGCCCGGAGCCAGAGATAAAGATCCTGCTTAACAAGGATGCGATGAGGGAAAACTATATCTCCTTTGGAGAAGTAATCCAGGCCATTCAGACGAACAAGGTAAGAATTAGCGGAGGTAGCCTGGAGTCCTACACCAGCTCGCTGGGCATCGTCACACTTTCGGATTTTGGCGAGTCTTCTGACATAGGTAACCTGATTATTGCCTCCAACGATGTGGGAAACCAGGTTCGTTTAAAGGAAATCGCCAGCATCCAGTATGGTTCGAAGGATCAGGATGTTGCAATTCGCATCAACGGCCATCCCGGCATGTATCTGAGCCTTGCCATCAAACGAGGATCGGATATGCTTGCGGCGGTGGAGACCATCGAAGCGCGAATAGATCGCTTCAAGAAAGAATACAGATTGCCGCCAGGCATGGAGTTGGTCAAACTTCGGGACGAATCCGTAGAGACCCGGCTCCGACTGAACATCGTGCTTCAGAACGCCGTGGCTGGCTTTGTCCTGGTCATGGCCGTTCTATTTCTCTTTTTTAATCGTCGCATTGCTTTCTGGACCGCAATGGGAATTCCGGTGGCTGTGGCGGTGGCACTCATCGGGATACCATTGCTGGACATTACCGTAAACCGCATCTCTCTGCTTGGACTTATTGTGGTACTGGGTATGCTTGTGGATGATTCCATCATTATCGCAGAGAGCATTTTTCGTGAATTGCAGACCGGATCTACGCCGGAGGATGCGGCGGTGAACGGACTAATGCGAGTGCTGCGACCAGTCATTTCTACCGTGCTGACCACGGTTCTCGCTTTCCTGCCGCTTTATTTTCTGGGCGGCCCGGTGGGCGATTTCTCGGTGGAGATACCTACTGTGGTGATTCTAATGCTCGGCGGCAGCTTGCTGGAAGCTCTCTTTATTCTTCCAGCCCATCTGGGTCATGCGAAGAAAATCAAAGCAACCATTGCGGGCGAATCGGAAGCAAAGGGCAGAAGTCCTGGCGACCAGGATATCAGGGAAGCAAGATTGAACAAGGAACCGCCCGGGGCACGATGGATTCAGGCCCTGGAAGAATTCTATATGCGCAGTCTGCATTACCTGCTCAAGCAGAAATGGTCTGGCGCCTACCTGGTGCTGGCTCTCTTCCTTGTCCTGGGCGCCGGAGTATTGCTGGCGCGCTTCGAAATGTTTCCCGTGGATCAGGCCTGGCGCCTCTGGATCTACGGGGAGACTGCGGAGGATGCCAATCTAAACGCAACTTTGCGCGAAACCGCGA
>JAGRNE010000261.1 GCA_020440915.1 Leptospiraceae bacterium | reverse complement strand
ATGCCGCTTTGAGGCGGGTTCAGAATGGGCGTGGAAAGCATGGAACCATAGATGCCTCCATTGGAGATGGTGAATGTACCGCCGGTCATCTCTTCCAGAGAAATGGATCCTTCCTTGACTCGTCCGGCCAGGCGAGCAATCTCCATTTCGATCTCGCCGAAGCTCAGCAGGTCGGCATCGCGGACTATGGGAACTACCAGCCCTCGCGGACCGCCCACGGCTACGCCAACGTCGTAGTAGTTCTTGTAAACGATTTCTGTACCGCGAATCTCCGCATTGATAGCCGGATAGGTTTTCAACGCCTCCACTGCGGCCTTAACAAAAAAAGACATGAAGCCCAGCTTGATGCCATACTTCTTATCGTACATATCTTTGTACTGATTTCGGATTTCCATAACCCGGCTCATGTCCACTTCGTTGAAAGTGGTGAGAATGGCAGCTGTTTGCTGGGCCTGGACCAGTCGTTCGGCAATCTTCTGGCGAAGACGACTCATAGGCTCTACCTTTTCGCGTTCGCCGGTTTTCGAGCGAGACGGGCGGATGGGCTCCGCGCTGGCGGCCGGCTGGGAAGACTTCGCCGGTTGTCCGGAAGAAGCAGGGGCACTACCCGAGCCTTTTTCCAGATGGTTGACCACGTCTTCTTTTCTTACCTGTCCGCCTTTGCCGGTGCCCTGAACCTGATTTGTGTCCACGCCTTCTTCGGCAGCCAGGCGACGGGCGCCCGGGGGAACAGTATCGTTTTTCTGTCCGCTGGCCGAGCTTGAGCCGCTGGACGAGTGGGAGGCAGCGGAGCTAGAAGCCGACGAGCTGTCTGCGGCGCTGGAACTGGACGCTGAGCTGGACGAGCTACCGCTGCTGGAAGACGCTTTGCCTTCTCCTTCTTCGATAGTGGCCAGGACTTCGTCCAGCTGAACGGTTTCGCCGGACTTTTTCTTGATGCTTGTAAGAGTGCCGGCTGTGGGAGCTGGCACTTCCATGGTGACTTTGTCCGTTTCCAGTTCGACCAGGATATCGCCGCTATTGAAGCTATCCCCTTCGGAGAAATGCCAGTCTGCAACGGTGGCTTCCGTGATGGATTCGCCCATAGGGGGCACTTTGATTTCCTGGGACATATTCAGTCTTCCTCCGATTTAATTTGCAATGCTTCTTCGACTATACTGGTTTGTTCTTTCGTATGGACCTTGAAATACCCTGTGGCCGGACTGGGTGAAGGAGCGCGACCGCAATAGTTCAATCGAGCCCTGCAAAGGTGGCCCAGCAGATTTTCCATGTAGATCCATGCTCCCTGGTTGCGAGGTTCTTCCTGCACCCAGGTAATATCCTTAACTTTCTTATACTGCTTCAAGATGGTCTGAATCTGTTCGTTGGGAAAAGGATAGAGCTGCTCCACTCGTATGATGGCAATATCTTTGATTTCCTCTTTTTCTCTTTGATCCAGCAGATCATAGTAGATCTTTCCGGAACAGAAGAGCAGCGATTTTACTTTTTCTTTATCGATGGATGGATCGGTTTCATCCAGTACTTCATGAAATGAATTCTGGCTGAAGTCGTGGACATGGCTACGCGCTCTTGGATGCCGGAGCAGCGATTTGGGACTCATCATGATCAATGGTTTTCTGTAATTTCGATGCATCTGCCGGCGTAGAATGTGAAAATACTGAGCCGGAGTGGTGCAGTTAGCCACCTGAATGTTAAACTGACTGCAAAGTTGCAGGAATCTTTCCAGGCGGGCGCTGGAATGCTCGGGTCCCTGACCTTCATATCCATGGGGCAGCAAAAGAACAATGCCCGAGTAGCGATTCCACTTGGTTTCGCTACTGCAAATGAACTGATCGATGACTACCTGGGCGCCGTTTACAAAGTCTCCAAACTGCGCTTCCCAGATCACCAGAGACTTGGGATCCGCCAGCGAATAACCGAATTCAAAACCCAGGGCGGCCACTTCAGACAGCAAACTGTTGGCGATTTCAAAATTTCCTTGATCCTCGGCAAGATGTCCCAGCGGCGCAAACTCTACATCGTTTTCGGAATCGAAAACTACAGCGTGTCGATGGGAGAATGTACCTCGCTTGGTGTCCTGACCGGTGATTCGAATTGGAATGCCTTCTTTGAGAAGCGAAGCCAGCGCCAGGGCCTCGGCCATGCCCCAGTCCGCTCCTTTGTCATCCAGGATCATTGCTTTGCGATCTTGAAATAGCCTTTCAATCTTGCGGTTTAACTGGAAGCCTTCCGGCACAGTAGTAATTTGTTCGGTGATTCGCCTGAGCTCATCTTCGGGCACCGAAGTGTCCGGACGAGAATAGGGGTCCATTTTCAGGAAGCCTCTCCAGTTTCCGGTCAATGTCTGGATGTAGCTCTGCAGTTCGTTGGTGTCCACGCGGCGAAAGGCATCGTCCAGGGAATCCTGGTATTTCTTTTTGATTCCATCCAGTCGCGATGGATCCATACCTTCGTCCAGCAATCGCTTTTCGTACTGCTGGAACGTGGACGGATGGGACTTGATTTTTCTGTACATTACCGGCTGTGTAAATGCAGGTTCGTCGGTTTCGTTGTGGCCCAGTCGGCGGTAGCAGATTAGATCTATGAATACGTCCGTCTGGTAAGTTCTTCTCCATTCCATGGCCAGGCGAACCGCACGAAAGCAGGCTTCCGGATCGTCGCCGTTTACATGGAAGATGGGTACATGGAGCATGCGCGCCAGGTCCGTAGCATAGGTGGTAGATCGGCCATCTTCTGGATTGGTGGTAAATCCGATCTGATTATTGCATACGATATGAAGAGTGCCGCCAACTCCGTAGGCGGGCAGATTGGACATGTTCAGGCATTCGTAGTTGATTCCCTGTCCTGCAAAAGCGGCATCGCCATGTATAAGCAGTGGCAAATGATTTCGTCGCTCTGTGTCTCCGGCCTTCTGCTGGCGGGCCCGTATGGAGCCCATAACCACCGGATTGATCACTTCAAGGTGCGATGGATTGAAGGCCAGGCTGAGATGTACGGATTTACCGCTCAAGGTTTCGTAGTCCGAGGAATAGCCCAGGTGATACTTGACGTCTCCGGAATCTATCTCTTCGGTAATGTTCTCGTTGAATTCGGCGAAGATTAGAGCGGGATCCTTTCCCAGGATGTTTGCCAGCACATTGAGCCGCCCGCGATGGGCCATGCCGATGACAATCTGCTCAATACCGTCTTCGCCAGCCATTTCCACCGCGGCGGCCAGGGTGGGGATCAGGCTTTCGCCTCCTTCCAGAGAAAAGCGCTTCTTGCCCGGATAATGGGTGGCAATGTATTTCTCGAAGTTCTCGGCGGAGAACAACTTTTCGTATACCATCTCCTTGACAGAAGTCTCCAACGGATTCTGGAATCTGTGGGATTCCAGCTTCTGGATAAGCCAGCGACGCTTCTCTTCACTACGAATGTAGAAATACTCGGAGCCCAGGCTACCGCAGTAGATGGATTCCAGCTTCTGAATGATATTGCTTAGCGTATCTGTGATGGCTTCTCCGCCAAAGGTAACCGTGACTTCTTTGCCCAGTTCCTCCTCGCTGATGTTATGGTCGTCGAGTTTCAGGTGATCGCGCGAGGTAATGCGCAATCCCAGAGGATCTATGTTGGCCGAATAATGCCCGTGCCGGCGATAGGCCTGCATAAGTAGCAAAGCTTTGAGCTGTGTGTCCGGGATTCTAAGTATGTCTGACTTCAGAATCTTGGGAATGCTACTGGCCTCCAGGGGAACGCCGGTGCCATGTCCGTTGCTCTCCTGGCTTTCCATCTGCTGGAAGAACTCCTGCCATTCCAGGGCCAGAGAAGAAGGATTGCTTTTGTAGGTTTCGTAGAGATCTTCCAGGAAATTCTGGTGTTCTGCGTTCAGAATCGATGCGGCTGAAGTTATTGCCATGCTATGGCTCCTGCACATTAAGAAAATGTACTCTGCTGCAACAGGCCAGAGTATTGCTATTGTCGAAGAAAGTGTTTAGAAAACGCAGAGTCCGTTGAAAAAGTGTTCCCATTGGATTCTGGAATGAACTGATTTTCCGGCGTGCCGGAGTGTTGGAAGACTCCAGGAGCAACGACGGATGGGATCTTTCGTTGTCCGCCTGATGCCCCATACAATAAAAAAGCATCCCACAAGTGGGATGCTTTTTGCAAGGCTTTTCGTAAATTCTGGAAAGCCACTGTGCCATTACGACTAGCGTTTGGAAAAGGGCAGAAGGTTGATCATTCTAGCGCGCTTGATTTCTCGAGCAATTTTTCGCTGCACTCTGGCTGTTGCGCCGGTCATTCTGCGGGGCAGAATCTTTCCGGTTTTGGAGATAAAGCGCTCCAGGGTTTCCGGATTCTTGAAATCAATGGTAATATTTCGGGTATCGAGTACTCTCTTGCGGTACCGTCCGCCACCCTGGCGACCACCGGGTCCGCCTCTTCGCTTATCATCTCCATCAGAGCCGCGGTCACTGCCCTGATAGCCACTGTTCTGTTTTTCTTCCATAGTTCTGAGTCAATCTTGGAGCCGCTGAATGGATGTAAAGCAAATTAAGGATAGGATTCGCCGGCCGGTGGCGAATTTCGGCCTGGCGGAAAGGGCTCTAAAGCTGCATGTTTTCTACCAGGAAATCCAGGGAGGTCAGTCTTTCTTTTTTTCCGGTGGGATCCTGTTCCTCATCGGTGAAGAACTGCATGGCCTTCTCGGTTTGCAGATGGTTGAAGAGTCCA
>JAGRNE010000260.1 GCA_020440915.1 Leptospiraceae bacterium | reverse complement strand
GCTCGAATTGGCTGATCTATTCTCTGGCCTTCCCGCCTGGTTTTTTTTGTATGGCTGAATTCGATCCTTCTGGCGCAACGGAATCCAGGACATTACATCAGATAATTCTTTCCTGTTTTATCTACAAGCAAAGGATCCCCGCCGGCCGCCCGGAGCTTTTCTGCGATTTCTCCGGTTCCGCTGAAGCTCTTACATAGATTTAGAGGAGTCACTCCATCCCGATCTCTAGAATTCGGATTCGCGCGCAGTTGAAGAATTGCATCCACCAGGTCATCTCGCCCCATTTCCACGCAGAGGTGTAGAGGGGTTCGGCCCATGGCATCCCGGACTTCCGGATCCGGCTTCCATCCTGCGTCCAGCAAAAGTCTTAGAATGTCGGCCGACACTCCTTCCTGGCAAATAAGCAGCAAATGCGAAGAAGGGACCCGGAAGACCAGCGCCGGTTTTCGCTCCAGAATGGACCTCACTGGCTCTGTCCGGGAACGAAGAATGGAACGTTTCAGATTTCGCAATGAATTGAAGGAAAAAACAGGCATGGAGGCTCCGGAAGGGCAGGGCTACTTCTGTCTAACTCACAGGCAGTACAGACGCAACGGAAATGCCTTTACCGTGGATGAATTATACCCTATCCGGGATGCAGGATCAGGACATAAGACCGGAAATTTCATTGACGGTGTAGGGCTCCGGTGCCTTTCTGACAGATCGTGCAGGTAGGTCCTGCCGTGTACGGGTATTCCCGAATTTTTGCAGGAGTTTTGAAGGAGGAGTATGATAGGCGTTGTACTTAAAGATGGCGAGTCCATCGAATCCGCACTTAAGCGTTTCAAGAGAGAATGCGTGAATGCCGGCATCCAGTCGGAAATCAAACGAAGGGAATTCTTCGAAAAGCCCTCCGAACTCAGAAAGCGCAAAATTGAAGCCGCCATTCGAAAGCGAAGAAGAAAGCAGGCCATGATGGCTCGCAGAGATCGCGGCTAATCCACGAGTACCTTTGGAGGGTCCATGAGTTCCCTTGTAGAAAGAATTGAAACCGATCTACGATCCGCTATGAAAAGCAAGGATCAGGAGACTCTCAGTACCCTTCGGTTGCTCAAATCAGACATCCAGTACGAAATGACCAAAACCGGAGCCAAAGAGGTTTCGGATTCCGATACAGAAACAGTTATCAAGAAGGCCGTGAAGAAGCGCCAGGAATCCATTGCGGACCTGGAAAAGGCTGGTCGTACAGATGAAGCGGAACTGGAAAAGAGAGCTATCGAAAAGCTCAGAACCTATCTACCCGAGGAGCTTTCCGAAGAGGCTATCAGCAAAGAGATCGATGCTGTAGTGTCCGCCAATCCCGATGAATCCAACTTTGGCAAACTCATGGGACAGGTAATGGGACGACTGAAAGGAAAGAATGCCGACGGCGCTCTGGTACGTACCCTTCTTCAGAAAAAAATCGGAAATTGAATTCCAGGGAGCTCAAGGAGAGGATTCGCACCTCTTTGCCCATCGAAACGTATATCGGTCGATTTGTTACTCTCAAGCGTTATAACCGCTCCTACAAAGGACTCTGTCCTTTCCATCGGGAGAAAACCCCTTCCTTTACCGTCACTCCTGACAAAGGAATCTATCATTGTTTTGGCTGTGGCCGGGGCGGGGATCTCTTCGCATTCGTCATGGAATACGAAGGCGTGGAATTTCGGGAGGCTATGGAAATCCTGGCCCGGGCAGCGGGCATCGACATCAGTTCGCTACAAAAGAACGAGAAGAAGGATCCTGCATACGATCTTCTAATGCGTACGGCGCGGCTATACAACGAGTTTTTAAATGGCGATTCCGCAGAGGCCTACTCGAACTATCTTCGCAGCCGAAAGATTGGCGAAGAAGCGATTCAGAGATTCCAGATCGGCGCCAGTCCCGATCAGTGGCAGTTCCTGATAGATCAATTCCCGGATGAAATGTCCACTCTGGAACGGCTTTCGCTCATTCGAAAGTCCGAGAAGACAGGAAAGCATTTCGATTTCTTTCGCGGTCGAATCATGTTTCCCATTCGAGACCCTTCCGGCCAGGTTGTTGGTTTCGGAGGCCGAATCCTGCCCGGTTCCGACAATCCCGCCAAGTATATGAACAGCCCGGAATCGTCGGTTTTCCAGAAGAGTCGTGTGCTCTACGGACTCTTCGAGAACATGGCCTCCATTCGAAAAAGCCGTAGCGCCGTGCTTACCGAAGGTTATCTGGATGTGGTGGGCCTTTCGGAGGCAGGACTTGCAACTGCGGTGGCCCCTCTGGGCACGGCGCTCACCGAGAATCATGTTCAGTTGCTCAAGCGATACGCGGATCACATCACTTTGATGCTGGACGGCGACGGAGCAGGACGGGAAGCGGCTCGCAAGGGAGCACGAATGCTGCTGGGCCAGGGTTTCCAGTCCACCAGAATGTTTTTCCTCCCCACCGGAATGGATCCTTTCGATCTTTCCAGGCGATATTCGGGCAACGTTATTCAGGACTTTCTTGAGAGTTCCCTTTCTACAGACAGCTATCTTGTTTTTTACACCCTGTTTCCGGATCTTCTGGGCCAGGCTTTTCAGCGATTCGCCGATCCGGAGCGGCCTGCAGAGCTCACCGAAGGAATCCGTGGACTCATCCACGATCTACGTTTTCCCCAGCCGCCGGGCCTGGAAGAGAAGAAGGCGGCCGTAGAGCGATTCCATTCCCTTTATTCCGAGATTCAGGATTCCGTAATCCGCGAATTCTACGCCCAGGAAGCGGCCCGAATTCTGTCCATTGAGGTGGGTGGATTGATCGCGCAATTGCGGGGGCGCAGCGGCGGACGGGAGCTTTCTACGGCGAACGATGGTGGAGGCATGCCGTCCAATCAGAGCGGGCCGGTTCTGAATGCTGGACGACCTTTCCCGGTTCAGGGCGGAATGGGCCCCGGCGCTACCCCAGGTAGTGGCGGTTCCGACCAGGACAAGGGGGCCGCACAGCTCATAAAATGCGAGCGATCCATGATGAAACAGCTGCTTTCTTATCCGGAATTGCTGTCAGGCAACCTGGAAGAGTTGCGAGAGCTGGATTTTGCGGATCCGGATTCCGAAATAATATGGAGAGTACTGGAGGATAGATTCCTGACCGGCGAGGGCTGGGATGAAGACGTGTTGATTCATTCCAATCTTCCTTCCCGGGTGGTGCAATCCTTCAGCGGCATGCTGGCAGCAGAAAACTCAGCGGGTCCGGAAGGCAGCCTGGAGGCGACTTTCCGGGAGCTGCTAATCCAGCACCGCATCCTGGAGGCCAAAAAAAGGATGTCAGAAATCCGGGGGCAAATGGTAGTGGCCGATGAGGTCGAACAGTCCTACCTTTGGGAGAGGTACTCTACCCTTTTGAAAGAGACCAAGAACCTTGAGTTCCAGCTGCGGAGTCAGACCTCAAAAAAACCCGGCAAAAAGGCCCAAATGGGCGAATTCGGCCCCTCTGGGGACGAAAACTAATTTCTGGAGAAACCTGTCTATGGCAATCGAAGATCTTCCCGAAATTCAGAAGATTATTTCCATTGGTAAAGCCAACGGTGAGATCACCTACGATGAAATAAATGAGTACCTTCCCGAGAAGATCGTCAACTCGGAGCGGATTGAGGATGTGTTCACGTTGCTCAATCAGCTCGGAATTGAGGTGGTAGAGGAATACTCCAGCCGCATGGAAGAGGAAGTGGCTGTAGGCGCCCCGGTGGTTCGGGAAGCTCCAGTTCCAGCCACAGCTGCGGCCAACGGCTCTCCGGCTCCCGCACCGAAACCGGCCCGAAAGAAAAAAGAAAGCAGCAGTTCCTCCAGCGACGATCCCATTCGCCTGTATCTGAAGGAGATCGGAAAGGTATCCCTGATTTCCGGAGACAAAGAGGTCTTTCTTGCTCGGCGCATCGAAAACGGCGAAAAGATTATCGAAGAAACGATACTCGGGTCCTCGTTGCTTCGAGCGAACTTTGTGAAGCTGACTCCAAAGATTCGCTCGCGAAAGATTAAAATCTCCGATGTCATCTTTGCAAACAAAGCTTACTACCTGAGCCAGGATGAACTGGAAAAACTGGAGAAGCTTTTCTTCGAGCAGATGGAAATCATCAATCGAGAAGAAAAGAAGTACCAGGAAGCCCAGGCAAAACTAAAGAAATACACCGACGGCTCCAAAAAATGGAGAGAGTACAAGCAAAAAGTCGATGAGTCCAAAGCGATCATCGACGAAGCTGTGCGAAAGCTGGGCGTGTCCCAGAAAGAAATCCAGCGAATTTCCCAGAAGATCAAGTCCATGGTCTTCCGCATCAAGGAAATCCAGCGTCACTTCCTGGCCATAAAAGCGCGCTACGGAAAAGACATTAAAGAAATCAAAGGGTACAACCGCTTCATCGAAAAGAATGAAGAGCTGGAAATGATCGAACAGGAGATGGGAGTGCCCATCGATGAAGTTCGAGAAGTAATCAAAGATATTCGAAACAATGAAAGAAAGCTCCGGAGAATGGAGCAGGATGCCGGTTCATCCATCCAGGAAATCCTGCAATGGGGCGAATCCCTTACAAAAGGGGAGCGCGAAATCGCTCAGGCCAAGAAGGAGCTGATCAAAGCCAACCTTCGACTGGTGGTTTCCATTGCGAAGAGGTATGCCAACCGGGGAATGCAATTCTTCGATCTGATCCAGGAAGGCAACATCGGCTTGATCAAGGCCGTTGACAAATTCGAATACAAGAAAGGCTACAAGTTTTCCACCTATGCCACCTGGTGGATTCGCCAGGCCA
>JAGRNE010000025.1 GCA_020440915.1 Leptospiraceae bacterium | reverse complement strand
CACCGAAAAAGCGAGGGCTCTGAGAGATCGGATTGCCAGCAGCACTTTGAAAGCGGGTCACCTGACCACAAGGCAGCATCCGCAGTTTATTTTCGCCATCGACCGAATTAGCCGCCAGCTCATATGGAGTTTTCTGCATTCCCATCCCTATTACAATTCTGAGCAGGTCTCCCAGAGATACGTCGAGGTTAAGCCCGATCAATTCCATTATCCCTCATCTCTTGAATCGCGACCGCGGGCTCAGGAAATCTACAATGGCATCATCAAGAAATCCTGCGATGCCTACTTTGAACTCATGGATCTTCTGGAGGAGCCGGCCACGAATATCTACTTTCAGGTATTTCGTGCGCGGGCTCGTCAGCCGGACAAATGGAAGAACTCAATCCATAAGAAAACCATGGAAGTGGCCAGGTATGTTCTGCCCACTGCCACTCATGCCTATCTATATCATAGCGTAAACGGACTCACGCTCCATAGATACAGAAGGCTATGCCAGGCCTGTGACGTTCCGGACGAGGCGAGGATTCTTGTGGAACGCATGTGGCAGGAAGTTGAGAAAGCGGATCCTCTGTATGCTGCAGAGATGGCAGATCCCATGCCTCTTGAAGAAACCACAGAGTTTCGCTTCTTTTCTTCATTCTTTCTCGAGCGCGATGAGACTCAGGTAAGCCAGTCCTTTCTTAAGGAATTCGATGCGCGAATGGATGGCCGATTTTCGCGGCTGGCCGGTTATACCACGGATGCCGTAGAAGTACTGGCGGATGCTGTGCGCGCAGTGCTAGGTATTCCCCGATCCGAGCTGACCGACGAGCAGGCGGTGGAATTGGTGCTGCGACCTTCCAGAAATCATCATCTTGGATCGACCTTGAACGAAAGCACTCTTTCGCGCATTAGCCGGGCTCTGTTCAACGTCTCTTACACCTTCCAGAAGAAGATATCGCATACTGCAGATTCCCAGGATCAGCGCCATCGCATGGTTCCTGGCTCCAGACCCATGCTCATGCGACACTTCACCGGCCAGCCCGACTACATTACGCCCGAACTAATACAGAAATCCGAAGTTGCCCGGGATTACTATGTCCGCATCATGGATGAGACCTTTGCGGGTATAACAGAATTTCTGGATGCCGGCGGAACCATGGAAGAGGCGTCCTATCTTTTGCCCAATGCCTTTCCCATTCGATTCTATGAATCCGGCGATCTACTGAATCTGCACCACAAATGGAAAGCTCGAACCTGCTACAACGCTCAGGAAGAGATCTTCCGCGCATCCGTTCAGGAATTGCAGCAGATTGGCGAAGTCCACGCCCCTCTGGTGCAATGGATTCTGGCCCCCTGCGCTCTGCGAAAGGAAGCGGGAACCACACCGTATTGTCCGGAAGGCGATCGCTTCTGTGGAATTCCGGTCTGGAATCAGGGCATCCAGCAGTACGATCGAGTAATCTAGGCCGGAGCTTCCGGAGATCCGGATCATGGAAAAGGAAGTTCAGCATCAACCGGTAATGCTTCAGCAGGTGCTGGATCTTGCCGACCAGGCTTACGCTCATTTTCAGGCCACTCGGGCTGAGAACAAAGAAGAGACAGAGTTACATTCGCCGGACAATTTTACTTTGCTGGACGGAACTCTGGGAGCCGGAGGCCACAGTCTGGCGCTTGCCCGGAGGTATTCGAAGGCAAGCTGCATCTTCTCGGATCGGGATCCTGAAATGGTGGAAAGGGCGCGCTCCAACTTTCTGGCCCTCGGTATGAGCCCTGACGAATCTCGCTTTCAGTGGTGGCGCAAAAGAGCGTCGCAACCGCTACCGTCAGATCTGGAACTGGACTTCGCACTACTGGATCTTGGAATTTCCATGCTGCATTTGAAGGAGTTCGACCGGGGATTTTCCTACGAGGATCAGACTCTGGACATGCGTCTCGATGAGGAGGGCCCTTCGGCAAGCGAACTGATTAATGAGCTTCCTGAAAAGGAACTGGCGGATTTGATCTATAAATACGGCGAAGAGAGGGCCTCCAGAAAAATCGCCGCCCGAATCGTGCGAGAAAGACCGGTACTGAGCGCCAGGCAACTGGCAGACATTGTGGTGCGTTGCATTCCCGGTCCCAGAAATCGCCCCCATCCTGCCCGAAAGACCTTTCAGGCTCTGCGCATTGCGGTAAACGATGAACTCGACGAAGCGCAAAAGGCCGCCCGGAATCTGGCTGCACACCTGCGCTCCGGAGGGATTCTGGCAATCATTACCTTCCATTCCCTGGAGGACCGGATCATCAAACAGTGCTTTGCGGATCTTTGCGGAATGTCCGGGGCTGGCATCTCGCGGTACGATGCGCCCCTGCCTGAAATGCAGGAACGAAAACCTGCACAATTCGAAAAGGCAGTGCGCAAGTCGCTGGCGCCATCAGAATCCGAAAAAGAGCGCAATCCTGCGGCCCGCTCCGCCCGCCTTCGGGCTATACGGAGGAAACCTGTTCCATGAGTCGAATGAAGGTAAAGCTGCGCTTTCCGGCCATTGCTCTGGCTGCGGTTCTGCTCTTTGCAGGACTGTATCTCTACGTTTCCATGAACATCGAAACCTCCCTGCTTGAACGAGACATCCGTCTGGCTAGATACGAAAAAAGGGACTGGGAAAGAAAGAACTCGGCCATTCGAGCAGAGATTGCGCGACTGGAAGGGGAGGGCTTTGAAACCATTTACTGGAAACTCTATGGCGCTTTACCTTTCTACGAAGAAAACACAATCATATACGTTGATCTTGCCGAACTTCAGCCCGGGCTCTTCGCCGCTTTTCCTGCAGGCGATGAGCCAACCGCTTCCGAAAAGGAATCGGATGGCCCACAATCGCAATCCAATGAGCAAGGGCAGCAGCAACAGCCCACGGAGTCAAACGGGTCGGATTCCGGGCAGCCGGTGGAATCGAATCCAGAGCCCGGCAAGGAGAGTGGGCCTTCCTGGCTCCAATTCTGGCAGGAGCCACAACAAAACCAGAGCGATGGAACCAGGCCATGAAGCAGAGTAAACCTCTGGACGACCTGAGCTCCATACCTCCCAACGCCCGACGAAAGAGGTTTACGGCTCTTCTTGCGCCGTTGCGGGCGATCCAGATGATTTCTGATCGGCCTTTGCCTGAGGGGGCAACAAAAGAAGAGGCAGGGGGACGAATTTGAATTTAGCCGAGCTAATTGAGAAGACTTCTTCGCTGGTTTCTCGCGCTGGCGGCGAATTGCTGCAGAAAGGAGAAGTACGGCCTGTAGACGTGGATCGGATTACCGACGACAGCCGACAAATCAGTACTGCAAGCATCTTTGCCGTAACAGAGCTTTCTCGCAATCATCTTCAATCGGCCCTGGAAAAAAATCCCGCCGCCATTATCGTGCCCAGAAATCTGATCTCCGGTTCCTTGCTTGAATCCTATAGCAAGCAAGGACTGATCCTGTACGGAGGAAAGGCTGCCCGAAGCAGGCCAGAATGGTTGCTTTCGCTTATGGCCGGCGCCTTCTTTCATCATCCGGATCAGGCGATGGACATAGTGGCGATTACGGGAACAAACGGAAAGACCAGCATTTCCAGAATGATCTACCATGCGTGGAAAAAGCTGAACATCCACTGCGCTGTAATCGGCACTCTGGGCGCCACAATTTTTGCAGGGGACGGCGAGCGTACCATTCAGACAGGTTATACCACTCCCCGAAGTTATCAGCTTCTGGAATTGCTCCAGCAGATGCAAAGCGCAGGGGTGCAAAAGGTAGCCCTGGAGGCCTCTTCCGAAGCGCTGGCTCTGGGTCGTCTGGAAGGGATTCGCATTTCTGGCGGTGTGTTTTGCGGTCTGTCCGTCGATCATCTGGACTATCACAAGACCATGGGTCGCTACTTCATGGCCAAAGCGCATCTATTTACTCTACTTCGCCGAAGTAAAGGCCGGGCCATTGTCCAGGATCTGAGCAAGCAGGAACCGGATCCTTTCGCGGTCAGGTTGTCCAGATACGTGAAGCGAATCGGGATAGATTTTACTCTGGCGCAGAATTTTCGGCCCTTCGATCTAAATGTGCCTGTGGAGTTCAATATTCGCAATGCGAATCTGGCCATGCTTGCCAGCGAATCGCCTTACGATGCGAAGCTCTTTGCGGATATGCCCGACGTTCCGGGTCGCATGAATCGAATGGAGGTCATGCCGGGGCTGGATGCCATTGTGGATTATGCCCATACCCCGGATGCGCTGCAGCGGATTCTGGGACAACTGAAAGGACGGGGCTTTCATCGCCTTTATTGCGTCTTCGGATGTGGCGGCAACCGCGATCCATCCAAGCGGATACTGATGGGAAGGGCGGCGCTGGAGGCGGCCACGGATGTAATAGTTACCGATGACAATCCTAGAAATGAAGACCCGGAAGAGATTCGTCGCCAGATCATGGAGGCCTGTAAGCTACCGGACCTGGTTTCTACCTCTGCAACTCTGCGAAACGTCGGAGATCGCAGGCAGGCCATTCGTCTGGCGCTGGAGGAATCCAGGGAGCAATGCCAGAAAGGGTTGCGGTGTTGCGTTCTCGTTGCCGGAAAAGGTCATGAGGATTATCAGATATATGGAAAAGAGAAAAGACATTTCTCCGACGCCGAAGTAATTCTAGAATTCAAAGAAGAGGTGATGAGTTGATCGATCATTCGCTGCTTCTGGAAGCCGGAGCCCAACCAGTTCAGGATACGTCTGATTCCCGAACTCTGGCGCGGAACAGTGAAGGCGATTCCGCTACAGATATCTATTCCGGAAGCCAGCAGGGGAAGCAGGAAGGCCCGGGTTTTTCGGAAAGAGCTTCAAAGAGAATTCAGGGAGTGAGCACAGATACCCGAACTGTGCAGCCAGGACAGCTATTTGTATGTCTGAAAGGGCCGAACTTCGATGCGCATGACTTTGTGGATGTAGCGGTTAAGGCCGGCGCCGTCGCATTGATGGTTGAAAGGTCCTCGGCCGCCGCGGCGCAAGAGAAGCTCAATCAGGCCGGACTATCCTGTCCACTCTATGTCGTGGACAACACTTTGGAGGGATTGCAGAGATTGGCCTCTGTCTATAGAAGAAAACAGAATTACACCGTCTACGGGATCACAGGGTCCAACGGAAAGACCTCCGCAAAAGAGATGCTTCTGGGTATGCTGGGATTTCTGGCAGGATCGGAGCGAGTTGATGCAACCCGGGGAAATCTGAACAATCATATTGGAGTGCCGCTGACCATCTTGAATCTTAAACCCGGAATCCAGCATGCCATTATTGAGATGGGCATGAATCATGGAGGAGAGATCCTCGAGCTTTCCCGTATTGCCCGGCCGGATCATGGACTGATCACTTCTATCGGGCGCGCTCATATCGAATTCTTCTACAGCAAGAGGGGTATTGCACGAGCCAAGCAGGAACTGGTGCAGAATTGCCGGGCCACGCTTGCCTACCCGGTGCATGGCATTGGCAAGAGCCTGCTCCTTCGAAGGGATCCATCCGCCCTGGAACCGGCCATTCACCTGTTCGGAATGCAGAACGATCCTTTCTGGAGAGCCGTGCCTGCCGCCGTCCAGAAATCAGGACTATGGAAGGAAGTAAGGGGTAGAGATCTTCAGTGCAGCCCCGGCGGCCTTGATTTCCGGATTGTGGAAAGGTCCGAGGAATTGCAGATACGGAATTCCCATTATTTTTCAAGAGTGCAGGCTGAGAATTTATTGGGATGCCTCACCGTACTACTGGCAGCAGGCTTTCCCGCCCAGGATGTGGTCCGTTCAGCGCAACATGCTGCTCCAATTTCCGGCGGTCGCTTTCACATCTACGAAGGTGAAGGAAGAATCCTTGTGGACGATACCTACAATGCCAATCCAGATTCCTTCCTGGCCGCCATCCAGGCTTTGCATTCCATGCGTCCCGGGGGACGGCTGCTGGCTCTGGCCGGAGCCATGGCCGAGCTGGGAGACAATGCAGAGCGGGGTCATGCTGAAGTGGGGCGCTCATTACATGCCCTGGGATTCGACGTTCTGGCCTGTGGAGCCGCCGTGGCCAGTGCCTATTTAACTCAATCCGATGAACCGGAATCCAGCGCTGGTCGGGAAGGGTTTTTCTTTCCGGACAGCGAGCAGCTTGCCGATTATATAGAAAGGCATCCCCGGGATTTTCTGCAGTACGACGGAATTCTGGCCAAAGGTTCCCGCAGTTCCAGGATGGAGCGCGCCTGCGATGCTCTGAAGCGAATCGGCTATGTTTGAATATATCTACAGTAACTTCGATGTACCTGGATTCTTTCGTCTTTTTGGGTATGTGAGCTTTCGCGCTCTTCTGGCCGGACTGGTTTCCATGACGCTTTCCTTTCTGGTGGGTGATCGCATTATTCGCGGGCTTACAGGGCTGAAGTTCAGAGAAACCATTCGCGATGACGGTCCCGCCTCTCACGCTTCCAAGGCCGGCACTCCCACTATGGGCGGTCTGCTGATATTACTAAGCCTTACTGTTTCCTGCATTCTTTTTGGTAACTTTTCCAATCTGCACTTTAACCTCATTCTGTACTGCACGTTACTTCTGGGCGGGATCGGTTTCTGGGATGATTATTCCAAAGTTGTGCTCAAAAAGAAGGGCGGTATGAGCGCCAGAACCAAGATGGCTCTGTCCATTCTTGTGGCCGCCTTCTTCCTCTTTATGTACATCCGCTTCACTCCTCCAGAGGTAGCGCGGACCGAAGGCATTAACTACGTCACTACAGATCTTTTTGTGCCATTCATTAAAGGCCCGGTATGGACCATGCCTTTGATTATCGGAATTCTGCTCTGGCTCTGCGTCATTCTGGGCACGGTGCATGGAGTGAACCTTACCGATGGGCTGGACGGTCTGGCCATCGGAAATGTATCTATTGTAACGGTGACTTTTGGAATCCTGGCCTATCTTACAGGTTCGCCCCGACTGGCGGACTATTTGAATATTCCTACCGTGACCGGCGCCCATGAGATCTCTGTCTTTCTGGCCGCCCTGGCTGGCGCCGGGATTGGATTCCTGTGGTTTAACGCGGCGCCGGCACGAATCTTTATGGGCGATACGGGATCGCTATCGCTGGGCGGCGCTCTGGGGATGACGGCTATCGTCTTGAAAAAGGAAATCCTTCTTCTGATCGCAGGCGGCATTTTTGTGATGGAGGCGTTGTCTGTAATTCTTCAGGTAGGAAGTTACAAGCTGCGAAAGAAGAGGATCTTCAAAATGGCGCCGCTGCATCATCATTTTGAAGAACTGGGCTGGCCGGAGACCAGGATTGTAGTTCGATTCTGGCTCATAGGCCTGATTCTCAGCCTGGTGTCTTTGTCCACGCTGCGAATCCAGTAATATGGGATTTCTTGAGAAAAAGAAGGTTCTCATCCTCGGCGCCATGGGCCGCAGCGGGATGAGTCTCCAGGAGCTTCTTTTTGATCTGGGAGCCAGAATCGGAATTGCGGATCAGAAATCCCAGGGCGATCCTGCAGTGCCCGTGGAAGCCGACCTGCGTCCGGATCAAGGTTCTTCTATTCTAGACATTTTTGAGCCAGACTTTGTAGTGACGGCGCCAGGCGTGCCGCTGTCCCTTCCCATCTTCGATGCGGCCCGGGGCCGGGGTATTCCTGTGTACGGCGAATTGGATCTGGCTTTCCATGTCATGGAAGAGCAGGGAAAGAAACCCTACGTCTTTGCGGTAACCGGCACGGACGGCAAGTCCACCACAGTCAGTCTGCTCGAACATATACTACTCAATCTTCCATTTGCTCCCTCGGTCATCGCCTGCGGAAACATTGGTCTGCCTCTGGCCCAGGTCGTGCTGGATGGCGTTCCCGATCTTCTGGTGGTGGAATGCTCCAGCTTTCAGCTGGAAATGGTGGAGTATTTTCATCCAGACACCGCCTGCATACTGAACGTGGCCCCGGCTCATATGGATCGTTACGATTCCATGGATGACTATGCTCTGGCAAAAGCGAATATTGGGCGCAAACAGGGCAGCCAGGATCTGCTGATCATCGCGGAGGATTTTCCGTACCTTGACGAGCTATCGTCCCTTTTCGGAAGGCTGGAGCGATTGGATTTGCAGAGCTTCGCGCCAGGACACAAAGAATTGCTGGATTCTTTGAAGATACCGGGCGAGCACAATCGATGGAATCTTCTGTTCTGTATTCGAATGCTCCAGGACTACTTCTTTCGCAACGGCATTGACTGGAATGAAAACCTGCAGGCGTTGAAGCAGGCCATCTCCACTTTCCCTGGACTACCCCACCGCATGGAAGTGGTGGCGGAAAAAGGCGGAATCCTGTTCATAAACGATAGCAAAGCGACAACGGTGCAGAGCGCTCGCATGGCTCTGAATTCTTTCTCCGGTCGACCGGTGTACCTTCTAATGGGAGGGCTGGACAAAAAAGGCGATTTCACTTCTTTCCATGGCGATGGTAACCATACCGTCTATCCGTTCGGCGAAGCGGGACCCATGATACAGGAACAGACTGCCGCCAGGCATTTTTTTCCTGATCTCAACGCTGCCTTTCGGGCCGCCTGCGAAGACGCTGCCCGAAATCTGCCAGCACTGGCTCCTTCTGAAGGCCGAAGTCCTGTGATCCTATTGAGTCCCGGATGTCCTTCCCAGGATCAGTACAAAAACTATGAAGAGAGAGGTAGGCACTTTCGAGAACTGGTGGAGGAATGGAGATGAGAAAGCCAGACCTCTGGATCTTCCTGAATACCCTGGCTCTGGGCGGTTGCGGTCTTCTTATACTTCTATCTGCTTCGGCCCTGCAGGCCAACCTGGACCTGGAGAATCCTTACTACTATGCCGAGCGCCAGGCCATCTTTTCTCTGGCTGGCCTGATTGGGTTTTTCGTCATATCTGCATTTTCGCCTGGATTGCTACGCAAGCTGGCACTGCCTTCGATGCTTATTTCTCTGGCGCTATTGCTTCTGGTCTTTGTTCCCGGGGTGGGTCGTTCTGTAGCTTCGTCCCGGGACAGTTTTCATCGCTGGATTGATCTTGGATTCTTCTCATTTCAGCCTTCTGAGTTTGCCAAGGTAGCTCTTGTCCTTTACCTATCGTCTATGTTACTGGATCGCAAAGGGCAGTTCGAGACATTCTCGCTGAAAGAGCTTTTGCGTTCGCTCATCCTTGTGGGATCGGTGCTGGCAGCGATTCTATTGGAACCCCAGTATGGCACGACGCTAACATTGATTTCTGTAATCGCGGTACTGATATTCGTGGCCGGCTTTCCTGTGCTTCGGTTATTCCTGCTGGGCCTTTCCATAGTACCTTTACTTGCCATGCTTCTAATTCTCTGGGAATACCGCTTCGAGCGATTCCAGGTATGGCTGGATCCCTATGAATTTCGCTATGCCGGAGGGTATCAGCTGGTCACCGCTTTTCGCTCTTTTGGAGAAGGGGGGTGGTTTGGCCAGGAATTGGCATCCGGATTTGGCCATCGCTATCTAACCTTTGGCCATACTGACTTTGTACTTGCCCTCTTCGCCGAGGACTATGGCTTTCTGGGAGTCTTCCTGCTTCTTCTTCTGTACGGCACATTGATGTGGCGTTCCGTGTATCTGCTCCGCAAGCAGAAGGATGAATATCTCTTTTTGCTGGGAGCCTCTGCCCTGACCATCCTGTTCTTGCAGGTTCTGGTGAACCTCTGTGTGGTCACCGGTATTACACCCACCACTGGAATCAGTTTGCCTTTTGTGAGCTACGGCGGCTCTTCTTTGATCGTTTCTTACGCTCTGGCTGGTCTGATCTGGCAGGGTACGGCAACACAGGAAGAGACTCAGCTGGCGGCGCGGCCTTCACGTGGCCTGGAAAGTGCGCCGGCGCTTACCGTTTCATCGGCCGGCAGCATCCAGCCCGCCCAGGGTTCCCCATCTCTGTCTTCTGGAGGCTCCCGACCATCCGCTGCTTCGGATTCTCGGTCCTTTGTAGCCGCCTCCGGGAAAAAAGCCACTAACGATAAGACCTTGCCTGCAGATGTTGCTCGCAGACTTTGATTAATGATGAGCCATCCTATACTGGTTGTAGCCGGCGGTACCGGCGGGCATCTTTCGCCGGGCACGGCCCTGGCCGAGCATATAAAGAATGCCGGAGGGGACGTATCCTTTCTTAGTCTGGAGAAAAACTCCAGCTATCCGGATCTGCTTCGCGCTTCCTATCCCGTCTTTTACTACAACGCGCCTTCGCTTACCTTTCGCCGGGCTGTACTTTTTCCCTTTCAACTCATCATCGCTTTCCTTAAGAGTGTGCCTGTTGTGCGCCGCCAGGCTGCAGTCGTACTCATGGGAGGCTTTCCCTGTTTGCCAGCCGGTCTGGCGGCCCTGGCCATGCGAAGACCACTCTATCTTTGTGAGCAAAATGCCGTAATGGGCCGCGCCAACCGACTATTTGCGCGAATGGCAAAAAGGGTATTTCTAACCTTTCCGCTTTCCGGCAGGAAGCACAGTCCTGCCTGGCCTGTTCTGGGAAATCCTTTGCGGCAATCCTTCTTGCAACGCCTGGCCGGAAAAGGCGGCTCAAAGAGCGAAGGAAAATCTGCCGGTACCACCGCCAGGGCAGCAAAGAAGGGCGGAAAAAAGAAAGTCATAGCTTCGGACACCGCTTCTGCTTTTCCTTCCGGAAGGGGAAATAAGATCCTTGTGGCCGGTGGGAGCCAGGGCGCGCTTCAAATCAATCGAATGATTCAGGGACTGTGCGAAAACCAGCCGGCGCAATTTCGTAAATACCGGTGGGTACTGCAGTCTGGATTGCGCCACGAAGAAGAAATGAGAGCTATTTTTACCGGGCATAAGAATATCAAGGTCATTGGTTTTGACCCTGACATACATCGTTTCTATGAAGCTGCCGATTTAATGATCTGCCGAAGCGGAGCCGGCGTATTGACAGAAGCTTTCAGCTTCGCACTTCCCATGATCCTTATTCCATATCCGTATGCTACGGATTCCCATCAAAAGGAAAATGCTTTGTATGCGAAGATGGCGGGCGCCGCAAGGGTCATAGATACCAGGGAAACCGGCGAAGGGCCACTCAAGGAAGCGCTTCAGACTCTGGATCTCAAATCGATGTCCCGGGCAAGCGGGGCTCTGGCAAAGCCGGATGCTGCCGCAAGAATCTATGACTCGATCCAGTCGGATCTTGGCTAAGGAAAGGAACTGCTGTAGAAAGCCGGACGGGGCGCCTGGTATACGGGCAGCCCCATTTCAGATATACTACTGCATATCGCCGGGTTCGTTTTCGTTTACGGAATAGATATCATAGTCCGATTTGCGAAAGCCGGTAACAATGGCATCAGATACTCCAATGTATACCGTTTTGCCTGTTTTCATCACATCGTAGATGTGTTTTGCCATTCCTTCGTTGGTCACCGAGAATGGATGGACCTTTCCCGTTTTCTCATCCAGATAGAGGCCTTCGAAAGTCTTTACGATGGTTCCCTGATCGTCCAGCTGCAGGAACTTCCCGCGAAAGGTGAACTGACGGGAACCGGTCTTGTCCACCGTCATGGAAGGAGCAGGGGATGCCTGATCCGCTCCGGGGGCGACAGCCTTTAGAATTTCAAAATCTTCTTTGAGGCCCAGATTCTCAATTCGGTGGATACGATACTGAATTAGAAAACTGGAATCTTTGTTATTCTGCAGAAATTCGATGACTTCTTTGTTCTCCGGACGGATACTGAACTTGATGGTTCGGTCTACAGGACTGAAGCATTCGTAGTCGTCTTCGGAACATTTTTCGTCGGAGTTGTAGGTGGTGGCGATAAATTCGCCCTCATAGGAATCGAAAATGATTCCCTGGCTTTCCAGCTTGGTCAGCTTCTTCACAACCATCCAGCCTTCGGCATGGGTGCCTATGGCCAGCACAGGAGTAGCGGTCAGAAGAGCCAGGAGTAGGGACGTAAGTTTCCAGTGTCTCATATTGCGAAGGATATTCCACCGCAGTCCCAGGGAATCAAGCAATTCCCTGGAAAAAGAGTGGAGCGCAAAGGCGGAGCTGAGGAGCTATCCGGTAACCATGTCTGAATCCGGATCCAGCGCCTCCGGCGTCGTCTATTTCATCGGTCTGGGAGGATCGGGAATGCTTCCCCTGGCCCGCCTGGCCCTTGCTCGTGGCTATCGGGTCATGGGCTCGGATGCAAAGCTGGACCCTACCTCCATCCAGAAAATGAAAGAGGAAGGGCTGGAAGCCTTTGGACCGCCTGACGCTAATCGAATCCTGCAGATCAAAGGCGGTACCGTGGTTTACAGTACCGCCATTTCCGAGGAGCATCCGGAGCGAAAGGCCGCCAGCGATCGAGCGTCGGCGGGGGCCATTCGGCTCCTACATCGGATGGATTTCTTGAATGAATTGGTGCAACACTGTTCGCTGCGATTGGGCATGGCCGGCACTCATGGAAAGACATCCAGCACAGCGCTGGCTGGCTGGATGCTCATGGAGTTGCAGAAAGATCCTCTTATCATTGCCGGCGGAAGGCCTCTGTATCTTGAAAGATCCATTCGAAATGGCCCGGACATCGCTGTCTTCGAAACCGATGAATCCGACGGTTCCTTTCTTCGCAGCAATGCTACCCATCGTCTCATTCTAAATGTAGATGAGGACCATCTGAATCATTACGGAAGCTTCGGCGAACTGCAAAAGGCATTTCGTCGCTTTGCCGACCAGGGCATCTGCGTGGTGAATTACGGCGATCCTTCGTTGGCTCCGCTGGCCGTGTCGCCAGCGGAGGTAGCATCCGACCTTTCGTTCTCAGTCTCCGAAGGCGAATCCAGCGAAAAGGACAGCGGCGCCGGTTCTGCAGTGGCAGATTTGCCGCAACATTCAGCAATATCTGGTTACCAGATCTGCGCAAGCAGGCAGCAATGCGACGATAGTCCGGCCCTTTTTGCGGGCTATTTTCCGGAGCAGAATGATACCCTTCATTTTCGCATTCGCTCAATTTCTGGCTCTTATCCGTCTGATTCCGGCCCTTCCGATTCTCCCGGGAATCCGGGCCTGGCACCGGCTGTCGGATCTCTGGCCCAGATACCGGCCGCCGGGTCCGCTTCTTCGTCGGACGCAGCATCGAATACGTCGGAAAATGTGTCCGTATACTACAGTTTTCGCATGAAAGTGCCCGGAGTTCATTTCGCATCCAATGCCCTGGGAGTCCTGACGCTGATCTATCTGGCATTTCCGGGAATCGATATGGAACAATGCATAATGGCTCTGGAGGGTTTTCCTGGCACAGAGCGACGATTGGAGTTGCTGGGTCAGTATCGCGGCTTTCCTGTGTACGACGATTACGGCCATCATCCATCCGAGATTCGAGCAGTACTTCTGGCATTGAAACAACGATTTCCGGGAAGTCCGATTGTAGTTGTGTTTCAACCCCATCGGTACACCCGGACTGCAGAGCTTGCTTCGGCTTTCGCAGATAGTCTGAGTCAGGCGGATCGAGTCTTTTTGCTTCCGCTATACAGCGCCGGGGAGAAGCCCATGGAAGGCGTGGATTCTAGCCTGATTGCGCAGCACATGCCTGCCCATTGTCCGGCCACGCTTCTGGATGATGATCTGGATCAGGTTTTCGACTTAAGTCACTTTTCGCATTCTGTCCAGTCTGAGGACAACAGGAATTCGCAGCGCTCTGGAAATTCCGATGCCGCTTCCCATCCTGTGGATGCTATTGAATCAGAGGAGTTTTCCCGGCCCATGCCCACCGTTCTATTTCTGGGGGCCGGCGATGTTTCGGCCAGGGCACGGAGACTCTTTGCCAGGCAATAGCTAGATCCATAGCGAAGATTGTAAAACAGCGAAGATTACGAAGAGTCCTGGATATCGCGGGTTTGCCTGGTAAACGTTAAGTGGTATGAAATAAAAATTCGGCCTTTTAGCGCCGCTCCAATGCGAAACCATCTAAACATGCGACGGTCTAGTTTTTTCCGCATGGCCTTTCTGCCAGGAGTTCTTTTTTGATTGCTTGTTTTAATGCGACATAATAAAGAAGGCAGACAGGCGCGCTGTGAATATCTTTCCTGAACATATGGAAAGGAGGGAAAGAGACCTGTATCTTCTTCTCTCCGTCGCTTCGGCTGCTTTCCTTATAGCCGGAATACTGCTATTATTATATCCTCCGGTACCGGAAGGCAAGCTGGAACGATTTTCACTTCAAGGGAATCGGATTTTTTCCGCCGAGGAAATCCAGGAAATGTCCGGCCTGCGTCCTGGTATGGATCTGAACGAAGAGATCCTGGAGCAAGGAATGGATCGTCTTCGCTCGCATCCTTACATCTTTGAGGCGGAGGCGAACTTTGACGGCGAAAGCCTCACTCTAACTTTGAACGAAGCCCAGTGTCTGGCGATTCTGGAGACATCGAAAGGTATATTCGACATTGGAGCTGGACCGGTTATACTATCCCGCGACTTTCCTCGGTGCAGGGGAGTGCCTCTGCTTCGCACCGATGTGCCCACCGATTTGAGTCTGAGTCAGCCCAGATTAATCGGTTTCTTTCGCTTCTGGTCTTTCGTTCAGGGTCATTATCCGGAACTTGTGGGTCGGATCAGCGAGGTTCGCATCACTCGTTCCGGAGGACTGACATTATACTCAAGGGAGCCGGGGATTCGCATTGAATTGCCGGAGTCTCCAGGGCCGGCCGGCGCAACTCGTCTGTATGCGACGGTGGCTTTTCTGGAGGATCAGAACATCGAGCGCGGCCTTGTGGACCTTAGAGGATCCGATGCGCTGGTATTGCCTGGAAAATGAAGGAGTTCATTAACGCCATAGATATTGGTTCCAGCCTCATCCGAGTTGTGGTGGGCAGGATCGCCGAAGAAGGGATGGAAATCGTGGGAGTGGGCGCGGTGCCTTCAAAGGGCGTTCGGGGTGGCGTTGTCGTAAATATCGAGAACGTGGTGCAGTCCATCGCCGATGCCGCCCGGGAAGCGGAGTTGATGAGCGGAGTTATGGTGCAGGATGCCTATGTAAACGTATCCGGAAAGCATCTGCATGGGGAGAATTCCCGGGGCGTTGTGGCCATTACCAATCGTGAACGTGTGGTGACCGAGAACGATGTATATCGTGTCATTGAAGGGGCGCAGTATGTTCGCATTCCGGCGGATCAGGAAATTCTTCACGTTCTGGCTCGAGAATTCAGCGTAGATGATCAAACCGGCATCAAAGATCCCATTGGAATGACCGGGGTTCGACTGGAAGGCGAAGTTCACATAGTGATGGCCGCCAGGACTGCTCTTACGAATCTCAATAAAGCGATTAGCGGCGCGGGGATCCGCATGGTAGATGGTATCATGAGTTCCCTGGCTTCGGCCGAATCCTGTCTTTCACCAGGCGAAAAGGACCTTGGTACAGTGGTTGTGGACATGGGCGGCGGTGTATGCGACATTGCAGTCTATCTGGAAGGCGGCCTCTTTTATTCATCGGTGGTTCCGCTCGGCGGAATTCACGTAACGCAAGATCTGTCCATCGGACTCAAGTTGCCCCTTGAACAGGCAGAAATAGTTAAGAAGTCCATGGGATGTGCGCGCACCAATCTGGTGGATCCCACGGACAAGGTTGAGTTGCCGGCCGTCCAGGGACGTCCACCACGCTGGGTGCTAATCAAAGACATTGCGGCCATCATCGAGCCTCGAATGACCGAAATATTTGAATTCATAGATGAGCAACTGGTGCGATCAGGAGCGAAAAACGCCCTGGCCGGCGGCGTTGTGCTTACCGGCGGAGCGGCGCTCCTGGATGGCACCGTTAGCCTGGCCGAAGATGTGCTGGGTATGAATGCTACGGTGGCTTCGCCTGCGCAAGTGGGAGGATTTTCGGACCGTGTGGACAGTCCGGAGTACGCCACCTCCGTTGGATTGTTACGTTTTGCCGCTCGCATTGGCGACGATGGCTCATCCGCCCCACAAAATATAGAAAGAGAGGGCGGCCTGATTACCAGATTGAAGAGCTGGTTTCAGGAGAATCTGTAAGTCGGGAGTAACCGGCATCGGGTTTGGGAATGGTTGGTTCGCGCTCAAGGGCGGAGTGGGATTGGAAACCGAAAGGAATCGAATCTCTCTTCGCACAGAAAGACTAAAAGGGCCGAGCCCCGAAGGAAGTATGCTATGTTACAACTTGAAGATGAGAAGACTTCTCCAACGCTGATCAAGGTGGTAGGCGTTGGCGGCGGCGGTATGAATGCCGTAAACCGAATGATCGATGCCAGCCTGAAAGGCGTGGAGTTCATAGTGGTGAATACCGATGAACAGGTCATTCGTCTGTCTGCCGCCGAAGAAAAAGTGGTGATTGGACAGAAGACCACTCGAGGCATGGGCGCCGGCGGCGACCCGGAGATCGGTCTTCGCGCAGCCCAGGAAGACCGGGATCGTCTGGCTCAAACTTTGAAAGGGGCCGACATGGTCTTTATTACAGCGGGTATGGGCGGCGGAACCGGAACTGGCGCCGCTCCGATAGTCGCCGAAGTGGCCCGCAGCGTGGGCGCCCTGACTGTGGGCGTAATCACTTTGCCTTTTCAGATGGAAGGTGCCCGGCGGATGAAACATGCCGTGCGCGGCCTGGAAGCGATGAAAGATCAGGTCGATACCCTGATTACCATAAAAAACGATCATATCTTCAAAGTAGTGGATCGTACCACACCTGTGGATGTGGCCTTTCGGATGGTGGACGAAATCCTCCTGGGCGCGGTCCGCGGCATCTCCGACCTGATCAATACAGCCGGACTTGTGAATGTGGATTTTGCCGATGTGCGAAGCATTATGGCAGAAACCGGAGATGCGATCATGGGCTCCGGCGAAGGAATTGGCGAGAATCGCGTCATGGATGCGGTCAACCATGCCATCAATAACGCTCTTCTGGAAGACATGAATATCGAGGGCGCCACCGGTGTGCTCATCAATGTTTGCGGCGGCGACGATTTGAGTATGGCAGAATGGAAAGATGTTTCCGAACTGGTCACAGCGCATGTGGATCCGCAGGCAAATATTATCATCGGACTTACTATAGACGAGGGTCTTCGGGATCGCATTCGGGTTACTGTGATCGCCACAGGATTCGATAAGGCCAGAGACAAAAAGAAACCTGCAGGCTGGAAAGCTTTCCAGGAGGATGGCAGGGCCCGGCCCTATCATCCGGTGCAGGAAGCGGCGGAGCAGGAACTGAAAGCCCGTAGCAAACGTTCCGCTGGCATGTCGGCGCAGGCCGCATCTGCCGGGTCCATGCGTCCGGCCGAGCCAGAAGAGGAGGCTCCTCCGGTAGTAAGCATGCGGCAATTCTATCGATCCGAGGAAACCCAGGCTGTGCCCCGGATGCAGGAAATCTACGATGATTACGAAGTGGAAGAGCAGCCCGTGGCAAAGAAGGCTTCCGGAGACGACTATGGAAGTCATGTTGCGGTTCCCATGGATGCAGAAGAATACTATCGCACGGCCGGACGAAACCGCATCGGCCAGGAGAAAAAAAGGACCGTAAGCGAGGATGATCTGGACATTCCTGCCTATTTGCGCCGAAAAGGCTAACCATGGGCGGATTTTCCTACGTGGTCTGGTTCATCCTGGGCCTGGCCTTAATTGTCCTGGAACCTGTGGTTCCGGGACTTGTCATTATTTTCCTCGGCTTCGGCGCCCTTCTAACAGGCGTCGTAGTATTCTTTGATCTTATTCCAGGTCTTGCGGGTCAGGTCTTTTTCTGGCTCATTTCCTCCGGCCTTCTGATTGCTCTACTCAGGGAACAGGTCCGGAAGATATTCCCTTCACTGGAAAAAAGCGAGGGCAGCGATGAAACCGAATATCTTGACCGGGAAGTGGAAGTAATCTCCCTGGTGGACGGCCAATCGGATCGGGGAAGGGTTCGTTTCATGGGCACGACCTGGAAAGCTCGCTGCCAGGACTCCTCCGAACAAATTCCTGCCGGTAGTTATGCAAAAATTGCTGGACGAGACAATCTGACGCTTATCGTTTACGGAGCCCCCAAGGAGAGTTAAAATGTTATTTTATAGCGCAGTAGCACTGGTGGTGATCATTCTTCTGGTCATCAAAACCTTTGTTGTAGTGCCCCAGCAACATGCCTATGTAAAGGAAAGGCTGGGAAACTTCAGCAAAGTGCTTGAACCAGGGTTTCATTTCTTGATCCCCATAGTAGATCGTGTGGCCTACAGACATATATTAAAGGAGCAAACCATTGATGTGCCTCCACAGGTCTGTATTACCAAGGACAATGTTCAGGTAGAGGTGGACGGTATCCTTTATTTGAAGGTTCTGGATCCGGTGAAAGCCAGCTATGGCATTAGCGACTACCGATTTGCCAGTATTCAGCTGGCCCAGACCAATATGCGTTCTGAGATCGGAAAGATTGATCTGGACCGCACCTTTACAGAAAGAGAAAATATAAACGAAGACATTATCCAGGCGGTGGACATGGCCAGCGACCCCTGGGGAGTAAAGGTTATTCGTTATGAGATCAAGAACATCATGCCACCGCGCTCCGTGCTGGCTACCATGGAGAAACAGATGACCGCCGAAAGGGATAAGCGTGCGGAGATCTTCCATTCCGAAGGAGAGAGAGCGGCCACCATTAACCGGTCCGAAGGCGATCGTCAGGAAGCAATTAACATTTCAGAAGGCGAGAAACAGCGAAGAATTAACGTGGCCGAAGGTCAGGCCAGGCAAATTGAGCTGATTTCAGCCGCCACCGCTAACTCCATTCAAATGGTAGCGGGGGCCATCCAGAAGCCCGGAGGCAGCGAAGCCGTAAAACTTCGCATCGCCGAAGAGTTCATCCGCCGATTCGGTCAGGTTGTGCAGAAATCCAGAACACAGGTTATACCTCTGGGGCCCGCTACCATTCAGAGCACTTTCGAAGGCCTCAAAGGGCTGATGAGCGGTCTGGGCAGTCAGAACAATCCTGGAAGAGGTCAGGGCTAAGCCCGGGAGCAGATTATGTTAGATACCATCGGATTAATCTTTTACATCCTTTTCGGGCTTTTTGTTCTCTACAAGTTTGCAAAGGCCATTCGCATCGTGCCTGCTCAGGACGTTTACATTGTGGAAAGACTGGGAAAATACAGAAAAAGTCTGTATGCGGGATTTCATCCGCTGGTTCCTTTCTTTGACCAGGTCGCCTACAAGCTTACGCTCAAAGAAGAAGCCATCGATGTGCCCTCGCAGCTCTGCATTACCCGGGACAACGTTCTGATTACCGTAGACGGCGTTGTATATATGAAGGTAGTGGATCCTTACAAGGCCGCCTACAACGTAACCAACTATCGCTACGCTCTGATTCAGCTGGCCCAGACCACCATGCGCTCCGTATTCGGACACATGGATCTGGACAAAACCTTCGAGGAACGGGAAGCGATTAACGCTCAGATCGTTCGCGTTGTGGACGAAGCCGCAGATTTCTGGGGAATCAAGATCCTTCGCTACGAAATCCAGAACATCAGTCCTCCGGATACGATCATCGACGCCATGGAAAAGCAGATGACTGCAGAGCGGGACAAGCGAGCGGTAATTGCGATTTCTGAAGGCGAGATGCGAAGTAAGATCAACCGATCGGAAGGTAATATGCAAGAAATGATTAACCGTTCCGAAGGTGAAAAGCAGCGGTTGATCAACGAGGCAGAAGGTAGAGCCCGGGAAATTGAATCCCTGGCGCAGGCCACAGCAGTGGGAATCGAAAAGATTGCCCAGTCCATCATACAACCTGGCGGATCCTCGGCGGTATATTTGACCCTGGCCGAAGAATATCTGCGAAAACTGGAAGGCGTGGCCAGCGAAGGAAACCAGGTGATCCTGCCTGTGGATCTTACGCGTATTGAAGACGTACTGGACGGCCTCAGTAGCTTTGCCCCTGGCGATCCGGCCAAGAAATAGCTTAGATATGGCTCAGATATAGCGGCTATTCTGTTTCGCTCAACTCAGGCGAAGACCCGGAAACCGGGGCTGCAAGCATCTTGCGGCTCCGGTTTTTCTTTTTGGAATAGAATTCTGGCTACCGTAGGAGTAAACATGAAATTCAGACAAATGCGATGCCAGAACGGATTGCTGGATCGAAGTGGCTACAGGATCAACTCCTGGATGTTTCTTGTCCTGTGGGTCCTTTCAGGCTGTGCATCGTCGGAATCGGTGAGGCAAAAATCGCTGGAGTATCTGGAAGGCCGGTACCGGGAGTCTTTCCTTGTCAGTTCCATCGATATGCAACGTAACGAGGGCAACTGGGGAGTGGCCCTTCTGGAAGTGAGCCCGCAGCGAATTCCAGAGTTGCGCTTTCGGTTGAACTACAACTATTCCAGGGACCAGGTTATCTATGAAGACTACCTTCTGGAACTCTGGGGCTTTCTACTCCTGGAAAAACTCAAAGCATCCCATGTTACGATAATGGATCGCGCTACCGTCATGGATTTCAAACTGGCGCGAAAAGGAAGCGGCGCCGTAAACACCAGGGATTTCCCTGTGCAGAAGGATCTAAATGGCCTGAGCCTTCTGGAGGAGCCCACAGGAATTCTTGCTCTGGATCTTACAGGGCCGGTGGATCGCTCGACCCTCTTGCTGCTCTCAGAAATTCTGAGAAGCCTTCGCAATCAAGGTCTGCAAAAAGCCTGCCTGGATATAAACTTCACAGGCAGCGACGGTCCCGGGAGCCTTCGAGTCCAATCCTATGGCAAACATGGTATACCGGGGCCCGCGGAATTGCAGCGGCTACTGCAAAAGGAAGGAGAGCCGACCGCATTCGCGCTTAGCCAGAGGGACTACGATCGAGCTTTGAAGCTAATGGGAGCAGCCGGAGAACTGCAGAGCCAACAGAGCAAGCGGGAAGCGTTGCGAATCTTTGAATCAATCGTGCAAAAGTACGATTCACCTTTTCGCTGGGATCCGTACGTTGTGGCCCAGTCTGCCAATGTCTATGAATCCATGTACCGGGCGGGGCTGTTGCACCAGGAGCTGGGGAACCCGCAAAAGGCCAGGTTCTACCTGGGTCTTCTAGAAGACCGGCTGAGCTTTGTAGAGGCGCCACTGAAGTACTACACAATGCGCCAGGAAATGCGCAAGCAGATTGCCCGGTAAATTCGTAAAGATTGCCTTGCCATCGGACGACCGGCGGCCTACCAGCCGTTTGCCATCCAAGGCGCCTGGCATTTTCGTCTTTTTCGCTCTTAGTTTCCTTCCGTTTTTCAGAACCGTTACTCAAAAAGCTTTCTGAGAATCACCCGATTTCCTTTGCCGGTGTAGCGAATTTCATCGAACATTTCTTTCGTAATCCGGATTCCGCGGCCATGCATGCGACGACTTTCCGCAACATCCTTTATATTCCGGCCGAGCATTTTTTCAGTGTCGAAGCCCTGGCCTTCATCCTCGATGTGAACGGAGAGCTCCTTCTGATTGAATGTATAGCCCACGCGAATTCGCTTCTGTCGGATAGCGGCTTCCTTCTGACGTTCCCGGATTAGATCAAAGAGCCGGTCTTCTTCCAGGGCCAGACTTTTTTCTTCGAAAGTGATACCCAGGTTTCCGTGCTCGATGGCATTCATAAGCATTTCGCGAATACCCAGAGTAATGCCCATTCGCTCTTCCTCATCCAGGCACCGGGAGGCTTCCTCTGCAATGGATTTGCTGATCTCGTCTATGAGCTGAATATCGTTACCGATCTGAAGTTCCCGGGAGGACGATAGCACATACTGGCTGAGAACATCCTCCTGGTTGGGAATTGCCCGGCCAAATACCATTGGCCATCCAAGACTAACATAATCCAGCGTTACGTACAGCTCAATGAGGTTGCCCGCCCTGGTCTCGAAAGGAAGGGACATTTCGATCCTGCGAGGTACGTCCGCCATATTCTTCATTCTGTCCAGAAGCAGTTCGCCTTCGAAGTTGAACTGGCTGGAACCGGAGAAGAGTAATTCGAGGATACTCTTTCCCACCACTTCGTCCGCATTGTATCCCAGGAGTCCATGGACGCGCTGATTCATAGAGCGAATGGTGCCGTCCAGATCCATGGAGAAGATCATTTCCGGCGAAGCTTCCACCAGGTGTTTGTGTCGGATAGAAGCTTCTTCCAGTTCTGCTTCCAGTAATTTATTGGCGCGCAGAATCTCCTCTGACATCTCGTCGCGCTGTTCCTTCAGTCGATTCGTTTCTGTCAGGTCGCGTCCAATTCCCAGGTAGCCGGCAATTCGATCTTCTTTGATCACCGGCGTAATGGATAGCAGTACCGGGAATCGGCTACCATCCTTTCTTATATAGGTCCATTCCCTTTCGTCTGCATGTTTCGTTTCTCTGCATTGCGCCACAAACACTTCGAAACCGGGCTCTACCATTCGGCCCAGATCTTTGCCAAGCTCTATGGCCCGGCGTACAATCTCATGAGAGTCGTGAAAGATCCTGGGATCGGTTTTTCCCACTACTTCTTCCGGATCATAGCTCAGCATCCTGCTGGCGCCCTGGTTGAAGGTTTGAATGGTGCCGTCCAGATCCGTTGCAATGATGGAGAGGTTCGCGCTGTCAAACATGGCTCTCTGGATGCCCAGGGATTGCTGCAACGCCTCGGTTGTAATCTTTTCCTGCCGAATTCGCCGGCGTAACTCCATCTGGTTCATCACCTGACGAGCCAATCTCTGCAGAAGATCCTGTTGCTCCTCGCTGATCTTTCTCTTTTCTCTGTCGATTACGCAAAGAGTTCCCAGGGCATGCCCTTCTGGCGTAATAAGCGGAGCGCCTGCATAGAACCGTATTTCCGGATCATCAATGACCAGGGGATTATCCTGGAACCGGGGATCGGCCGTGGCATCCTCTACCACCATCAAATCCGGGGTCTTGATGGCTTCGGCGCAAAAAGCAATGTCTCGATGAGTCTCCTGCGGTTCCATGCCGATCCGGGCTTTGAACCATTGCCGGTTAGAGTCGATGAGGGAAATCAAAGAAATGGGAGTCTGACAGATGTGGGATGCAATCCGCACCAGGTCGTCAAAGGCCTGCTCTGCTGAAGTATCTAGAATGTTATAGCTATAAAGGGCGGCCAGTCGACTCTGCTCTTTGGCTTTTTCCTGCTCGGCCATCCCTGGAACACTGGCATAGCCGGCTGGCAGTGCAATAAATATCTGAAGTTTCTGGCCGCCGGGCATCTATTTACAGAAGGGAACAAAGCCAGGCCGACAGAGCTGTAGTTAACGTGCAGAACTAGCGGTTTGTGGGAAATCGAATTTCGGAAATCAAAGCTAGATGATCGGTGCCGGGGATGGTAACTCTGTAGCTACGTACCCGAGAAGCCCGACGTCCAGGATGATCGGGAAAAATCAGCACATAGTCAATTCTTAAGAAGGGAAAGAGAAAAGTGTCATCGGCGGGCCAGGTCCCATTCCAGGATTCACAGGCGCCTGCATCCATTGCCCTGCCAGAAAAGGAACGATACACCGGGTTCTGATCGGAGAGGTTAAGATCGCCCAGAATTACAGACGGAGCAGGCGCCCTGGCCAGGCTAAGCGTCTGCAATTTCTGCAGCTGAGCGTCCCGATCCGACTGGTCGTATCGCAGAAGCAGGCATGGAATTCCTCTGCAATCGCCCCGTCGAAAGGGCACAGAAAGATGCACAGAATTGAATTCCATCTCCACGGCGCCCTGCCACCGAGCCTGGACTATTAAGCGGGCCCCTTTCGGCGAAAAGCCAGGGCCGGGATCCACAAATCGTATTTCGGAGAGCGGTTCTTTGCTCAACAGTGCCTGAGTCCAATAACCTTCGTCGTCCCGGCGATATGCAACATACGGTAATCGCTTCTTCAACTCAGCCCCCTCCGTTTTCCAGAATCCCGGGCTCACTTCCTGAAGCGAGAGCACATCGATGTTGTTGTTAGAAATCAGGGCCGAAAGGTTGCGTTTGCCGGGCATGGAAGAGCCGGCAAGATTCAAAGTCATAACATTAATGACTGTAGTAGAATCCCGGTCATCCTGGGCGCCTCTTTCCAGGGCGGTTGTGCTCTGCCGGGGAGAGGGCGTCATTCCCTCAGCGCAGTAGTCGGGGGTATGGAACAAATACCATGGAAATCCGAAAAGTGCAACTAGCGTCGCAGGCAACCATGGTAACCAGTTTCGGCGGCGAAAGCACTGAAGAAGGATTGCTAGAACGGGAGCCAGAATATAGAGGCGAATGTTGGCTAGAAAGAGCGTTGCCTGGCTGGCTTCAAAAAGCAGAAGAACAGAAAAAAATGCCGCCAGCAGCAAATAGAATTTCAGCAGAAATCTCATAGCCGGTTTCGCCGCTTTTTAAGATGATTCTTCGGCAGATGGTTCAACGCTGTGGAGGCAGTGGGACGAATTCCGTTTCCCCTTCGATTTCCGGAAAACTGCGATTCTGCCATCGGAGTTTCGCTTCTTCTATCTTATCCGCGGAAGAATGAACGAAGTTCCAGTATATCTTGCGCTTCTCCATTGAGCTTCCGCCCAGAAGCATGATGGTACAGAATTCCGGAGCGCTAAGATGCACGGAAGACCCAGGATTAAAAACAAGCATTGTACCGGATTTATG
>JAGRNE010000259.1 GCA_020440915.1 Leptospiraceae bacterium | reverse complement strand
CCGGAACCTTCGCCCTCTTCGAAAGCCTTACCGGCTTCCGGGTCAAGTTCATCGTTCGGATCTTGGTCCTCGCCCCATTCATCCTCCGGGCTATCCGGATTCTGCTCCGGGCCTTCGTCTACATCCGGCGGAACGGGACTGTCCTTTTCCCCGGGTTCATAGATTTGCACAGGTTCACCGTCAAAATCAGGATCGGCAAATAGCTCCGTTGCCTTTTTGAAGTCCATGATTGTGAAGTAGGATTTACCGTATTCCTCTGCCAACCGGGTGCCCCGCCCAATGATCTGCTTGAACTCCGTCATGGAGCCAATGATGCGATCCAGTACAATCAATTTACAGTCTGGCACATCTACGCCCGTGCTCAGCAGCCGTGACGTAGTAACGATCACAGGATAGGTTCTATCCGGAGTCTGGAAGTATTCCAGCTGGTCCTTACCCTCTTTGTTATCTCCAGTAATCCGCAGAATATACAATTCGTTCTCTGTGAATAGATCCTGATTCTCATTAATCAGCGCGCTTCGCATCCGTTCTGCATGATCAATGTCTTCGCAAAATACAATAGATCGCGAAAACCGGTCGGTATCTTTTAGGAACTCGGTAACCTTCTTCGCAACAAGCTTCGTCCGCTCATCCAGCACCAGACTTCTATCAAAATCCTTTTGATTATAGATCCGATCCTCGATGACTTCGCCGTACCTGTCTTTTTTGGACTTTTCCGGTCGCCAGCCACTCAGGTCCTTATCGATGTCTATGCGCACAACCTTGTAAGGTGCAAGAAATCCGTCCTGGATCCCCTGCTTCAGGGAATAGGTGTAGAGCGGTTCCCCAAAGTAGTGAATGTTAGAAGCATACTTTGTCTCTTTGGGAGTGGCAGTTAAACCAATCTGAGTAGCGGAGGAGAAGTATTCCAGAATCTCCCGCCAGGCGCTATCCTCTTCTGCGCTTCCGCGGTGACATTCATCAATGACTATAAGATCAAAGAAATCCGGAGTGAAATCCTGATAGACCTTGTCTTTCGCCTCCGGTCCCGTTAGCTGCTGATACAGGGCCAGATAGATCTCAAAGGATTTGTCCACTTTACGATGGGTGATCTTGGTCATGATCGTCCCAAAGGGCTTGAAGTCCTTTGTCTTGGTCTGATCCACAAGAACATTGCGATCTGCCAGAAACAGGACTCGCTTTTTCTGGCGGGCTTTCCAGAGCCGCCAGATTATTTGAAAGGCTGTGTAGGTTTTTCCGGTACCTGTGGCCATCACAAGCAGGATGCGATTTGTACCTTTTGCAATGGCTTCCGTAACCCGGTTAATGGCAATTCTCTGGTAATAGCGCGGTTCTTTGTCTGTTCCGTCGGAATGGTACTCGGTGGTTACAATCTGCTCCTCTTCCCGGGTAAGAGACTTCCATTTACAGTATCTCTCCCAGAGTTCCTCCGGTGAAGGGAACTGGTCCGGCGCAAGTTCGCGCTCCAGAACATCCGATTGCCCGGTGCGGTCATGTTCCAGGAAGCCATCGCCGTTGCTGCTATACACAAAGGGGATATCCAGGCTTCTTGCATAGTCCAGGGCCTGTTGCATCCCGGAGCCTATTGAATGATTGTTGTCCTTGGCTTCTATGATTGCGATGGGCAGGTTCGACCGATAGTATAGTACATAGTCTGCCCGCTTTTGCTTTCCGCGCGCTGTTACCTTTCCACGGACAATGATCCGGCCATCCGTAAAGCTGACTTCCTCACGGACATGATGATCCTCAGCCCAACCGGCTGATTGCAGGGCCGGCGTTATGAACTTCGAGCAAATATCCCGCTCGGACAAGGACTGCTTTTCCTTTTTACTCATTTCAGCCATGAGGATTCCAACACCAGTTCCAAGCCAAAAGGTCGTTTTGTCATGCAAAATTGACTTTTAAACGAACTAAACCAGTTTGCACCGGGGGTGTGACAGGAACGGAAGGGCCACTAACACTATTCGAAGCGACCATAAACTCCCCCCGCAAAAATGGCTGACAATTTCGGCCCATCCATCAAGCTTCGGCCACTGCTCTATGGCACGTAGAATTGGCTTCCTGAATTTTAAAGGTGGTGTAGGAAAGACCACGCTGGCCGTCAATATCGCGGCTAGCCTGGCGCACGATCTGGACCGTAGCGTGCTTCTCGTAGACTGCGACCCACAGAGCAATGCTAGCATCTGGCTCATGGGGCACCGCTGGGACCAGCTTCGCCCGGAAGACTCCGTCCTATCGCTACTGAACGGTCAGAGCTCCGTGCTTCAGAGTATTCAAAAAGCCGTCCTCCGGGGTGAAGATGGCCAACCCTTGATTCGAAAGTTAGACTTGCTGGCCGCAAAGAATGAGCTCCTGGAAGTTGAATCGAGAGCGGAAGGCAAGGTACCCTATTTCTTTCAGTTTTATGAGCGCCTCTCCGGACAATTTCCGGCATACGACTATATCATCTTTGACTGTCCGCCCAGCGCATCGCGTCTTACAAAGTGCGCTCTCTTCGCAACCCGGGAACTGTATGTACCATGCAATCCGGACGAGCTCAGTCGTCAGGGACTGACTATGCTCAATTCGGTGGTCCAGGATTTTCAAAAGGAAAGCCACTACCAGAGTCAGAGCATTCCGGGCTACAATCGGGCTCAGGTACGTGGCTTAATTGTCAATAGCATCAAACCAGGAGCGAAATACGACAGTCTCGACGATCTTATTGCCCGAGCCTCATCGTTGAAAAAGGGTTCTCAGCTCTTTGACGATAAGGCTTTTACAATAAACGTATCGCAGTCCATTCTGGCTTCGCGCTCTGCGCACACTCACCTTCCACTTACCCTGGACCGTAAATCGTCGACGATCCAGGAGGAAATTCGAAACCTGGCACAGCATATAGACTCAAGAGGTGATCCCGATGTCCATCCATGATGAGCTCAAAAAAGCCCAGTCCATACTGGAAAGTCAGCGTCAGGTTCTTGCCGAGCCGGCCGTAAAGAAAACAGTGGCTCCTCTGGAGAAAGCGCTGCAGAAGTTCATTCAGGCTGCCAGACCATATGAGGGAATCGACTGGGATGGTTATCTGCAACTTAGGAATGCTTTGAAAAGTGCAAAAATTACCCAGACGAATCTTGAGGAAGTGAATAGAAGAATCAAGTTCTCCGGTTTGAAGTTCCAGGCTGCAACGAAAGCTGCGAAGCAAAACCTGGCGCTGATGGCTGCGCAAAAGAATCAGGCGGCTGCGATCGCAGAAGAGTTGTCCAAATCGGCGGATACTCTCAAGAAGGAAAAAATCTATTCTCTGGCAAGAGCGGAAAACGTGTCCAGCGCGGTCGTGCAGCTTTCGGACAAGGAACTCAAGGATGTTCTGAAATTCGCCGGTCTCAAAGAAAAGAAACAAAAGAAAGGCAACAGGACTGTATTCGACCGCGGAGCTACGGAAGCATCGCTCATAGAACACCTCAAAGAAGTGCGCTTTCGAATTGGCAATTAATTGTTTAAAGCGCTGGACCCGACCCGCCGCATGGGATGTGCCAGTTCAGAAACTGGAAACCTATATCTTCCGACCCGGATCTCTGCGGTGGCCCAGGAGGCCGTCGCAAAGTCCCTCCCCTTTCGCTCCTCAAAGCGTCAGCCGGACAGGCTCAATTGGATAGCATGCTAGAACAAGAACTGGAAGATTTTCTTTCGATCAATCCTTACTTGATTGACCCTGGCCTGGATGGCCTACGCCCTTCCCGTCAGCTATCGAAAGGAAAGCATAGATTGGACCTTCTATTCCAGAAAAGGACCGTTGCAACGATTGTTGAACTAAAAAGAGGCGCGCTGGATTGCGAAGCTGTGCACCAGATGGCCCGGTATGTCCGGGAGTTTTCCACAGAGTACAAGCTGGGAAGAACACACTATCTGGTCGGCCAGGCTCCATCTCAACCGGAGTTTGAGGCAATGAAACGGCTCCAAGATTCTCTACCGTTCACCATTAGACTGCGTCTTCTAGGAAAGCATATACCTCTGCAGCTGCTCTTCGACCTGGAAACCAGGAAGTACATCGCTTACGATACGGACCTTAGCAAGTTCAAAAATCGTTATCCTGAGCCGAAAGTCTTTCGATTGTAGAATGCTCCACCGTCCATGGTAATCGCAGAAGGGTAGTAGTGGCACGAGAGAATCCTTTAAGCGAAGCTTCGCGCACTGGAGAGCAGGGATCAGCAGGCCGCTCTGTTCTAGCCTCGGGCCGGGCATGACTGGCAGAACAAGAATCGCTGGTACAGAATAGGTGCCCACCGATTCGGAAGCGAACCCATCGCTCCTACATGCGCAGGATTTCGCCTAAGAAAACCACTCCCCAAGAAGAAGTCGGCCGGCCCGAGATTTCAAAGAAGGCCTGTTCTGTTCCTCGATGACGCGCTGAATCTCGGATTCGTCCATGTCCCGGGCGTCCATATCCAGAACGTCCAGCCCCGTCTTAAGCCCATGACTCGAGAGTAGCATCTGATGCCGGTCTTGATGAATCTGAACAAAGTCATCCACAAAATTGACAAGAATGCATCGCTCCGTGCCACCCATGGCGGGACCGCGCATTCCGCGCCCTATCATCTGACTGAAAAGCAGCGTTGAATACGTCGGCCTTGCAAGAAATAGACAATCCACCTCCGGTGCATCGAAACCTTCGGTCAGTAGCAGAACGGAAACCAGACAGCGAATATCGCCGGACCGAAACCTTCGCACAATAGCGGGTCGCAACGCGGTTATTCCCCGATCCGTGGCTTCCAGCGGAATCAAAGATGCTTCCGGGTTCACCTCTCCCAGATGGAAGGCCTGGGCCTCTTTGCTCC
>JAGRNE010000258.1 GCA_020440915.1 Leptospiraceae bacterium | reverse complement strand
TGCAGGCAAAACCACGGCCACCGTAGTGGATATGCAATCAGGCTACATTCAGGTTTCCTCCGTTTATGAGGGTTATCTTGTACAGACCGTGCGAGTGAGCGAGTTGAGCGAAATCGGAACAGCTGTCAAAGAAGCGGTACAAAAGCTGGATCCAGCCAAACAGTCTGCTGTTTTATCCAGCCTGGTCATAGCTGGACCACAAATTAAGGATCCCCAGGGAATTCATAAGTTGGTTCAGCAGGCAGCTCCCGGAGATGTGAAAATTTCATTGGTTCAGCCTGCGAGCCCGGCCACGGCCATCTGGCAAGGCGGATCAATTCTTTCGAATCTATCGACATTTGATGAAATGATGATCAACAAGGACGAATACGATGAAGCCGGACCGGCCATTGTTCATCGAAAATGCACTTGATTTCGCAGATATGCCGGGCTATGACTCTATCCGATCAGAAAACAAGGAAAGCATAATGGCCCTTACGGAAAGAATCAAGCTCGCCGGTCGCTATCTTCTGGCCTTGTTTTACATTGCCGCCGGTATCAATCATTTCATAAGTCCAGAATTCTACATTGGACTAATGCCGCCCTATTTTCCGTCTCCGGACATTCTAAACATCCTGGCCGGTATTGCAGAAATTGCCCTGGGCTTGCTTGTTATCTTCGATAGTACACTGCGATGGGCTTGCTATACGATTATTGTCATGCTCATCGTCTTTATTCCGGTGCACATCTATTTCATTCAGGTAGGATCCTGTATAGAAGGATCGCTATGCACGCCGCAGTGGCTGGGCTGGGTGCGACTAGTAGTGATCCATCCTTTACTGCTCCTATGGGCCTGGGCTGTTTCAAAGACATCGCCGAATTAGTGGCCCATTCGTAAAAGGAAAGCATTCCGGCAATGACTCCAGATTTTCTCTGACTTCCCGCGACTACACCGACCCTGGATTCCATCAACCTGCAATATCATTGCTACCGGGTTCATGGCCCTGCGGCATGAGGGAATTGGGATCAGGACCAACTTCGGTTAAAGGCCAAATCTTCAATGCAGTCACGGAAGATATTGCCCTTTAGAATTACGGAGGACACGTGTCCTCCCGTCACAGTTCGCAGTCGAGAACCTTTCCAGTGCTCATGCAACGCAAGCACTGATCGATACGGAACGTAGGCATCCTGATGCGCCCCCACAAGGATAGCCCGCGAAGGGTCCGCCGGCGGGCTGAAGTTTCGCAAATCCGCCACCGACATGATGCGATGTAACCTGCGCTTCGCAAGAGGCAACGGATGGCCCTTCGCCGCATCCGTATCCACCTGTTTCTCCCCAGTCTTTCTTTCTTCGGAGTATTCGTTCAGTTCCGGAATCAATCGTTGCCAGTCCACGCGATGCGAAAGGGCGCCGTAACAGAAGGCAGGCCCCGGACCAACGGGCGCTATGCACGCAGCCACGGACACAGGCAGCGAAGTGCTGGCAGCGACTGAGGCGGCCATGGAGCCACCCATACTAACGCCGGTAAGCCCCAGATTCGAATAGCCCAGAGAATCGAGCCACTTCAGAAGCGACACCCCTTCCAGGATTGTGGCCTGATTCATCTTGAATTGATCGCTAAGCGTTGTAATGACAAAATCCTTCTGATGCGATGGACGACGCTTACCGTAATAGGGATTCTCCAGTATGATAGAGGCTATACCCTTTCGTGCAAGAGGCTCCGCAACCAGAAGTCTGCGCGGCAACGTTGTTTCATCTCCGGTAGCTGCAAAATGAATGAATACTGGAGTTTCAGGGGATAATCGATGGACCGGGCTATCGGGAATCACCATTTCCATGAATGCCAGAGAGCTTTCTTCCGGAAGCCAGGGAGCAGGACTGGGGAAGCTGGCCCTTCGACGAATAATGCCTCCCAGTTTTTCTTCGCTTTCAATGCGCACCCGGGCCGCTTCTGCCTCCATGGATAGAGGCAGACTCTTTAGATAATCCACGTCGCCCAGACCGCCGGAAAAAAAAAGCCTGGGACTGGCCAAGCGAGAAACCAGGTGATCCACACCGTTCCAGATTAGATTCAGGTCCATTTCTTAGCCTCCACTGTTCCTTTTCTGATCCATCTTCTGCGAAGGATCCTTCATTTGGATGCGGGCATGCGAAACAGCTGAAACTGCGCCGTCGATCGGGCCACCATTTTGCCTCTCTCATCGCTGGCCACCGCTTCCATGATTAGATTTGTACGACTGCGGCTAACCACCGACGCCACCACATACAGACGCTTCCCTTCGGCAATGCCTCGGACGTAATCCAGATTCATGGACAGTGTAACTGCGGCGCCTCTGGAAACCAGAAGCGAAAGCGGCCCCATGGTGTTATCGATGGCAGCAGCAATCATTCCACCCTGCATTCTATGCATGGGATTGTTGTATTCCGGCTTAACCGGGAAGGATACTCGGAGACTCCTGCCGGGTTCATAGGATTCTAATCTGCCTTCCATGAACTTGAAAACAGGAGGCGGTATTTCCATTCCCGACCAATCAGCGCCACTGGCTGATGCCTTCAGCTGTTCTAGAATTTCAGATTCCTCTCTTAGAGGCGCATTTACAGACTCTTGAACCGAATTTGACATACCCATCCCTCCTGCTGGATCCTGACTTTGTCCCGCATCTTTCTGGATCCAATGTTAATGACATTAACATTCCTTACCAGAAAAAGCACCATCAATGTTAATGACGATAACATTTTTTCCATCCCGCGGCCGCTGGAAACCAGGTCCAGTAGACCTACTGAATCGAGATTTGAGGATTCCAGCGTGGTGCGAAAAAGTGCGTAACCAGGTCTCTTTTTGGCGAACCAACAGGCAAAGGAGAAGCGAGATGAGCGATTCCAATATGGTTGTTCAAAAAACATTGCACCGGTCTGCCAGTCGTGGAGGAGCCAACTTTGGCTGGTTGCAGTCCAGACATACCTTCAGTTTTGGCGGTTACTTTAATCCGGAAAGAGTGCACTTTGGCGCTCTTAGAGTCCTGAACGATGATCTTGTGGCACCCGGATCTGGTTTTCCTACACATCCCCATGACAACATGGAGATAATTACCATTCCTCTGGAAGGGGCGCTGGAACACAAAGATACAACCGGTACGGACGGAGTGATTCGCACCGGAGATGTGCAGATCATGTCAGCAGGCACTGGCATAGCGCATTCAGAGTACAATCATTCAGACGATGATCCGGTGAAGTTTCTGCAAATCTGGGTCCTTCCGGCAAAGCGAGATATCGAACCGCGCTACGAGCAAAAGACCTTCGTAATCGAAGACCGAAAGAATCGATTCCAGACTATCGTGTCTCCGGATCCTGCAGGCGATGCGCTCTGGATCAATCAGCAGGCTTATTTCTCTCTGGCCGAATTGGACAAAGGCCAGGAATTGCATTACGAAATGAAAAATCCCGCGAATGGTGTCTATTTTTTCCTGATCGAAGGGTCGGCAACCGTCGGCGAAGAGACACTGGGCTATAGAGATGGGCTGGGCGTGGAAGGACTTGCATCGGTGCCTATCAAAGCCACGTCTCCCGCCCAAATACTGGCCATGGAAGTACCCATGGCATAGAGTCCAGCAAAGGCGGGACTGCATATCCATCGCATGCGATAAAGCTATCGGGAATCTACCGGTAGCTAGCTACCGGTAGTTACTGGTTCGGGCCTCGGTTACTTTCGGGGCACCACCACGAGAAACCGTGCTTCAGAATCTCCGGCATTGGCCGCCGAATGCTGCTGCTTACTCTCATGAAAATGAACATCCCCTTTCTTGAAGGAATGAGTCCCCCTTTCTTCCCCTTCCGTGTATTCGACAGTGTAATCTGTGAGCGAATATACGAACCTGGGAAACCCCGGGTGCGATGGGATGGCTTCTCCAGCCGGGATGCGGACTTCGTAGACAATGAATTCCGAAGATTTATGGATTTGCTGATGAAATTTGGAAGGTGCTTCCATGGCCTGCACTGGATCCAGCTTTGCTTTTTTTCGCAGCACGATCAGATAGATGGCTGTCGTGGATCCTACATTCTTTGCGCGATGGATCCCCGGATCGTGCTCATGAATATCGCCGGTTTTCCAATCAACCCTGCTTTCCTTCCCTTCTTCCAGCCAATCAAGCGAGTAATCACTTAAGGAATAGACAATGCGCGATGCTCCATAATGCTGCGGTTGTTCTGCTCCTGCCGGCAGTTCAATCTGGAGAACAGCTCCGTATTCGTTTTCCAGAAGCACGGCAGTGTGTTTCGGGTCCTTTTTTGTGAGTTCCATAGGATCGCCATCCGTTGAAGAGTCGGATCCCCCGCAATAAACCAGGCTAGCAGCTGCCAGAGCAACCAGTGCTTTTTTCATCGATTTCATACACCAGCGAAGGTATTGCGAGCCGGGCGATCAATCAATAATTTTCTTATTTGCCGATTTACAGAGAACTGAGAATATCCGGAGACTGATTCCCCTTCCCCATAGTCCGGTCACTCGACTTCGGCAGACCAGGACAGTGATCTCCAGCCCCTTTCGTCAGAATCGCTGGAGCTATAGCAATACTCGCAGTATGGCCCTTACCGACGGTTTAGCTTTCGAACGTAGAGCTCCTTTTTCACCAGAGCGACTACTTCGCCCTGCTCGCCTTTCACTTCCACTTCGTAGTGACGAATCGTCTTGCGCTCCTTTTGGACGATATGCTTGATTTCTGCCAGTTCTTCCTCTGAAATCTGAAACACAGCATGCACTTCGCCCGTGCCGGGGCGAACAAAGTCGATGGATGCGCCTTTGTCCCAGACCATGTAGTCGGGACCCAGGTTGCGAATCAAAAGAGCCATGTAGAAAGGATCGCACATGG
>JAGRNE010000257.1 GCA_020440915.1 Leptospiraceae bacterium | reverse complement strand
GTCCTCTGGAAACCCCACCTCTGTCAGCACTCTGCCGTCTGTGTGAAAGGACTGCCTTCCGTATTCAATCCGAAGGCAAGACCGTGGATCAACACAGAGGGAGCCGAAGAACAGGCGATTCGGGAACAGGTTATGAAGTGCCCATCCGGGGCTCTGTCTCTGCAATAGCTACCAGCTCCAGGGATTGGACCCGGCACAGAATCCCCATTGAATGCCATGGACAGAACGAAGTTCGGCTCTCGACTTCTGGTTTGGAGTCCGGCCACGCCTCAAGGTCGATGCTGCTGGCGTTCACCGGGAGCGTCCGCTCATCGGCCCTGCCAGCGCTGAAACCATGGCATGTGAAACAGAATCAGTAGAATCACAGTGTACTCTGCGATTTCCAGGGCCAATTGCCAGAACCGGCCGGGGTGTTCGAGAATAAAGAAAGTCTGGTAAACGCAGGTAAGAGCCAGCAATCCGTAGAAGATAGCCATGGTTTCGGGTAATCGATTGGAGTGGATGGCGAAGAGCGCAAGATAGACTACTGCGGTGGCGGCAACAATGAGCCATTGCCAGAGTAACATGGCCGGACTAAAAAGAGGATTTGAGACATTTGTCCGTGTCCAGTCCGGGTGGAATTCCAGCAAACCTGTAATGGCCCATAAAAGCAGTCCTGCATGGACCAGTACCAGAATCACTGCAATGATGGGGCCGATCAACTTATCCATAGGGTAGAATTTCACGCTGCATCGTTTCGGTGTCCATGTCTTTCCTCGGCGACCGAGCTAGAGTGCAAAAACAGACAAAAGCCGCCGCATTGTACTGGCGGCCCATGATTCCAACTCCTGCGAATGTATGGGAGCGGACGGAGCAGGCGCATTACCAGCCGGTGGCGATGCCTATCACGTCTGACGGACTTCCCGGGTCTATCGCAGAAATTCTTTCAAAAACCTCTGGCCCTTGAACCCTTTCCGTCACAACAATGATCCCTTTATGCCGAAGAAGCGTCAGCGTGAAAACTTCTTACTAATATGCGGTTTTGTGCTCCTCTGGAACTCCGGTTTCATTGGCGCAGAGTACGGATTGCCTTATGCCGGGCCATTCAGTTTGCTTTTTGTTCGATATGTGGCGCTCACCTTTCTGGTTCTGACTTACTTGCTCATAAAGCGGCAGATGCAATGGTCGGGCTGGACTGCTGTGTGGCCCCAGATGCTCAACGGATTTCTGGCCCATGGAGTCTGGCTTTCCTGCGTTCTGATTGCCATCGACTATGGCGTTCCTGCCGGCATTGTTGCCCTGGTAGTGGCATTGCAGCCCCTGGTTACAGGCGCACTGTCTGGTGCAGTGACGGGTGAGCACACTCCCTGGAATCGATGGTTGGGTTTACTTCTGGGCTTTGCCGGAGTGGCCGTGCCTGTCATCCCTCGTGTAGACTTCAGCGATCCGGCGGATGTCTTTGCCTGGTTTATTCCTCTGGGTTCCGTTCTGGCCATCACCGCGGCATCACTCTTCCAACGTCGGCTGAATCTCAAGGAAGAACATCCCCGGATGCCCGTTCCCCTTTCGCTACTGTATCAGAGCCTGGCCACTGCTCTGGGAATGTTTCTTCCTGCGCTCATTTTCGAAGGTCTGTCCATACAGTGGAATCCGGCTTTTGTGGCTTCTCTATCCTGGCTGGTGCTGGTAGTTTCTCTGGGAGCTTATTCCCTGATGTGGATTCTCATTGATCGCATTGATGCAACCAGAGTGGCGGCGCTCTTTTACCTTGGACCGCCAGTGACCATGGTTATGGCTTATCTGGCCTTTGGAGACCGTGTGGAGCCCATCGACTTTATTGGTCTGGCATTCGTATCGGTGGGCGTAGTACTGACCTATGTTCCCTATGAAGGAGGAAGCTCGAGTGCTGGCGATCCGGGCGGAAACAGTTTTAGTCAGAATTCGGACTTCGCAAGCGCTGGGAAAGAGATCCGCTAGCTCTAGTTGACCTCGGGCTTGCTTGCAGGTCCCTTCAACTGAAGATTCAATTCCCCTCTTGGAATGTAGCCTTCACCCGGTACATTGAAGGCGATGTAGTGGTAGGCCAGCCATTCTTGATCCACCTTCCATAGGCCTAGAAAAGCGCTATAGCTCAATTCCATAGCCCCCAGGGCGGGATCGTTCAGAAAGACCAACTGTTTATCTTCATCGTAGCCCGTGACCACCCGAAAAGTCTGGTCCTTTCGCTCTCCATCTATCCACTGATGCACAATCACCGGGATGCCGGAGGACAAATAGATCTTAACATCTTTGAAAAACTGATCCTGTAGTTTCTGAGAGCGACCCGGATCTCGAGGCAGATTCTGTATCCTCGGATTCCTGGTGTTTCCCAGAGACTTCAGGAATTCTCCGGCATAGTAGGTTCCGGTTCCGGGAAAACTGCTCCAGTCCATTTCTGCGGCGCTCTTTCCGCTGCGAATCTGGAACAAAGTATGACTCTTTACATATTTCTTCGCATCCTTGAATTCCCAAACAAGAGATCTGGCAATATCGTACTGAGAGTATCGCTTCTCTCCCCAGTAATGAAAGACCATCTCCATACAGGCAGGGCTGGAGAGGCTGCCCCGGGTTTGGACCACCGACTCTATGTTCAATTTCACGCGCGGCGCGGGCGCGCTTACCAGCGTCTTCACCGGCGGGGGTTCGGCTTCATTCGTATCCGGTCCGGAAGCGCATTGCGGCAGGAGCAGCATTGAAAAGATGAATGCTAGCAGGATCGAAGGATTTCGGGAACTCATGGTACCTTCTGAATTCCTGGTGCAGGTATTCAAGTGGTTTTACAGCCAGCGATCCGCAAGGCTAAAGGTTATCGGCAAAGCTATGGCCAGAAAGCCTCCCAGAGCCAATATCCAGCGAGTCTGCACGACCATGGTATGTTGCAGGGAATCCATCCGGCCGTTGAGCTGGTGTCCCATTTCATCGATTCGACCGTTGAGCTGCCGCCCCATTTCATCGATTCGGCCGTTGAGCTGGTGTCCCATCTCATCGATTCGACCGTTGAGCTGCCGCCCCATTTCATCGATCCGGCCATTGAGCTGGTAACCCAGCTCATCTATCCTGGTATGTAAGCCCCGCACATCAGAATGCAACTCCTGCATTTCCAATTGAAAGGAATGAATGGATTCATTCAGTTTATTCCAGGTCTCGTCCATTCGAAATTCCAGCATCAATACTCTCTTCTCAAGATCGTCCGTCATCAATTCTCAAGGGTTCAATGAGGCGGATTCGTTCGAATGAAAACAGCCCGGTGGGGCTTATTCAAGCAGTTTTTTTCGATTCCTTTGCAGAGAGTCTCTGTAACGTTGAAGGATCGCTGGTTTCCAGTATCCTCAGCCTGGATACATGGAGCAGTTCCGGGGTCCGGACTATTGCCGGCCTGTAGTTATTACATTCGAAAGACGCCATAGTTGGTCTCCAGATAGCCGGTGCGATTGCATATCGCCAGGCTCAATCCCAGGACGCGCCTGGTATCGGCCGGATCTATAATTCCATCATCCCACAATCGTGCGCTGGAATAGACGCTGGAAGAGCGAAGATTGTACTCCCGCAGAATGGGATCCTTGAAAGACTGCTCTTCTTCGCTGGACCATACTTTTCCGTCCCGGGCCAGCTGATCCTTCTTAACGGTAGCCAGGACATTGGCCGCCTGTTCGGGTCCCATTACGGAAATGCGAGCGTTGGGCCACATCCAGAGGAAGCGCGGGCCAAAGGCACGACCGCACATTCCGTAGTTTCCTGCGCCGTAGGATCCACCGATGACAAGACTGATCTTCGGAACGTTCGCATTGGAAACTGCATGCACCATCTTGGCCCCATCCCTGGCAATACCGGTGCTTTCGTATTTCTTTCCCACCATGAATCCTGTAATATTCTGCAGAAAAAGAAGAGGGATCTTTCGCTGCGTACACAGTTCAATAAAATGGGTGGTTTTAAGCGCGGATTCGCTAAACAACACTCCATTATTGGCGATGATGCCGGCCTGCATTCCGTAGATTCGTGCGAATCCAGTGACGATAGTGGTGCCATAGTCCGGCTTGAATTCGTGGAGTTCTGAGCCATCTACGATTCGCGCGATAATCTCGCGGATATCAAACGATTTGCTGCTGGATTCCGGGATGATTCCGTAGAGCTCTTCCGCTGGATACAAGGGCTCGGATGGGGAGGCCTTGCCAGGTCCTCTGGACCGGGGCGGGGCCGAAACGCCCTCGGCACGGCCTTTCTGAGTCCAGGTTTTATGTTGTACCTCGCTTAAGTTGGCTCCGCTCGATGGATCCACAGAGTATTCTGAGCCCAGGTTAGCCACGATGCGTCGAACGATGGAAATAGCGTCTTCGTCGTTTACCGCAGCATAATCGGCAACGCCGCTTTCTCGAGTATGAACGTCGGCGCCACCAAGCTCTTCTGGAGTCACCTCCTCTCCAGTGGCAGCCTTTACCAGCGGAGGTCCGCCCAGAAAGATGGTGCCATGTCCTCGAACGATCACCGTTTCTTCTGACATCGCGGGGATATAAGCGCCGCCAGCCGTGCAGGAGCCCATAACGCAGGCAATTTGCGGAATGCCTGCAGCGGACAGCCTTGCCTGGTTGTAGAAGATACGTCCAAAATGATCTCGGTCCGGAAAAACCTCATCCTGCATGGGCAGAAAGGCGCCGCCGGAATCCACCAGATAGATACTGGGTAGCCGATTCTCCAACGCAATATCCTGAGCTCTTAGATGCTTTTTTACCGTGAGAGGAACGTAGGTCCCACCTTTGACTGTGGCATCGTTGGCCACAATCATCACAGGCGAATTCTCCACGAGCCCAATACCGCAGACGATGCCGGCAGAAGG
>JAGRNE010000256.1 GCA_020440915.1 Leptospiraceae bacterium | reverse complement strand
TGTGCTCAATCAGCTGGGAGTTCACGATCCCTATCTGGAAATCGCCATCAAGCTCGAAGAAACAGCGCTCAGCGATCCTTACTTCGCCGAGCGTAAGCTTTATCCAAACGTGGACTTCTACTCCGGATTGATCTATCGCGCCATGGGAATTCCCACCGAGATGTTCACCGTGATGTTTGCCCTGGGAAGAATGCCGGGCTGGATTGCGCAGTGGAAAGAGATGATCGAAGATCCTTCCAGCAAAATCGGTCGGCCCCGTCAGATCTACACAGGGCCGGCTCGTCGAAGTTATGTGCCCATGGAAAAGAGGGGCTAGAACACCCCACGAATTATCGGGGCAACCTGGCTCAAATCAGACAGGTTGCCTCCAGGCCCCACGTGCCGGAGGCCTGATGTCAGGAGAGTCCGCGGTACCGTCCCTCCTTTAGCGCTCCTCGAACTTCCTGGCGAATCAGTTCCGCTGCCCGTTTCATGGATTCCTCCAGCGAAAGCCCCCTTCCGATTTCCCGAATATCTGCGAAGAGGCAGGACTCTTCCAGATGGGAACGGTCCTCGGCTTTGCCGCAAATAGCAATGCAGGGGATGTTTTGCTTCCGGGCCAGGTGGGCGATTCCGCCGGGCCCTTTGCCGGCAAGGCTGGTCCCATCCAGCTTACCCTCGCCGGTAATGACCAGATCCACTCCATCCAGCAGCGCATCCATCCCCACCTGCAGGCAGAAGAATTCAAATCCAGCATGCATTCTAGCGCCGAGCAGAAGAAGAGCAAAACCCATTCCTCCGGCTGCCCCGGCGCCTCTTTCGGCGCTGAAGCTGTGGGCCGAGGTGAACTCTTCAGTGCCAGGCCGCCGCTCTAACGGAGCTCGCGCTTCGCATATTCGCGCAAAGCTCTCCAGTGCCTGCTTGTAGAGGGGGAATCTTTTTGGCGCCAATCCTTTCTGTGCCGCAAAGCGCTGGATGGCTCCGTTTTCTCCATGAAGGGGCGATTCTACATCCGCTACAATATGGAGCGATGTACCCTGCAAAAGTCCGGCGAACTCTTTTGACCAGGTCAGATCATCGATCTGCAAGAGCACATCTGCCAGGCAGCCGTGGCCCGAGACGACAGCGTTCTGCAGATCCATAGGTTTGCCGGCCACTCGGAATTCAAAACCCAGGGCCTGGAGCATCCCGCCGCCGCCATCAATGGTGGCCGAACCGCCCAGACCGATGTAGATCTCCCTGGCTCCGTTTTGTAGAGCGTGCAGTATCATCTGACCGGTGCCATAGCTTGTGGAATGCTCCGGATCCCTCTCTTTCTCCGGGATTTGCGCAAGGCCGCTGGCAGAAGCCATCTCAATGAATGCCTGCCCGGATTGAACCGGCCTCTGGCACACAGAGTAGGAGGCGCAAGCAGGGGAGCCCCGGGCATCCAGCACCGATACTGTCTCGGTCCTGCATTCCGGCTTTGCCTGGCATATCAAGGCCATGGTCCCTTCGCCGCCATCGCCAATAGGCTGGATGCGGATTTCATGGTGGTTGGAGGCCAGAAATGGTTCGATTCCGCCCTCCGCACTAGACTGCACATCGTGTAGCTTTTCATCGTCCGGAATGTGAAGGAAATCCAGGAGCCCTTCGCGCATGGCCCGGGCTACTTCGACGGCTGTCAGACATCCCTTGAACTTATCGGGTGCGATCAGGACCTTCATGGTTTTCCCGGACTCTGGCGTTTTTTCGCAATAGTCCGAAAGTTTGCCTCCAGAAGATCGCTACGCTTCAAAGAGTGCCTGGCCCATTGCAGACGAATGTGCTGCTTCTGGCTTTCGCTCAGCTGCCAGGGGATTTCCGACTGTCTGAGCTTCTGACTCAGAGAGTAAAGAGTAATGGCGGCGCAAACCGATATGTTGAAGCTCTCTGTAAAACCATACATGGGAATTTGCAGGCAGTGGTCGGCGTTCTCCCTGGCATAGGCAGAGATCCCATCCTTTTCGGAGCCAAACACAATGGCTGCGGGCCGGGAAAGATCCATTTCCGGCAGACTGATGCTGGATCTGTGCGGCGTGGTGGCATAGATGATGTAGCCTTCCTCCCGTAGAGTAGCAAAGCAGCGTTCCGTGGCGGAAGCCCGGATGCTCGCTATTTCAGCGCTTTCGGCAATCTCTGCCCGGTACCGTCGCAAGGTAAGCCAGTGAGCGCTGCCCATGGAAACGCCGGATTTTACCTGAAAAGCATGTCTGTTTTCTATAATGTGTACATCCTGCAGTCCGCAGGCTTCGGCGCTGCGCAGGCAGGCGCTGGAATTGTGAGGATCCACCAGGTCTTCGAGGACCGGAGTAATATAGCGGGTTCTCTGGCCCAGGATTTCCCGAATTCGTTCCTTTCTGGCGCCGGTCAGGAATCCTTCCAGATACTCTACAAGTTCAGCCGCCGAATCGAGCTCTTTCACCTCTGTCAGCAAATGAAGGGGAAAACAGATTGCAATTCTTTTCGATCGCGGAATCCTCGGGCCCGATGAAGCTCAGGATTTCAGAAATCAAGCTGCGCAGTCGTATTCGCATGGATCCAGGCGATCTGAGCGATCTGATGAATTCTATGCGGAAGCATGGACTCATCCATCCTGTGCTGGTAGACACCGATCATTGCCTGGTGGCGGGATACAGAAGGCTTTGCGCTGCCCGGAAACTGGGATGGGAAAGCATCGATGTACGGATTGTGGATGTAAAAAGCAAGAAGGAGCGGCTGATTCTGGAAATAGAGGAGAATCGTTCCCGTCGGAATTTCAGTCCGGAAGATCTGGACCGGGCTCGCAAACTTCTGGATCGTACTGACCGAATGGGTTTTTTTGCTGCTATCTGGAGCGCCATGCTCGACTTCTTTGAGAGGCTTCTATTTCTTTTTCGCCGGGGCTCTGGCGGCCGGGAAGACTGACCTTTTAATCATTGATCCCATATAAGCGGCTGGAACTCTCGCACTATGTCTGAGAGCTTTCTGGATCGATTCGAACAATGGACCAAAGACGGGATGGAAACCCAACTTCCTTCCCCGGAGCCCACTCCTGAGGAGGGGATGGCCATTCTTACCAATGCTCCTCTGGAGCGAATTCTAGATCTGGGTCAGAAAGCACGGTTTCATTACTTTGGCAATCGAGTACGCGCCCATATACTGAACAACATCAAGAACGGAAACTGCCCGGAAGACTGCGGTTACTGCGCGCAGCGGCGAACGGCCGAGGGCATTCCACAGTACACTTTGAAACCTGCAGAGGAAATCCTGGAAGAAGCCCGAGCCGCAAAGAGCAATGGTGCCTTTCGATACTGTCTGGTAACGGCAGGCAGGGGGCCTTCTCGAAGGCAGATTCAGGCTTTTGCCGATGTAATCCGGCAGATCAAAGGCGAACTGGGGATGGAGGTTTGCTTGAGCGCCGGAATTCTTACGGATGCGGAGTCCGCCTCCATTCTCCAAGCCGCCGGACTCGATCGCTACAATCACAACCTGAACAGCAGCGAGGAGCACTATGGCGAGATCTGCCAGAGTCATACCTACGCTGATCGACTGAAAACCCTGGAAAATCTGAACGGGCACGGAGTCCATCTCTGCAGCGGTGTCATTGCCGGCATGGGAGAGAGCGATTCGGATCTGATTCAAGTGGCTCTGGAACTTCGCAGGCTGGGCGTGGTTTCTATCCCCGTGAATTTTTTTCTGCCGGTGCCCGGACATGCAATAGAGAATCCCAGGACCTTTTCCGAAGAGCAATGTTTGCGCATACTGGCGCTTTTTCGCCTGGCAAATCCTTCATCGGAAGTGCGCATCGCAGCAGGTCGCGAACACTATCTGAAGACCAGACAGGCCGACGCTCTGAGGGTGGCCAACTCACTATTCATTAGCGGCTACCTGAATGTTAAAGGCAGCGATGCAAGCGCCACAGCTGCGATGATTGCAAAAGCCGGATTCGAAATGGAGCTGTCCGACGGCGAAGCGCATGGAAGCATGATAAAAGGGGAAGGCGAAACCAGCGAAGATCTGTCGCTCAAAGATCTGGCCGATCTGCGTCCCTTTGCCGAAAAGTAGCGAAAACCGCTACCTGGAGCCCTTTTTTGCCATGATTGCAGGCATCAGGATCTCCGGGCGCGGAAAGCCTTCCCCTGACCCTGGTTGATCCTACCCGATGTACTGACGAAAGATCCATCTACTGCATCCAGATACCTGCAATTCCTTTGGCGGGGCAAGGGCTCTGCGATAGAGCGCTTAGACTAACTTCATCATCCGCCTCTTTGCATTTGTCTTTTCAATGTCGCCTGCGATCTCGCAGGAAGCTTTCGCAACGCTGCATGCTGTTTCGCATTCCTTTGCGCCTTTCGCATTATGAATCTTTACGTTGTTTGCCGGTCTACTACGCTAGTTCCCGGCCTCCCCTTATGCGACATAATCTACCTATTATGGGACATCAGCCCTCAGGCGAAAAACTGCAAAAACAGAGCAGCCTGGATATAAAAAAGCATTGACCGAGTACCCCACCCTGACTACCCTGCCTTTCCCGGCGCGGTAACGAACCGGGAGACTGGATCGAAAGCCCTTCGATCCGAACGGAAAAAAGGGCGAATTGATCTAAAAAATGTTTGACAGGGTGGCCTCCAACAAAAGGCTGCCTTCTTGCCAGCAACACTGGCAGTTGCTCGGGGGTAACACTCCATCAGGTGGAACCCACACAAACCGGGCAGCAATCTTGATCTTTAAAATCCAGATAGAGACAATCACTCATAAAAGAGTAAAGTCAGTTGGATTCCAGCTACGGGTCTTACGCGAGCCTTCGGGCTCGTTGCTCGCTACGGCGAGCGCTGCCGAAAGGCAGAACACAGGTGTGCAATCTATCGCAAGATAGATTCATAACGGAGAGTTTGATCCTGGC
>JAGRNE010000255.1 GCA_020440915.1 Leptospiraceae bacterium | reverse complement strand
AGAATGTAGAGAATATCTATGGCTGCATAGGTGATGGAGCGATCGCCCATATCACCCAGAATATAGAAGGAATCCAGGCGATTCTCCCGTTCCAGCGGAATGATGGCCGGCTCTTCTACCACTCGCACCATGTCGCCCAGAGACACCTTGATTCCTAGATCGTTAAAGAGCGAAATACTCATAATGTCCGGTACAGAATCGCGATAGCTACGATCCATTCGAAGAACAATGTATTCCTGCTCGATGTTGTTGGAATTGTGATAAATGCCCAGAACGGTTCCGGAGTACGCGGTCCGCAAAGCCTGCACTACCTGCGCCGGGGCCACCCGTCTTCTGGTAGCTGCAGCATGGTCTACTTTCAGCGAAATAGTTGTGCGGTCTTCCGGAATGGATAGATCCATGTCCACGACTTCGTTCACTTCTTTGATTCTCGGATAAAGCTTCTTCGTAACTTCCTGCATCAGCTCATCATCGTAGCCCTGTACGCGAACCAGAAGTGTGGAGCGCACCGGAGGGCCCGGAGGATCTTCTACGAATTTCAACTTCACGGGAACGTCCGGGATGAGAGTCGGAACCTCTTTAAGAATCTCTGGACGCAGCTTGAGCACAATCTCTTCGGATTTCCTGTTTCGACTGTCCGGTTCTGTAAGACCTACGCGAATGGTGCTCTGCCAGGGCTGCCGCCGAGCATCTACGCCGCGAAACAGACCATTAAAGTCCAGAATAGGGGCCCGGCCAGTGTAACTCTGCAACTCGATGATTTCCGGATGCTTCATCAAACGCCTTTCCAGGATCTGCGTCACTTCGTTTGTCTTCTCGAGCGACGTACCGGCCGGAAGGTCTACATAAAGAAAGAACTGCTCGCGGTCCGCTTTGGGAAGCATGCGGAATTTTACCAGAGTAATGGCTGGCAGAGCCAGAGAGGCAAGCAAGGCAATACCGATGATGCTAAGACTGATGCGCCGCACCTTGCGATCAATGAGCAGTCGGTGCAGATAGGTCTGATATCCGCGGAAAAGACTCTTGGAGAAATCGATGGCCGAAAGAATATAGTCTGACAGCTTTCCGGGCAGTCGCTCCACCAGCGATGGACCTGAGCTGGCCGCCGGTCCGCGCAAAATCAGACTGGCCATCCATGGGTTCAGCGAATAAGAAAGCATAAGAGCAATGATGATCGCAGCCGGAACAAAGAAGGGGATGGGCCCCATATAAGGTCCCATCATGCCTGTAACGAAGGCCATGGGAATAAAGGCGAGCACCGTCGTTACCGTTGCCATAAAAAGACCCGGGCCCACTTCTGCCACAGCATCTACAATAATCTCCTTTCTTTCCTGTACCGCCAGGTTTCGGGTTTCTCCGCTCTCCTCGTCCGCTCCTGCCATGCGTATCCGTCTCACAACGTTTTCGATGACCACGGTAGCATTATCCACCAGAAGACCCAGCGAAAGAATTAGCGCGAACAGCGTGATCCGGTTAATGGTCAGGCCTGAGAACTGCGCCACTCCAAATACGGTGGCCAGAGTAAGAGGTATGGAAATGGCCACCAGCATGGCGGCGCGCACATCCAGAAAGAGTAGAAGCACGACTACTACGATTACGATTGCCGTAATCAGGTTGGATACCAGGCCCATGATTTCATTGTGAGCTGTCTTTCCTTCGTTTACGATTACGTTAGTCTTGATGTTGTCCGGTATGAATGTACTGTGAAGCTTGTTAAGCTCCATTCGGATGGCTTCGGTCACATCGGTAATGTTGGCGTCTTCAAGTTTGGCTATGCTGATGATAACTCCGGCATCTTCGGTAACGATCTTGCCATCCGGTCCTTTTCTCACCAGGCGAACGTGCGAGTCGATCTCCTCTACCGTTTCCACCACCGTAGCCACATCCTTTAACCTGGTTTGCCCGAAGTCACCGGTAACCACGACAATGTTTTCCAGATCTTCCGGTTTACTAACGACGCTTTTTACTTCCAGAGGGATGTAGCGATCCGCCGTCTTGATATCTCCGGAAGGCAGGTAGACGTTGGATCTTTGCAGCGCTTGCTGGATTTGTCCGATTCCGACGTTCTCTTTTCTGAGTCGATTGGGATCAAAGCGAATGGCCAGCTCTCGCTTTCTTCCGCCCACTACTTCGATGTTTCGAGCGCCCGGAACCGTAGTTAATCTTTCCGTAAGTCGGTACGCAAACTTGCGAAGATCCACCGGCCCTACCTCCGTGGACTTAAGGCCGATCTGGATAACAGGGACATCGTCCGGATCAATAGAACGAATAAATGGCCCCTGGGCGCCAATAGGCGAAAGATCCATATTGCTCTGCAACCGGTCGTTAAGGGTAATCTTCGCAGCATTGGCATCTTCACCCACGAAGAAATTCACGTTCACTATGGAGCGGCCTCCTGGCATGGAAACCGAATACACGTCCTCTACTCCCGGAATATCCAGCACCGTATCTTCCAGAGGTCGGGTTACCTGTTCTACAACTTCGGAACGCTCGGCCCCGGGAAAGTCCACGACAATCTGGAAAGCCGGGGCCACAATGCGCGGGTTGTATTGCTTGGGTGTGGTGAAGTAGGATATTCCTCCCCAGATGAAGAGGGTAAATAGTATCAGGAGCGATAGCCTGCCGTTGTTTACGAAGATGGCAGCCACGCGGCCGGTCCAGTTGCGTTCCATGCAGCCAGAAAGCATAATACTTACCAGAGGTAAAGCACTTTATACCCCCAGGGGGTATCACTTCAGAAAAAAGTTGGGGCATGCCTGGAAAAGCAATAGGAATGAAGAAAGAAACGTTTTTGCAGCCGCGGCATGGCATCATCCATTGTAGGAGTATTTCTGGCAGGCCACGGGTGCGGCGCCAGACGGCTCACGGAAAGGAGAACCTTTCTCGCACACCATTGGATTTACAGGTGAAAAGGCCCTGCCGGAGAGATGGAAAAGGACCAAAAAGTACCATCAGAAAGCGCATCCCTTCGTCCAAAATAGGGAAACGACATCGGCGCTACAGAAGGAAGGATTATGATTCAGAACGCAATGCAACCCCCGTCGCTACGGGGACCTGATCGGCGGCGTGCCGCCCTCTCAATTCTCTCCGCTCTGCTGCTTTCAGCCCTGGCATTTTCGCCAACAGTGCTGCGGGCTGAGAAATTCGAAATCACTCCGGAAAACTACCAGCAAATCCTGCCCAATCGAACGGTGGTGGCTTATTTGAGTCTGGACTGCGATATGGGCGGCTATGCAGCCAGCCTGTTTACACAGGCCATGTACGACCTTCGCGGTCCGGATCTGGGCATCATCAACATCAACAACTCCAGCTTCCTTCACTCCAGCATCGAATACGATCTGGGGAGCATTATCATTATTCGCAATGGACAGGTGGTAGCTTCGTCCGAGACGGCGGCTCACTGGATGGAAGTTGCGGGCTTTAACGGTCGACGTCGCTGGGTAGCCGCCAATCTGCGCAGGCTTGGCATTACCTTCAGCGGGCTACAGTCCGAGGGTCCCGATCGAATGAAGCCGGTTTCCGGGCCTGCCGGAGTCAGCGACCTGAAGAAAGGTCTGGCTGCCTTCTATCGATTCAACGGCGATCTAAAGGACGATACCGGTGTCGAAATGGATATGGATATCGATGCGCCGGTCTTTCAAATCAAGGACAACGCTCTCCAGGGTAACGGGCGCTACGATATGGAGAGCTCAGCACACACGCGAATCACAAAGACCGCCCTTCCAGGCCCCGGGGGTCTTACCGTGGCCTTTAACTTTCGGCTGGAGCCCCATGAAGGGGAAGCCTGTCTGAACGAAGTGTTCTTTTCTATGGATGGCGGCCGCATGGACCTTGCATGCGATAAGGGTATTCTCTGGCTGCAACTGGAAGGTTACCAGGAAGTATCCGGCGGCGAAGATAAATACTGGAAGGACGTTTACCCTTTGAAAGATGCAAATCTCCAGACCAACCAATGGCATACTCTGGTCATCAGTCTGGACTGGAGTGCACGAAGAGGTCGACTGGTCTTCGACGGAAAGCGATTGCAAGACTTTCGTCTGGATTCCCATTTCATGGCACTCCTTGGCGAAGATGGCCTGAAACATTTCTCCTTTACCCAGTTTCGATCTGGTGCTGTTCTCAAAGGATCTGTGGACGATTTTTCAATCTGGGATCGACCCCTTACCGACGCCGAACTGCTGCAATATCATAAGCTCTATGCCCGCTCCGGAAGTACAAGCACAGTGGACAACAATACGCCAACCGAAGCCGAAAAGGATCAGGCAAAGCTTAACCTGGACCTTCTCAAGGCCGCTTATGCCGGCGATGCCGATGCCGTAGAAGATGCCCTGGATGACGGCGCCCAGGTAGACACTCGCTACCAGGGTTGGACCGCTCTAATGTACGCAGCACACTTCGGCCATACAGAAGTGGTGGAAGTGTTAATCGAACACCAGGCTGATGCGCTTATCGAACTGGACGGTTACAATGCCGGCCTTATTGCAAAAAACCAGGGGCATCAACAGATTACAACGATGCTCGAAGACTACATGAATACAGAACGGTTCTATTTCGAACGAAGCGTTCGGGAACCGAAATTCAAACTTCGCTCCTTGCCTACCGAACCGCAGTAAAAAGTAGAAGGGCCTTCCCGCCCATTCCGGGAAGGCCCACTCCATTCCTCAGGCCGCCGCTTCGGCCTTGCTCTTTTCGCCTTCCGAGTCTGGCGTAGATTCTTTTTCCACGTGCCGGATCAAATAATCGAAGGCGCTGAGAGAAGCGGTGGCCCCATGTCCCAGCGCCACCACGATCTGCTTGTAGGGCACATTGGTTACATCGCCGCAGGCAAAGACTCCAGGGACATTGGTCTGGCATTTTTCATCCACCATGATCTCCCCCATAGAGTTGCGATCCA
>JAGRNE010000254.1 GCA_020440915.1 Leptospiraceae bacterium | reverse complement strand
ATGCCAGAGGAAAGATCAAGGATCAACAAGATACGCCTGCAGGAGGAATTCCTTCTGTCTATTTTGCAACCGCTTTTCCTGTAACTTTCAAGGTTTAGGATCTTATATTTTCATTCTGCTGTAGGCTTTCATAGGATTCCCGGCAGGCCCTGACGGAATGGAAGGAAAATTCCTGAAAGAATCATGTCTTGCTTTGAGAGAAATGGCAGGTGGCCGGCTCACATTGCCTTCTAACCGGCATCGTCCAGAAGACTTCTTCTTCCCCGATCCCAGTCCGGGTCATCGAATCTAACGCCCTATCGATCCAGCTCGTCGATCTGACTTCGGGCTTTTCCCAACCAATCTTGGCCTTCCGCAGCTACGTCGGCAGAGATGGCACTTCGATCCGCGTGATTTTGCGCCGGGCCGGCCACACCGGGGGCATCGGCAGGCGAAAGCTTCAGGGCCCACAGTCGCCAGATGAGCATTCCAAAGATCAGCAGACCGCCAGCCAGAGAAATGTACACAGGCCAGTTCGGAGGATCGTGATGCAGAATGGACTGGCCAAAGCCATCCACAACACCACGAATCAGATCCTCTCGCCCCTTTCGTTCCCACTCCTGGAGCAGGGGATCGCGCAACGCATCATCTCCGAAGCCACTGACAAAGCCATCTACAATTTCATCGGCATTCATTCCATCCAGGATTCGATTTTCAATGAACCTGCGAGTCTGCACCGCAAAGCAATGTTCATCCACATGCAAGCATTCCGAGACCAGACCGTGGCAACCGCAGAAACAGTTGAGACGACGGGTGACCTCCTGGAAGGTGCGGATGTCTTTGGGGCTGGAGAGCTTTTCCGGGGCGTTGTCTGCCAGAACCGACGTAAAAGCCAGCAAGAAAGCGAAACTCAGAAGCCGGGCCTTCTTTCGCAACAAACCATGCAAGAAGGAAGCTGAGGTTCGGCTCACGTTGCAGATTCCATAGTCTTCTGGTTTTCCGGGGCCCTCCACCCGATCCTCAAATTGATGAATACCTGACCGATCTCCGCGAAATGCACGAAATGCATGATCGATGCCACTGTAATGCTCGGGCTTTCTGGCCTGAGCGTCCTCATTTCTAGCGATTTGCATTTTCTGCCCCCGATACTGCCAGGCTTCCCAATCCTGAAATGGAGGCAAGTGCAATACCCTGACGGGGTATTGCACTACATCGTCTGGAAGCTCAAAACTCTGCCCTCAGGCACTGGTCTGGTTCTGAAAAAGAATTGCAGCCGTGACGGATTGCTGCAAAAACCTTTCATGCCTTTTTTATCGCCCCGGCAATGCGACCAGCGACTCTATATCCTTGCCCTTTGTTGTCTGGGCGGTCTTATCCTTGGCCTTTCTCTACCTCTGAGCGCCCAAACCATCGATCTGGGGATCATGCGGGCCCAGTACAGCCGGCCCGAAGTTGTGTTTTTTCCTGACGGTCAGGCTATTGCCATTGCATCCGATAAGATAGTCCGCACCTACACCCTGGAAGGCAAGCCCATCCGCACCTATCAAAGCTACCTGAACATCAAAGGGCTGGCCATTTCTCCGGACGGTTCGCAGCTTGCCACCGCAGAGTCCGACGATGGCGGCAATGTCAACGGGCTGGTGAAGGTTGTAGACGTTAAGACCGGTCGCCTGATTCGTCAATTTCGCCATCGCTCCGGCTACGTGGAATGGCTTTCATATTCGCCGGACGGCCGATACCTTGCCAGTGTAGGCGACGAATCCGCCGTCTATGTATGGGATCTTCGCACCGGGCGCCCTGCGGCACGCATGACCGATCACACCTGGGGAAATGTGGGCGCAGTGCATTTCAGCCGCAACGGGAAGTTTTTGTACTCCGGCGGTCAATACCGCGACGAGAAAGCGCTGATCAAAGCCAAGGAAGCCGAGGACAGATACTACAATAAGAGCCATAGCAAAGAAGAGGCCATGCGGCTTCAAACAGAGATAAATAAGTGGTACGATGTCTTCAATGCTAGCTGGAAGATCGGAGAGCTTTTTGTATATTCCACAGATAACTGGCAACTGCTGCGAAGATTGGAAACCCCGGGAGCCGTTCATGGCATTCAGAGTTTTGCAGACTCCACGGAAATCATAATCGCAACGAATATGGATCGCATGCAGGTTGCCGGCGGCGAAGGGTCGCTGCTTTCCGTGGATCCTTCCACCGGAGAAATGGAAAAGGTGGACGCTCTGGCCGAAATGCCGGACGACTTTGAGGGGATTAACTCAGAGCACCGCTTCTATTATCGTCATAATGTGCTGCAGTATGTTCCCGGAGCGGAACGTTTCCTGGTAAGCGAATTGGATGAGGTCCAGGTTCTGGATGACGATATGGACACAATATTCGAAAAGGACATCGATCCAGAGACCGTCCAGTCCCCGGTGCCCGCTGCCCTTTCGCCGGATGGCACACTCCTGGTCACCCTGGAATACAATCGGCAAACAGGAAAGGGGCAGGCCATATTTAGCCGCCTGGATGATTAGCGAACCTTTCTGCAAAAGGCCGGTCTCATAGAATTGTCTCAAATGGAGGCTATGTTTGTTTGGACCGATTGCAGCGCTCATGCTCGCAAGAAATTCGAGATTTGTGGACAAGAGGCGGCAAATTCACTTGCGGCTGGATCCTCACACTTCTAGAATCGCTCCATGGCTCTCAGAAGATCGGTATTCATCAGCGCATCCGAAGACAGGCTGGAAGGACTCATCGAGCAGCGATTGCAGCCCGGGGCCAACAAGGAACAAATCGACCAGAGAATCTGGGATCTTTTTGGCGAAGAATGGTGCGTAATGTTTACGGATCTTTCCGGATTTTCCAGGGGAGTGGAGAAGTTTGGAATCATCCACTTCTTGCAGACCATCCATGAATCCGAACGTGTGCTGTTACCCATCGTAGAAGAGAACGATGGAATCCTGCTCAAGGTCGAAGGCGACAGTTTCATGGCCATCTTTCGCAAGCCATCCAAAGGGATTTCGGCCGCAGTGGCGATGCAAAGGGCGCTGGAAGAATACAACGTCGGAAAAATCCCTGAAGAGCAAGTATTATTGTGCGTTGGCCTGGGCTACGGCCATGTGCTTCGCATTGGAGATGCCGATGTATTTGGCGCTCAGGTAAATGCCGCCAGCAAGCTGGGCGAAGACATTGCCGAGGCCCGAGAGATCCTGGTCACTCGCGCTGTTAAGGATGCAGCTCACGATTTTCCGGACATCGGATATGAAGCCATCGACGAAGTCCCGCCCGGCGCGGAGCAGGCCTTTCGCGTCATCTACAAAGCCTAGCTTTTCTGGAAATCCTTCAGAATCATTCAGAGCTCAATCCTTTGACTTGACTGCGGTGCGCGGAGCCTGGAACATCAGCAATGCTCCGAAAAAAAAATGCGCGTCTGTCCCTTCTGACCTGTTTGGTTCTCCTTCTTATGGTAGACTGCGCCGTTACCTCTTTGGAACCGCAGGCAAGCTCCCGTGGACAGGATGCGACCTACGATAGCATGATTTCGGATCTGGACCGGCCCGGCATTATCGACTTTCAGCAAGTGGTAGGCGCGGACTGGTCCATTATACGCGAAGGCCTCATTGATCTGGACGATCCAAAGTCTGTGGAGGCCGGGCTCCAGGAAGGTCCAGAACCTATTCAAATCTACTTCTTCGTCCTCGATCATCCGAAACAGGGCCGATTCTTGATCGATACCGGCATGGGACAGGTCTTTCGGCAGCCGGCGGATGAGTGGCCCATTTCTTCTATTATTCAATCCCAGATGAACATGGATACGCTTAAGATTCGCACTACTACCGAGGAATGGCTGAAGAATCAGAACCGGAAGATTCAGGGCGTTTTTCTGACTCATATGCATATGGATCATATTCTGGGGGCGGGGGACATCGACTCCGCTGTGCCATTCTACACCGGTCCGCGAGAAGCTACTTCAACGTCCTTTCTAAACATGTTTGTTCGGGGCACCACGGATGACCTTCTGGAGGGTAAACATCTGGTGGAGCTGCGATTTCCGGCAGCAGCCCAGCCCGCGGAACCCACAACCAGCGAGCAAGAACCGCTACAGATCATCGACTTTTTTGGGGACGGGTCGTTATTCCTGATACATGTTCCGGGTCATACGCCTGGAAGCATGGCCTTCTTGATCAACGGAAAGGATGGCATACATCTGGTTCTCGGAGATACCTGTCATACGGCATGGGGATGGAAGCATAACGTTGTACCCGGATCATTCACCGCTGACCATGAAGAGAACCGTCACAGTCTCAACGAATTGCAGAAACTTGCCTCCAGGATCAAGACCAGGAAGATCTATCCTGGCCATCAGAATCTAGATTGAATGGTACCCACCCATGACCGGGACCGATGATCATTCTAATCAATGCAATCAGCGTAATCATGGCAAATTAGACATTGGGCCAGTCAGGGCAGTCAGAAGAATGTTCTGAGCAAAGCACGGAAGTTCCAGCTACTCCCCTTCGCTGCGCTTTGCGATCCAATTATAGAGAAAGCCTACAATGCCCGCTAGAAACGCCACATCTATGCCAGCATAAAGCATATCAAACAGTGTTCCATAGATGTGTTCATACCAGGTCAAAGCCGGATGGAGGGCCGTAAATGGATGAGGATGTATGGAGTTGTATGCCTGCATGAAATAAGTGCCAAAGGTCACCGAAATCCTGGACCAGACACTGAGAATTCCCAGAACAAGAACGGCAGGCGCCGCCGTAGAAATAACAAGAGCTTTTAGATTGAGTCGCATATACGTTTCCTTTCTCGATGGATCATTTCCTGTGTCGCAATGCCATCTGCCTCTATACTAACCTTCGAAAGACAATCATGGCTATATCGTCCGCCAGTTCCGTGGGCCCATCCTTCATAACCTTCTTGCCGGTGAAAGTCTCCAGGTTGGACACCATACTTCTTAGCAC
>JAGRNE010000253.1 GCA_020440915.1 Leptospiraceae bacterium | reverse complement strand
GCGACACCTCTCCGACCTTTCTCTCCTGGCTATCGCATTCATCATGGCCCTCTACCACCTGGTTTTCTGGTTGTTTCGCCGTGACGACAAACAGTTGATCCTCTTTTCGGCCGTTTCCCTTCTATTCGGTGTTCGAATCATTGGAACACAAACCCTCCTGCAGCAGGCTTTCCCCGAGGTCGACTTTTATGAACTTGAATTCATGCTGGAGTACCTGGGCTTCTATCTGCTCATTCCTGTTTTCTTCTCCTATTTGCGGGCATGGTACCCCCGGGAGTTCCATCGCTTTGTATCATACCTGCTCTGGGCTATCGGAGCGCTCTTTTCCGCAACCGTTCTGCTTGGTCCCGTAGACTCCTATAGCCATTATGTAAGTTACTACGAAACCGTAAGTCTTGCGGCCTTTGTCTATACGCTGGTAGCCCTTGGTTTCGCCATCGCTCGAAAACGAACCGGCGCCTGGGTTATCAACGCCGGCATCTGGATCATCATTGGAACCGCAACGCATGACATCCTGGCAAACATGGGTCTGATCCACGCCGAGACTTATCTGGCCCAATTTGGTTTTCTGATCTTTCTTCTGTCTCAGTCATCCTTGATTGCGGCTCTCTTTTCCGACGCCTTTCGTCGCGCGGAAGATCTTTCCCAGAACCTGGATAAGAAGGTCGTGGAACGGACAGAAGAGCTGGCCGAGGAAAAGGATCGAGCTGAGGCGGCGCGAGCTACAGCCATGTCCGCCCAGTCAGAATCGGAAATAGTTGCGGACCTGGCCCAACAGGCCAATCGCGGAACCGATGCCAGAAGCTTGCTCGAGCCCCTGGCAAGGATACTGATTGCGAGGCTCAGGGCGGACCGTCTGGGGCTATGGCTTTTGCGAGAAGATGGGTATTTGCGTCTGGTAGCCGGCTATACCGACGGGCATGTGGAAGACCCGGCAAAGTATTCCGAGTTAGTTACTCGCATTAGCACGAGCCCGGAGGGTGGAATCCTTGCACGGGGCTTCCGGGAAGGTCGGACCATCTATGCTCCTCGAATCAACCGAAAGCTTTTGGAGTCCTCCCCGGTTGACCGGGAAATTCAATCCACCTGGAATTTTCACTGGTTCGTAAGTCTACCGCTACTCGGAGATCAGGGCGCCATAGGCATGATCGCCGCCTCCGGACCGAAGGCAGAAAGGATCCCACGGAAAGAAATCAAATTTCTAGAAAGAGCTGCAGCCACCGTAGCCGGCGCTACCCAAAAGCAGATCCTGCTGGAGAAGATAGCAGAGGAAAGAAATCAGGCAGACTCCCTCCGCGTTGAAGCAGAACGGGAAAAAGAAGAAAGCGAACTTCTGGCAGAGCTGGCCCGGGAAACCAACCAGGGCGCCTCCATAGATGAACTCCTTTCACCCATCTATAGAGCATCCCGTTCACGGATCAGGGCCAGAAACGTGGCGCTCTATCTGGTGGATCAGGGGGGCAGTCGGCTGGTTTTCCGTTGCGGTTATACGGGGGGAACAAAACAAAATTACGACGCCTATCCAGAGTTGATTCGCTCGGTTCCGGTATCCGACCGGGAAAACAGTCTGGTACGTTGCTATCTCCGGGGCCGCTCCCTCTTCCAGGATCGCATCGACACAGAGCTCATGCAGGAGTTGCCGGTAGATCAGGCTCTGTATCAACACTGGGCCTATAGCTGGTTGGCCCTGGTTCCCCTCACCCTCAAAGGTCAGTCCATCGGAATCATTGCATGGGCCGGCGAAGACAGGAGCCGGATGTCCAGAACTGACATGCCTTTCCTGGAAAGCGTGGCCGACATCATTACAGGCGCACTGCACAATCTGCAGCTTCTGGAGCAAGTTAAGGATAAACAAGAGCTGGCCGAACAGGAAGCCCGGGCAACAGAAATGCTGGCGGACCTTTCCCGAAAGGCAATGGAAGGGGGAAAGCTGGAAGAGATTGTGCGCTCCCTTTTTCACTACCTGAGGCCCATGCTGGGCTATCACGGAATAACAGTCTATCTACCCGATAATGCCGACGAAACGCTTGTTCAGCATATCGCAATGGATGATGGGCAGACACTGAACGCCGATTCGATACCGGACAATGTTCGTATCATTCCGTTGGTGCCCCAGAGCGGAAGTCTTCATCGTGTATTCCGCCGGGGCAAGCCGATGTACTTCCAGGAAGTAACGGACAAGCTTCAGGGGAATTCCCCCGTGGACCAGGCCATACGAGACTACTATGGTTTCACCTGGTGTTATCATCTTCCAATGACTGTATCGGATAAGGTAATTGGAATCGCCAGCGTTGCCGGGCGTACCCAGAAGCTAATGTCCCCCAAAGAAAGGGTAATCATTCAGCGAATGATTGCTCAGGTAGCCGGAGCGGTGCAGCAGCAGAGTTTGCTGCAGACCATTGAACAGGAAAAGGACACTGCAAACAAGCTCCAGCAAGAAACCCGGGCCCTGGCTGAATTCATGCGCCTGCTAAACGAAAGGCAGGACCTGGACTCCATCGTAACAGAGGTATGCCGTTTTGCAACCGAGTCCCTGGATCTGCGCGGCACTTTCATCACCGTAGTCAACGAGAAGGAACGGGAATTTCAGAGCATTGGTGGGTATGGTCGCGACTACAATGAACAGCAGATGATCTTCGCCACCCGGGCTCGGGCCCCTTTGAATCAAGAAGCCGGGGCCTACTATAGGACTTACACGCGCAAGAAGCCTGTGTACTTTCGAAGATTGCCAGAAGTTGAGAATAAAACAGATCTCTTTGCTGTAGAGGTCCTGGAGCTGAGGAGCTACGCCCATGTGCCCATGATTCTTCAGGGTAACGTGATCGGAATCATGGGCATTGATCCAGGCGATCGCCGACTCAGAAAAGAGGATTTGAGGCGATTGCAAAGTTATGCTGACCAGGTCACCGGAGCCATCAACAATGCGGCGTTGCTAAAGCAGGTACAACAGCAGCGACTGAGTATCCAGGGAGTGGCCCGAATCACAGAAACGGCCGCCTCTACGGATAACCTGGACGAGATCGTTGATCAAATCTTTGAATATGTAAAGGAACGGTATGGAATCCTGTCCGGAATTGTTATGCTCCCGGACGATAAGCGGACCACTCTGAGGACCTACCGGGTAGTTACATTTGAGGACAAGGATAAGCTCCAACTGCATGAGGCAGGCCGATATTCAGAAAACCTGGAGATACCAATCAACGAACAGGGCGGCACGCTGGCTCGAACATTCCTTCGCGGTCGACCATTCTATGCCGCTGACGCTTCGCGAATAAAAGACATAACAAATCGCAACTATACGGGCGCAGAGACTGATAGAGAAATCTTTGCGAACTTACGCTACAGGGGCTACCTGGCACTACCCATGTCGGTACATAGTGAACCGGTAGCCCTGCTGAACTTCACCTCCTACGGAAGTCCGCTTCGACTCAGCAAAACGGACCGAGAAGAACTGGCAACACTGGCGGATCAACTGGCAGGGATCATTCGCTCCAGACAACTTGCCGATAACCTCGAGAGGGAAAAGGGGATTGCTGAACGGGAAAAATCCGAAAATGAAGTCCTGGCCAACCTGGCCCGTCAGGCCAATGAAGGCGCCGACATCCAGGACATTCTAATTGAAACTTCCCGGTACGCTGCTTCTGAATGTGGAGTTTTGCGGTTGGGACTCTATCTTGTGGACCCGGAGAAGAATACCCTGGAGTTGCACTCCGTCCTTGAAAACGGCGAAATGCGGGACCTGAAGGATGCTCCGCAGATCATTCAGTCCATTCCGATAGAATTCGAAAACGGCAGCTTTCCCGCCGTCATTCTGCGCAAGCGTAAGATGTTTGTGCCCTACATCAAGCAGCAGTTCCTGGACGCCTCACCTGTGGACGCGGCCCAGGTGGAGTTCCACCGATTTGACTGGTTTCTTCATGCGCCTCTGCATACCGGAGGAACCATCATCGGGATCATGGCATTTGTAGGCACTAAAGAAACGCGGCCCGACTTGCGCAACAGGCACTTGATGGAACGCATCGTGGATCAGGTTGCGGGGGCCGTACAGAGTAAGCAGCTTCTGGCCCAGGTAGAAGAGGCCCGCGGCGATAGCGAAGCGTTGGCCGAGCTGGCTCGACGGGCCGATGAAGGAGCGGACCTGACAGAGATTGGCGAACTCGTATTACAATATGCGAAAGAGAAATGTGGTGTAGACACATTGGCCCTGTACACTCTAAACGAAGAAAAGAATCTCCTGGAGGCACGGGCCATGGCGCGAAAGGGGAACATACAGTCCGGTGATACGATTCCGGAGGAAGTTCGGTTCCCTTCCATGGCCGAAGACACCGGTACGCTACGTCGAGTAGTTTCTACCCGTAAGCCCATGTACATGGGACGAATACCAGACCGAATGAGAAAGAAAATGAGCGGCCACGATCGCACGCTCATGGGATATCTGGGCTTCGACTGGTTTCTGGACATTCCCATGGTGGCCGAAGGCCGTGTCATTGGTGTAATCGCATTCGCCGGCCCCGCCAGACAGAAGCTGTCAAAAAGCGAACGGGACTTTCTGGAGCGAATCACCCGGCAGGTATCCGGATCTGTGCAGAACCGCCAGCTCTTGAAAGAAGTAGAGTCCGAGCGTAACACAGCGCGCACGCTGCAGCAGGAAACAGAAGGTCTCAATCAACTGCTCAAGCGAATCGCGCCCATGGAAGACCTGGACGAAATCATGGCCGAAGTGATACGCTTCTCCGAGGAGGCCTACGATATTGGAGTGTATTCCCTGTATTCCGTAGACAACGAAGAGAAGCAGATGCATGCGCTTTCCATGAACTTTCCGGATCACATCTCTGCGGAAGACAGAAAGCATATAATGGATACACCGATTCCACTGGATTTTCGTGGAGGTGCCTTTACCATGGCCTACCGTCGCAGCCCCCGATACTCCTACTACCGCACGGTAAATCCTGAGCCATTGCCGCCCATTGAACAGTTT
>JAGRNE010000252.1 GCA_020440915.1 Leptospiraceae bacterium | reverse complement strand
GCACTTCAATGTGAAGATGTTTGTCCTTCAGCTGAAAGAACATGTGAATATAATGATCGTTCTTTTTGTGTTCTTTGCGAAATTCGTCCCAGCGCTCCAGCACCTTCCCGGCAAAGCCGCGCATCGCTTTTCGATAGCCTTCTTCATTTTCGATGGGTACTCCTTCCTGTAACAGATAAATCCGTTTTGCGTTGGCCTTGCTTGCGTTGGAGATGAGCTCCTTTGCTATGACAAAACTTGGTTCGGAGAGGAAAGCCAGGTCCAATTCGGAAAGCAGTCGGTAGAGGAAGTCCGAAAGCTCGTTTACTTCTCTGTCTACCAGGCCAGGAAAGATGATTCGAACAGGCTGTCCGTCGAGAAGCGCTTTGAGGGCATCCCCTCTTTCTTTATGTGTTTCAAAAGGAAGCACAAAGACGTACATGCACTGTGGCAGTTAGCGAGGCAACCAATTTAGCTGGGTTGCGGTACCGAGTATTTTGCTTTCAGGAATCGTCCGCGGAAGTTTGTACGGATTCGATTTCTTCGAAGCTGCCATCGGCAACCAACCGATAGGCTCCCAGGAATTCATAGGGCAACGAGGCGCCCCATTCCAGGGGAGAAAGAATTGAAAAATGCTTCTCTCCGGTCTTCTTTTCATAGAGATACAGATTCATACCGGCCTTCTTTTCGAAATTGCACTTAACTCGGTGCAATTCCATATCTCGCTCGGCCTGACCAATAATCTGACGCGCTTCTTCTTGAAGGGTGCGAATCTGGCGGGCAATTACATCTAATTTGCCGTGGACATGGCTCTGGACAACTTCATCCGCCTTTTCTATCTCCTGGGCGCGCGCCACGATGCTGAATGGAGGGTCACTGGTCCGTGCTGGATGGGTCATGGAGCGCCGTTCTTCCAGGATAGGCTCTTTCTTATTATGTCGCGGGCTCTCCTCACTCATAGCAGTCCTCTGAACGCAAAAAGGGCGTCCATTTGAAAGAAATGGGCGCCCCGGGTATGAGTCAACTGGAAAGAATTCCAGGTGTCTAGCGAATCTTCAGGCTATGATCGATCTTATAGATCTGGTAGAAGAGCATGGGATTGACAATGTCTTCTTTCGCGACGTTTCCAGCATCCACCTGCTGCTCATACTCCTTAGCTGCTTTCGCATCGAAAAGCACTACTGCTATTGTGTTGTAAAATTCGTAGTCTACTTTGTAGCGAATGTAGTGGTGCGAGCGGAAAATGCTCTTTCTGCGCAGTTGCTCGATTGTATAAGTATGCTTGTCGTAATTCTTGAACACCTTTGTCCGCTTCTCTTCGGGAGTCGGAGGCACATAGTCACTTAGAGTGAGCTGATCCGGCGGCGGCGTAGCATCGCCATACAGAGTGAAGTTCAGGCCCTGGGTGGGGTATCTGCTAATGTATGCGATGTACATCCAGGCCGGGGGCAGAAGATCCGCTACCGGCCGCACGGCCGCTACAGAGTCGCGCATGCGATCTACGATTTCCTTTTGTTGCTCATAGGGCCCATCCTTGTCATCGGGATTGGCTTTGGGCGCCCATATCTTTTCCGGCGGAATGTCTTTAGGAGTGATCTTCATGAAATGGATTACAAAATCTCGTTTCGCAGGATCCTGTACTCGCCACATCGGATAGGGAACCCACCGACGGTCCTTTTCATCCACAGCATTGGTTTCCCGGTAGGCCAGCACCCAGGCATACAGTTCAATGGGATCATTGGTCAGGTTATGCACAGTGAACATCACATCCAGGATTTCACCCCGACCGTCCGGAGCATACCGGCGATCCACTGTTAGATCTTCAATATCAATACGAGGATCGTCAATGGCGATGGGATTATAGTTATCCAGAGTAATCCGATCCGGGCCGGCGCCATCGTTGACGGCTACGTCAGTGCCCCCCGGATTATCTCGAATATTCGGATCTTCGCTCCAGAGGAGTCCGGCAAAGACCGGGGCGGCAAAAATGAGTGCGATTGTAGAATAGCGTATCCAGCGAATAGACATACGTCTTGCTCCTGCCTCTATTATCGAATAGAGTGCCGATTACATTAATGAGTCTTGAGAAAAGCTTGTATCAGAAAAGGATTTTTCCGATTAATGATCAATGATTATCCCGGCCAGAATCCGACATAATTCCCCGCTGTTGGTAGTAATCCTATCCTCGCTCTTCTGGGGCTGCATCAGTCAGTACCCTCCAGAGGTTGGTCGACTGCTCCAGGAGCGCATTCAGAACGATTATTCGGAGACTCAGGTCATTGATCTGCTCTACTTCACAAATCGAGAAATGATGGGACGCACCGGAGTCTGCTCCAACCAGAACGTAACCGTGAAGCCCGGGCCCCGCCTGGTGTCCGGCCTATGCAGAGTCCAGGTTCCCAGGAATCATGAAATAGGAGCTCTTGATCAGGCCGAAAGCGCTGGCGCCGATCCGCGGAATCGGTTTTCCATCCTGTCCGGTGAGCTTCTGGATGATGGAATGCAGCGGGTGAATTCAAAAGAGGTAGTGGTCTTCATCCATGGCTTCAATGTGAAATTTGAGGAAGCCGTGCTTCGAGCATCACAAATCCAGTATGATCTGAAATTTCCCTTTCCTGTAATCCTATTCTCCTGGCCAGCCGGCGCATCGGACGAAGGATTCCTGGAATCACTTTCCATGACCACAACTTACCGGGAAAATCAGAGTAATGCGGCCGCCACGGTAAATGAATTTGCTCGATGGATCGGCTCTCTGGGAAAGAAAGTGCAAACGGTGCATCTTATAGTCCATTCCATGGGGCACCAGGTGGCGATTCCGGGTTTAAAACGGGCTCTGGAAAACCAGACAGATCTGAAATTCGGGGAGATTGTTTTTTTTGCTCCGGACTTCCCCGCAACCGAATACGACAAATATGCTCCGACCATTTCCGGCGCTTCCTATCGAACCACTTTGTATTGCTCGCCAGGCGACAATGCTCTGCTGGTTTCGAGAAAAGTGAACGGCAACTACAGGCTCGGAATGTGCAAGAAAGTGCCCAATACCGACGTAATCAACGTCAATGAAGTGGACGATCCGGTGCTAGGCATTGCAGGGCTGGGCCATGGCTATTACTCTAGCCGTGCCATAATTACGGATCTTTTTCAGCTATTTCTGGGTGTAGAAGCAAAGAAGAGACTGTTCATTCGCCAGTCCGATCCGGGTCACGGAGAGGACTACGTTCTTCGCAAGTAAGGTCAAATAAGGGCGGAAGAGCCGGCCTTCGCTCGGAGGCGGAATGAGCCGAGCCACGCTGGCAGATGGAGGGCGCTCAGCCTGGCCGCCTCCATTCATACAGAAGAGCGGTCAGGCTGGCTACAGCATTCAAGCTCTCTACGCCCGGTGCGATGGGGATTCGCAGCCGCAGTCCCTGCAATTTATCCGGCAATCCAGGACCCTCCTGACCCAGCACAAAGCATACAGTGCTTTCGCCTTTTAGTAAGGATTGCATCTCGTACAGCGAATGCTTTCCGTCTTGATGAAGCAGGATGCGGCTGTCGCTGCCAAAGCCAGCCCCATTCAGCTCATCGTTAAGATCTTTGACGGGGCCGGTCTGAAGATACCGCATGCGCAGTGAAGTCCCGGCTGAACTGCGCACAACCAGAGGATGAAACGGATAAACGGATTCCGCGGTAAGTATCACCTGGCTGATGCCAAAAGCTGTGGCCGTCCGTATGGCGGCGCCCAGGTTGTCTGGATTAGAAAGCGGAAGAACAAGTGCAGCCGTGGCCTGTGGTGCGCCTGGCTGCGGCAGACTTTCTGCCTCCGATTGCTTCCGGTCTTCCAGGCCAGGGATGCTGATATCTTCCAGATTCCATAACAATAGCGGGAAATGGGTCCCGGAAGAATCCAGCCTGCGAAAGAGTTCATTTTTCAATCGAATAAGCGGAAGCTCCAGGTTCTTAAGGGCGGAAGCGAGTTCCAGAAGATCGGAAGGAAAGGTATCCGCAAAGAGCACCGCTTCCGGTCGTCCCTGAAGGGAGTGTAGTGAATCCTCCCGTTTGAGCGGCCGGACCGCTAGTTCAGAAGTGTCTGCCCTCGCTTGCAGGGCTTCCCGAATGAATTCGGGCACAAGTTTGCGGCCCGAGATGATAGTCCGGCCCAGCTTGCGTATCCATTTGCTCTGTTCTAGTTTTTGCCAGTCCTTGTACCGTGGATTGGCCTCGGATTCAATGATTTGCAGGTTTCCGTGTAACGCTCCCGGCAGTCCGGTGCGGTCGGATAGAAAATCCACTGAGGCGGTCCCCCTGTCGCTGGAATCCGTTTGAAGGTCTTCGGATACAACCCTGGAGGCCATTTCCCCGACCCGCCGGTACACCAGCAGTCGACGAGAGTCCCGAGTACCCGGCAATACGTAATGTAGATCACGCTCAAGCTTCCACTGGTGCAGATTGGATGCAGCCTCCATCTCTTCTTCGCACTCCGGTCCTTTCCAGAAGACAAAGGTTCCGCCTTCGATCACACTCAACGCCGAAAGCTCCAGGGTGTCCTCTATCGACATGAAGGCGCGACTAATGGCGGTTTTACAATGGATTTGATCGGCGGGATTAAGCTTTCGGGAAACGATCTCTACATTCTTCAGGTTCAGCTTCCTTTTTACCGCTTCCAGGAATTCAGTGCGCTTTCTACGGCCTTCCACGAGCCTCATCTTGAGTTCCGGCCTGGCAATGGCAATTGGGATGCCCGGAAAACCGCCTCCGCTACCAAGATCCATGCAGGGGGATTCCAGGGGTAGACCGGCCTCCTCCAGGAGCTTCAGCGGCAAAAGGCTGTCCACGTAGTGCTTTCTTCCCATGGAATCCGCCCCGTACAGTCTCGTTACGTTGATCCTTTCATTTTCTTTTCTCAGCATGGCATGAAAGAGCTGGAGCTTTTCCAGCTGATCCGCCGATAGCTTAAGGGAGGCCTCTTTCAGGTACCTGGCAATATCTAGATGTTCGATTGGGTTCATTTTCAATATCCAGCCCGCGTTTTCTTCGAGAAGGGC
>JAGRNE010000251.1 GCA_020440915.1 Leptospiraceae bacterium | reverse complement strand
GGTCCGGCGGGACTGGGCAGCAGCCCTTCCGACATCTGGGGCTGCGATTTTGATCCTCAACGAGGCGACTTTGGCGATGCAGACCTTACCCTGGCGCTGGAGGCTGCTTCCGAATTGAACAAAGCTCCAATAGCTGTGGTGGCGGGCCATATGCACCATGCATTGAAGGGGGGCGGAGAGCGGACCTGGTATTTGGAACGCAATGGTGTTCACTATATAAATGCAGCGAGGGTGCCCAGGATATATAGAGAGAATGGAGAAAAACGCCGACATCATATAAGGATAGAACTGGACAGCAGCGCCACGAAAGTGGAATCGATAAGCTGGTAGAACATGGAAGGAGCCCCCCAAGAAGCCAGAGCGCAGCAATCTGATTTGATCTCCAGCACGGACCTGAAAAGTATTCTGCTCTCTTTCAGCCCCGGAGCCGAGCGGGAAATTATTCAGATAGAAAAAGGAGTCCAGAACTTCTTCATGTTCCATCAGTCCCCCCGGGCTCTGGTCAAACTTGAAGATCTAAAGATCCTGTCAGAAGCCGATCTTAAGAGCCTTCAGGAAAAGCAGGTTCTACACATCGGTCATTTTCTGGAATACTCGGACGAAGACAGGCATCTGCGGCTTCAAAAGGTCGTGGTCCGACCTGCATCCCTTAAGGGAGAACAAATAGAGACAATTCTTCGTGCCTGCCTTCGCACCGGCATTAGTAGCGTGCTTCGGTACATCAGGCATCGGGACTGGATGCTTATGGAAAAGGAGCGCCAGAATACCCTGGGGCCGGAAATGCATGAGCATCTTCTGCTTCTTCCGGAAGCAATGAAAGACCGCACCGATTTTGTCCAGCAAATGGGCCGACTGGAAAGTGTTTCTTTTGAAAGCATTCTTGAGAGCGAAACGGAAGCTCCACGGGAATACATTAACGATCTGGTTCGGGCCCTGGCGCGACCTCAGGAAGACCTGCGCGCCGAACTGGAACTGGAGCGGGAAAAGTTCAAAGAAGTCTACGAGATTCTGGAGCAACGCCCGGAACGGCCGGTGCTATACAGTCTGCGCAGGGACTTTCACATTGTCTATCCCCCCGGCTATGCAATGGTAGACTTCGATGAGGATTCTTTCAACGAGAGAACAACAGAAGCGGAATGGATTCATCGCGCTTTTCTTGAAACCGCAAGTCGCATTGTGCATTTCTTAATGCCGGATATGGAAATCGCTCGAGGAGAACTGGGTAGCGGCTATTTGAACGAATTGTCCCGGCACCCCAGCTTCACGGCAGAGGAGTCCTGGCCGGGCGGCATGGAATTTCTGGAAGCTCTGAATCGCTTGATTCAGCTTTGCCAGGGATTAAAAAGCGTACGCGCCGAAGTGTTGCTTGGTTTTGTCTATCAGCAGACTCTGAAAATGCTAAATATGAAATTCGAGCCGGTTCACTTCACTCGAGATAGCTTCCAGCCTCCGGAAAAGGTGAGCGAACGCTTTTCCGACAAGGGCAAGATCTACGAAGGGGTTCTGAGCCGTTTTAAGAGGGATCCGGAAGTCCTGGTGAGTCTGGACAAGCGCTCTGAACCGCCCGGGGCTTTTCTTATTTTCCGTTCCAACCTGGCCCGCGCATTTATTCGGAACAAGGAAAGACGTTCCTTTCTGCATGTAATGGCGCGCGAGGGCGGAATGTCCGGCGGCATTTACGATGCGCTCATCGACATGAACATGCCTGGGCTGGACACCGAAACGCTGGGCGAACAAAGGGAACTAACGGCAGCCATAAAAAAATGGGAAGAGGAGCTGGAGAAGGAGCGCAAGAAGCGAGAGAGGAAAGGAAAAGGTTTTTTTACCCGACTGCTGGAATGGCTTGCGGCGCTTTTTGGCATGGCTTCCTCCGCCACTGAGAGTTCCAACCACAGAAACGATGAGCTTGCCGAAGAAATGGCTTCCATGGATTCGCGGTCTGAAGGCGCGCGCCAGAAGAAAACCCAGAGCTCGAAGGGTCCAAAGGCAAGAACACATCTTGTACCGCCCAATGTCGTGAAGGCCGCCTCTTACGTAGAAAGGAAAAACCACGGATTGATATGGCTGGATGAAGTAGTAAAGGCCTTGAATTCCGTGAAGTTCGACATGAATAGCACCGGGGACCTTCTATACTACGACAAGAAGGATCGCTTTGACGAGATTCGCCCCCTTATGAAATTGCGGAGGGTTTTCATCAGCAAGGAGAACCTTGACGACCGGGAATGGCTTTCCAACACTGCGGCCTGGCTGGAAAACATGGCCAACGGGAAAGAAGAGCATAAGATCCTGGCTCAGCACTTCAGGCATCGCCTGGACGACCTGGAATAGGCAGCCATCGATTCAAGGACTTCGAACTCTGGAATAAGGATTTCAGACTTCGGAATGCGAAAGTGCGAAGTCGGAATTCAGGGCATGCCCGGCACCCTTCCCTGCTCAATATCGCTAATAGATCCACTGTCTGACCATACACTGGTAACAGGAACGTTGGAGAAGGAAGCGCCTTCATCAAAGGAAATCATTACACCCCCTTCCAGACCGTCAGAACCTGCATAGCTAAACAGGATAGAGCTGGAGTTTCCACCCAGGGCCGGAATTATGGAAGGCTCCGGGGCTTTATTGCAGGCCGGCTGGGCGTAGCTGGCGGAGGCAGGATCTTCGCCTGCAGCATCCATGGAATAGACCCGGCAGATTCCATTGAACGTATCCAGCATCGCCACAAAGTTATTGTCGTCGATGTAATCGGCCCCGCGGCCCGTTCCTCCGGGCTGATAGTTGTATGTCACGGGATAGGGGCCGGAGTAATTCATATCGTCCGGGAGCCCCGAGGCGAAGTTAGAGAAGTGATCGCCGTTCTGTTCCGCTATGCCAAGAATAGCCGAGGGTCCGGCCACCAGGCCTTCATAGGTATCGATGATGGAGCTGTGAGCGCTGGCCGTGGTAAAGCTATTTAGATTCTCCACCGGAGCCCATTGCAGATGATTCTGGTCGTTGGATGCAATGAATAGATACTCTTCGTTGCAGTCCATTCCGTCGATGGAAATCTCTTCCGATCCGATGGCCGACCATTTTTGAAACGTTTGTCCTCCGTCGTAGGAGACGTAGCCTGGATGGCCGTCCTCTTCGGAAAGGGATACCGTATCGTAGGCGACGATAACAGCGGAGCCACAGGAAAGCAAATAGGCAAAATCCTCGTCTTCGTTATCCTCCGGGGCTTCAAATACCCTCCAGCCCTGGCCGCCATTTCCTGAAATCCATAACTCGTCTTCGCCGTCGGGCTGACTTATAAATACGACTCCATTGTGGATGGCGGCCAACCGCGTATTTTCCGGACCGCCGTTGAAGGGAATCCAGTGAAGATCTACAGTCTTTGCACCTGCATCCGGGCGAGCCAGAATCATGCCATTGCTAGAAGTGGATGCCGAGGACTGATCCGGAAATAGAAAGAACGCTTCTCTGGAAGACGCCAGGGCAAGAAGTGCGGGCAGATTGCCTGCCGGACTTTTCTCCAGCTGAAGACATTTAGAGAGAGGAAATGCAAGAATGAATGAAAGAACTAGAAGCTTATGGATTCCGGGTTTGGAATTCTGCATGTACTGCAGTAAACAAATCCTGCCCCTACATTTGTAGGATTTTTTTAGGCTTTTTATCTCTGACTTAAGGCGATTGCTCCAGGTCAATGATGTAACCGCTATCTGTCCAGACGGAGCTCAGATCCAGAACCTGAAAACTCTGTCCGCCGTCGCTGGAGAAGAGCATACCTGTGTTAGTAGGTGGCCCGCCGGCAAACGTCGCATACACACCCTGGTTGGTGGCCAGAATGGCCCGCATTGTACTGAGGCTGGTAACTCCGCTACAATCGCCTTCCACGATGGTGGCTGCTGACGGAGCAGTAGACACGGTGGGGAAGCGATAGACGTAGCACTTCTGATTGATGAAGTCCGCTTCCGCCGCAAAAAGGAGGCTCTGGTTTCCGGCAGGTCCGAAGTGCACAGATCCCGCGCATCCATAGCTGGAGTTCGGCATACCTCCGGATCTCTGCACAGTACTGACCCCATCCACAGAAGCATTCACATCGCAACCTGTAGTGTTTAGATCATCCTGGGCCAGGCCAGCAAATCCTGTGTCCGTAGCGGTAATGGCCGAATAGTCCGAATAGATGACGCCCGGGGATGTGGAAGTCCCCGACCAGGAAGTAAGATTGTCCAGGGATGCACGCTGTACCATGGTGGAAGATTCCGAAGAAGCGACATATAGAAAAGAGCCGTCGCAGGACATGGCCTTTATGGCAATGTTACCGCTTCCGCCCAGGGAAGGACCAAAGCCGGCGCGAAACTCCGACCAGCTAGCACCGCTGTCCCTGCTTATGTAGCCGGGCTGCGAGCCGCTTTGATTGTAGGCCAGGTTCGCCTGAGCAATGACAACAGCGCCTCCGCAATCAAGGATAAAGGTAATATTCGAAGATTCGTTTGAGGTGGGCGAATCCTGCTTTTCCCAGGACAGTCCTCCATCTCTGGAAATCCAGAGGTCGTCGGTGCCTGGATCCGGCGCCTCGGCCACAAATATGATGCCATTTACGACTGCGGCCGCCCGGATGTCCGAGGGTCCCGTAACCCAGTCCACACGAATCGTAGTTTCCGGCGCCGAACGGTCCCATCGCAGCAGACTTTTGGCGCTACTGTCGCCGGAACTATCATTGAGAAATCCATAGACTCTGGACGCAGGAAAGAGACTGGCCAGCACCGGAAGATTTGCAATCAGCGAATCCGAAGGAGGGCTGTTATCCAGGATCAAACACTTGCTCTGAGTAGAAAAGAGCAAGGAAGTCACCAATGCGAAGCATGCAAGGCGAAAGGAACCCATATGTCCAATAACCTCCGGAGGTCGGAGAATCGCACCCTTTTTTGAACTTTCGCACAGTTTTTTGGGAGCGCAATGCATCCGGTATCGCCGGATTCGATGAGGAGCAAGAGCGGACAGGAGACAGGAGACAGGTGAACAGGCGACA
>JAGRNE010000250.1 GCA_020440915.1 Leptospiraceae bacterium | reverse complement strand
CCTCCTGCGAAAGAGAATGCTGGGACGAAAAGGTAGAGCTTGCCTGCCTGGATAATACCAGAAGTAGTTACATCGTTGTGGAGTTTCCCGCCCGGGCCCTGTCCGGAGCCGCAAAACCAGAAATCCTCTTTGTCCACGAAGATATGAATGCGCATTACTTCATGGAGCAGCTTTGCTCGCAAGCTCTGGGCGCGCCCCTACAGAGAGAGTTCAAAGATTGGATTGCTCTGGGCCATGCCCCGTCCACCAGATCCTTGCTCGCCAGTAGAGATGGCTTTCCGGGATCTGGCAACGAAACCGGGGTGCCTCTCGAGCCTGATTGGAATGGGGTCTCACTGGCTTCGCTCGCCCCCTGATTCAACCGGCCGGGCAGGAGAAAACTGGGTTGAGAGATTACGGTCGCATCCCGATCCTACTGGGATTACTTCTGCTGGTGCTGACCTTTCTGGGTTTTCTGGCATCGTCCGCCGCCCGAAATGCGGTATTGGAACCTGTGGCAGACCGGGCGGCCCTTCGCATACGTTCGCTGGGCCCCGGTTGCGCCGGATGCCACATGCGAATCTTTCTCAAGCTGGACGGACCGGCGGCCTCCGGCCTGAGCAAAGGAGTTCATCCGATTCGAAGGGAGACTCTGGAGCATCCTTATTTTGAGCTGCATTCGGAGCAATGCCAGGGATGCCATGAACAAACCCACAAAAGCTGGCAGTCTTCGGCCCACGGTCGTTCCTTCACGAACCCAATCTTTCAGCATGCATTTAGAAGAGATCAAAAGGCCTGGTGCCTGAATTGTCATGCGCCGCTCTGGGAACCGGATCGAATGGACCCTGCAGAAATTGCCAGAAATCCAGATTTCCAGGCGCTCTATGCAGAAGGCATCAACTGTGTTAGCTGCCACATTCGCGATGGGCAGATCGTAGGACCCAATGATCTTTCTCAGAAAAGGGCAGAGCTTTTTCATCCGGTGCGCCACGATCCCGGGCTGAAGAGCGAAAGCTTCTGCGCTGGCTGTCATCAGTTCAACTTTGTAAAGAGTCTGGAGCCCTTTGCGGTCTATGAAGACGATCATCCAATGCAAAATACAGTGGCAGAATTCGAGAAATATCGCTCGGCTCATGCGGCCGCGGGCACTGACAGTTGCATTTCCTGTCACTTTAAGGACAGGCAGCATGATCTCAAAACCAGGGCAGAGCCCGATCTGTCGCAGAAGATAGCACTCTCCATTGTGAGCGAGCCCGCAATGGGAAACCGGCCGGCCCGTTTCGGTACCCCTTCCGGCGAACTCAGCGACAGCCCTTTCGCAAATCCAGGGCCGGCCTCCCTTCCCGGCCGTACTCGCCTCCGATGGCACGTCAACATTCCGCAGATAGCCCATCACTTCCCCACCGGAGATTTGTTTCGAATTCTGAGTCTGTATGCCTACGATTCAGGCGGCAAAGAGATCTTCCGCTACGACTTTCGTAAGGAGGTCCGCGTTCTGGACCGCCATGTTCTGAAGGATAGCACCCTCAAACCGGAGCCGGGAAAAACGAATGCAGAGCGGACTGTGGAAGCTGTGTTAGAACGCCAACCGGTCCTTTGCGAGATGGTGTATCGACTGCAGGGCAACATTGAGCCCAGAATTTCCCCTCATTTTGAGCCCGGCACAATTAGAAAGGTATTGTATTTCGGCCCCTGTAACAAGTAATCGAAGCATCCACCCTGATGCGGCGCACAAGAACCGCCATAGATAATACCTGCAGACCGAAGCATTCGAAGTCTCTTTACGATTCTGTACGATTCTGACCTTTTACTATACCACTTTCAAGCCTACCATACGTACATAGCATTATTATTCCAATACACATTGACAAATACTAATCATTATCCTACCATTGCCTAAACCTTTAAGGAGGAAACCCATTGAAACGTTTACTGATTATTGTTTCAACTGCTCTGTGCATTGCCGGCACGGCTCAATGCACTACCTATATAGTAACTTCGGCAGCGCCACATAAAGGCGACGTCTATGTGACTATAGCCAAGTCGCCAGCATTCGGCAATCCCGAGACCTATGTGGCTCGCTGCAAAGCGGACTCTCAGGGAAATCTCAACTGCTCCCGTGTGGGAGTATCGATGAAGTAAGGAGGCATAAGGATGAAAAGAAAAATAACCAGAGCACTTACTTTCGCAATGGCCGCAGGAGCGCTTACGCTGACTTCCTGCATTACAGTCTACGGAGGCATGGAGAAGCAGAGCAACGATCAGCTCAGACTGATGAAAGCTAACTGCTCCCCTTATGGCTGCATCGATGGCCGGGAGCTGATTTGCGACGTGGACGCAACCGGGAACCTGAGCTGCGTGGATCTGGGGGCTGGCTATGTTGATCATAACACAGTTCCTCCACTGGCTCGCTAATCATAGGAGGTATCAACAATGAAGAAAATTCTACATTCGCTTCTCGTCCTCGCGGCTTGCATCGGTATTTCTGCATGCGCCTACACCAGGGAATACGTTTCCACTGGCGATGCCGCCTACAGATTCAAGAACACTGGTAATAGCTCAACAGAAGTAGAGCGTTGCGAAATCAAAGGCAATACTGCTCAATGCAGAGATGTGCAGATAAGTTTCGAATAATTGCTCAGGGGCTCCAGGGGAGCCCCTTTTTCCCTGGCCCGGCAGGCAGCAATTCGCTCCACAAAATGTCGATGAAGAAACTACGCAATACCCTGATAACTACTCTTACAGTGGCGGCGCTTACAGCCCTCGCTCAATGCCAGCCGGATCCAGACGACGCAGCGAAAACGTCCAGCGAGTTGCGAATAATCACCCTCGATAGTTATCTTGCTGCTCAGAATCCGCAAAACGACCGCATATCTCTCACAGAAGGACAGAAAATTAACGCTCTGGCATGGCATCTGAGCAACGAAGCAGACTACCCTTTCCTCCGAAACGAAGACCAGGAAATGATCCTTCTGGTAGCCAGAGGTTCTCTTCGACTTCAACTGCAAAAAGGAAAGGCCATCCAGCTATCAGAAGGCGAAATCGTCTTTGTGCCCGCTGGCCGAGCTTTCCAACCGGATCCGATTTCGCCCAATTGCAAATTGCTGGTTTTCCATGCAGGAAAAGAAAGCGGCTTGCGAACATTTGTGAACGGTCCCTGACGGCAATCATTCCCGGATAGCCTTGCAGAAAATCAGGGAGACTCTCCCCGGTGAACAGTGATATTTGAACCTTTTCGTGTGCGAACCAGCCGGACCTGACAGGGTATGGTGCGCTTCAATTCGTCCACATGCGAAATGATGCCTACCATCCGATTCTCCCGAATCTCTTCCAGAATTCCCATGGCGCGATTCAGTGCCTCGGCATCCAGCGTGCCAAAGCCTTCGTCCAGAAACAGTGAGTCCATCTCAATGCGGCCCGCTCTTTCCTGGATTGCATCTGCTAGCCCCAGAGCCAGAGAAAGAGAAGCCAGAAACTTTTCTCCTCCAGAAAGGGATTTCACGCTTCGCGGAATTCCTGTATGCGAATCCATAATGTCCAGATTCAGTCCGGTCTGCCGATTACCATGCTCGATGTCTGAATTTACAATCAACTCGTATCGACCGTCGGAGAGATTCAAGAGCCGATGATTCGCATGCAGAGTTACGGTGCGAAGATAATGATTCAGAACAAAGGTCTCAAAGTTGATATTTCTGGCATTCCTTCCGGTCAGATCGTTGGCCAATTCGAACAAAGGCCGGCTTTTCTCTTCTATCTTCTGGCGGCGCTGCATTAACTCATCGTAGCTCTTTTTGCGGCTTTCCTGCTCCGAGATCTGCCCCCTGACCTTTTCCAGTTCATCCTCGGCGCTCTTCAATGTCTCTTGAAATTCCATCGCCTCAGTTTCCAGGGCCTGCAGATCTGGTTTTTCCTTGTTCTTCACCTCTTTTTGCAGACTTTCCAGGAGAGTAGCCAGGCGATGCTTCTTCTGGTAATACTCATCGATGGAATCCTGCATGGACTGCAGTTCGGCTTCCTCGGGAGCGTTTAGAACGTCCTCCAGGGAGTCCAGGTTCCGGACCTTCAGTTCCTTCTGCATTTCCTGCAATCGCTCCGATTCTTCTTTTTGCGCTCGCTTCATCCAGGCCTGAAGCTGATTCAAGGTTTCTTCGTTCCGTAAGGATCGTTCCCGAAGGTTTCTTTCCTTTTCATCGATGCGAGAAAGCTGGGCCTCTGCATCCTGAATCTCCTGGCGCAAAGAATCGAGTGTTTCCTTGATGTTCTTACGGCCCTTCAGATCCGCGCTCCAGGACTCCACGGATGAGCGGAGCCCGGCGATTTCGCTCTTCAAATCCGAAATCTCCTGCGAAAGCTCCATGAGCTCATTGTCCAGGACTTCGCTGTTTTCCTCGCTCTTTTTGAGACTCCCCTTTTCCTGTTCGAATGCTGCTTCCAGATCTTCCAGTTCTTGCCGCTTCTGTTTCAGGGAATCGACACCGGAGTCCAGATTCGCTTCAAGCTCCGGAATCTGATGGAGAGCTTCTTGAAATGGCTCCGCCGGTAGGAGCCTTTGCTGCGAAACATGATCAGAGAAAAGATCCGGTTCCACATCTTCGAAGAACGCCGCACATTCGCTCAATCGGTTCCGAATATCAGAGGATGAAATCCAGAAAGATACCTCTCTCCCAGAGAATGCTTCCTTCTCTTTCTGATCTGCTCTAGAAGAAATCTCGGCTGTCTTCCCGCTCCCGTGAGCCTTGCTGATCTTGCTGATCTTGCTGATCTTGCTGATCTTGCTGATCTTACCGCTGTTGCTGGCTTTGCCGGGGCCGGCGTCTTGCGCCACCGCAGTAAGAAGATTATTTAATGCCTGCAATTCCGAGCCAGCGCTTCCTTTCCACGAGGAAAAGTTTCGAAGGTTTTTCTCTACGTTTCGACGCAGCGTATTCAGCCGTTCCTCTTCGCCAAATCGATTGGATGTATGGGCCGGTGCAGGATGTTCTGTAGATCCACAAACCGGACAGGGTTTTCCGTTTTCCAGATCGTCGGACAGCCATGCAGCCATACCCTCC
>JAGRNE010000024.1 GCA_020440915.1 Leptospiraceae bacterium | reverse complement strand
CGTAGAAGCGGCCCCGCATGTCCACTCGAGCGCGGCCCAGGCTAAAGCCAGTGTCCTCGCTATCCGAACCGGCGGAATCCGGGCCCGCGGGTTGTCGATCCAGCATTTCGTAGTAGGGCCAGATCTCCGTACCAAAGCGCATTTTTAGCTTTTGATTTCCTTCCGCTAACAGCAAGGAAGGCAGAACCAGAAAAACAACCGGCGCGAGACGCCAGAATTGGCTCTTTCGATGACTCATAGGAAACTCCAGAATGTCAGCAAATTGAAAGGGCTTCGTAATGCAATTGCCTTTGATTTGCCATGATTTTCTAACACTCCCGAATCTCCTTTAGTATTGTTACGAGTACATTACAATATGATTGCCATACCGTTTCCCCTGGGTTTCTGTATGATTTCTTTCCTGTGACGGCGTCCAGGCATAAAAAAAGGCGGCCCTGAAGCCGCCTTTTGCTGGTACTGTTCTGAAGTACGGACCCGGAGTCTTAGCGACCCCTTCTTCGTCCGCCACCACCGGCGGCTTCGCGGTCTCGATTTCCCCGCCGTCCACCGCGGTCATTCCTTTCATTGCGATCTCCGCGATCTCGATCGCCGCGATCATTTCGATCTCCCCCATGGCCCTTGCCGCGGTCATCGCCGCCCTGGGTGGGTTCGCCGCTACCGTTGGCGCGGGTGAAAATCATCTTTCCCGCCGCTGTCTGAATGATGGAAGTTACGTTCACCTGCACAGTTTTTCCCAGCAGATTTCGGCCGTTTTCCACCACTACCATGGTTCCATCTTCCAGGTAACCGATGCCCTGGTTCTCATCTTTGCCTTCTTTGATGACATCGATTACAATGTCTTCGCCAGGCAGCACAATGGGTTTCAGCGCATTGGTAAGGTTGTTCAGGTTCAGCACTTCTACTCCCTGGAGCTCCGCAACCTTGTTCAAGTTGAAGTCATTGGTGATCAGTTTGCCGCCTGTTTCCAGCGAGAGCTTAACCAGTTTGGCATCCACTTCCCTTGTATCGGTATAATCGATGTAACTGATTTTCACTCGTACCGTACCAAGCTGCTGCAGCTTGTTCAACATCTCCAAGCCACGTCGGCCTCGATTCCTCTTTATTGGATCCGGGCTATCGCTGATGAGCTGAATCTCCCGTAGAACAAAGTTAGGAATGATGAAAGGACCTTCGATGAAGTTTGTCTGTGCAATGTCCAGGATTCTTCCGTCGATGATTACAGAGGTATCCAGAATCTTCTCGGTAGAAGCTCCACCCTGTTCGTCCTTACGAAATCCGCCGCCGCCGAAAATACGAAGTCCTGGTCGCACGGAAAACAGGTACCCGCCGTATCCCAGGATTGCTGCGGGCAGGACGTAGATATACGGCCCCACCGCAGAAAGTAGTTCCCTGGAAGCCCCTACGGTTTCCAGAATCCAGCCCAGCAGAGCGGAAAGCAGAAGACCTGCCAGCACTCCGGTGGTAATGCAAAAGAAAGTTTCACCGCTGATGCCTTTAAAGACCCGGTCGATGAAGAAAAATGCGAGAGAAACTGCAAGAACCAGCGCCCCTCCCGTAATGGAAGTTGCCATGTCCCCGCCGCTGGCGTAGGACAGAAAAAAACCACAACTACCGCTGGCCAGTGAAGCCAGCACTCGATAAAGGATGTTCATAACTCAAACCCTTCTTACTTATTTTGCCGCGCGGATCGGATATACCGATACCGGAGCGGTGGTTGGCAGCCGAAGCTGCCGTTGAGCTATGGACGAATCAGGAGAGTACTTCAGATATCAGGTTGCTTGCCTCTTCCGTGGAAACGGATCTGGCAAGCGCGAGTTCGCTGGTGATCAGTGAATAGGCTGATTCATACAGCCTTCGTTCCATCAGCGACAGTTCTTTATCCCTGGCACGTTTGTAGAGGTTTCGACATACTTCCGCCACCGAATAAATAGAACCGGACTTTATCTTGTTCATGTTATTTTGATAGCGAATCTTCCAGTCCTCTTCGGTGTCTACTTCATCCTTTTTCAGAAGATCGAGAACCTTTTTTACATCCTTTTTCTGGATAATGGACCGGATTCCACGCTCTTTGGCGCTCTCTACCGGGATCATCACTTTCATCTTACTATTTTCGATTTCAAGGATATAGCAGAGGGTTCTCTTTCCCAGGATGTTCTGATGTTGCACGGCCGAAATCTCTCCGACGCCGTGCATGGGATAAACAACATAATCTCCTACATTGAAGTCCGTGTCCGCCTTCTTCTTAGCGGCAGTGCTGCTCTTCTTCTTTGCTTTGGGGGCCGCGGTTTTCTTCGCGCTGACCTTCTTCTTGGCAGCCTTCTTTGCTGTTTTCTTTTTGGCGGTTTTACTCTTTGCCTGGGGCATAATTCGTCCAGAATAGCTCTTGAACGGCTAAGATACAGGCTCTGCAGAAAGGGTCAAGAGAAATTCCCCGGACTACGGGAGCCCTTCCAGCAGCGCTTCCAGCTCCGCGGGTCGTACAGGCTTGGACAGATGGGCATGAAAACCCGCCTGCAAGGCCTTCTGGCGAATTTCCGGTCCATCATGGGCTGTGATCGCCACCACCGGTCGATTCTCAGGTAACAGTCTGCGTTGCTGAATCTCTCCCAGCAACTCATAGCCGTCCATACCTGGCATTTCAATATCCAGTACCACTACATCGAACCAGTTCTCTGTAAGAAGATGAAGCGCTTCTTCGGGATGATTGGTGCAGATGGGTAGATGCCTCAGTCGGCGAAGAATGCGATCCATGAGATACAGATTGTCCGGATTATCGTCCACTACCAGTATTCGTCGGGCGCTGTCGGTCGATTTCCGCTGCAAACGCTGAATAGAATGGGGCGGCTTCTCCAGGGGAAGAACAAGGGTGAAAGCGCTACCATGGCCGGGTTGGCTTTCTACCTCGATGGAGCCTTCCATAGCGTGGGCCAGGGATTGACTGATACTGAGCCCCAGACCGGTACCCGGCACCGTGGACTTCTGGCCTCCTCGAATCTGGTAGAATCGCTGAAACAGCCTGGACTGCTTTTCCGCCGGAATCCCAATGCCGGTATCCACAACCTGTACCCGGAGTTTGCCGTCCCGGTATTCGGATCGCACTTCTACCCAGCCGGAATCTGTAAATTTCATTCCATTTGAGATGAGGTTTCCGAGGATCTGGAATATCCGATGCGGATCGCCAGTCAGTTGGTCTGGAAGTTCACCGGCCAGGAATCGAAGCTCCACTTCATTTTGCGGTCCAGGCGAATAGGTGAGTTCTAGAGTGCGCAATAGTTCTGCCGGGGAAAAGACTTCCTTTTCGATGCGAATCTGCTCGGATTCGATTCTAGAGAGGTCCAGAACATCGTTCAGGATATTCATGAGGGTCTTGCCGGCTTTCTGAAACACTCGCAAATGATCTCTCTGTTCTTCTGTCAATTTTGTATAACTCAGAAGATCCGCAGTGCCCAGCAAAGAGTTCATGGGAGTGCGAATCTCATGGCTCATGTTGGCCAGGAATTCGGATTTTGCCCTGGATGCGTCTTCTGCCTTTTCCTGGGCCATCATTTTTTCTTCCACGGTTCTTTGCAGGCTTTCTGTCTTATCTCGCAGCCCGGACTCCAGGGTTCGCACCTTCTTTTCCTGGCTCCATCGCACTCCGTCCGCGATGGCCACTGGAAGCAGAACTGCCTGGTAGATAATACCCATGTCCAGAAAAGGCAGAAAGTCCGTTTCTGCCCGCGTCGAAATCAAGAAGCCCAGGGCCGTAAGGATGGGATAGCCCAGGAATGCCACAAAAAAGAAATGCGCGCCTTCGCCTCTTCGCACTGCCTCGAAGGATAGGCCGGCTATAATGAGGCATGCTGTAGCCGGAATAAGTGCAAGCCAGGGTATGAATATGTCCGGGAAGAGCCAGCCACTGAGAAAAAGCAAGACAAAGAAAGTGGCAGCGATGGAAGGAATTCTCTTGAGCGCTCCCTCGCGAAAGACGCCCAGAAAGGAATTTGCCCAGAAGAGTATCTGTGTTGAAGCCACGCAGGCCAGAGCAATAGCCAGCTCTTTTCGCATTGAAAGCCAGCCTTCAGGAAGGTGCCGGAAGGGAATTCCATGAAGGAAGCAGCCGAAGATAAGAAAGGTTGTCAGTGCGCCAGCATAATGCAGGTACTGCCGGTTGCCTGCTGCAAAGAATTGAATCAATGCGAAGACAAGGAAAGCCGCGGAACTGCCAGGCAGTAGCCCATCTTTCCAGCCCAAATCTGGCGGGCCGGGAACCGCTACAAGGTGGCTCATCCCAGGGTCCAGTCGGAGAAGGTACTGTCGCTTCTGTCCGCTTTGTAGCGTAAAGGATACCGTGGGAAGGCCTACCTCCGGTTCTGGCATTTTTTCTTCCCATCCCGGGCCTGCTTCTTGATAGATTTCCAGGTCCAGAAAAGGATCCGCAAAATGAATCTGCGCGGTTCGGTTTTCCGGAGAATCATTCTCCAGACAGAACAGCAGCCAGACTGTTTGCTCCGTGGGGGCCAGGCGAAAAGCATCCACGGTCTTCCAGTCGGTTTCTGGCAGGCTTGTGGGACCAAGGGGAGTCTGTTCCCGTAGTAGCCTGCCCAGAAGTGTAGATCCCCATCCGCTCATAGCGTTGCACTGCGAAGCGTTCAACAGGGAGAATGGAAATATGAGAAAAAGTGGGAGGAGCAATCGTAAGGAGGAAATTGCAGTAATCATCGAGGCATCAGGCCCGATGGGGAAGGTATCCCCGGCTGCGGGCAATCTCAAAAATATTAGACGAATGATCTTTCCACATTTCTGATCCTCGTTCATCTATTATTTCTTTTACCACGGCTTCAGGAAGATCGCTCATTATTTCGAAATCCGCTTTGTAGCGATCGATAGGCAACTTGCCGCAAAAGATATTGCTCTGATACTGGTAGATTTGGTGCTCCATCAAGAATTGAAGTGTATCGTAGTCTTCCACAGCTTCTGCAGTTATCATCGCCTCCCTGTTATCCGCCAGCCGTTTGCAGTAGTCGATAAAGGCCAGATTGTCCAGGAATTTGATTTGATCTTCGTTGGCCTTGAAGCGAAAGCTGATGGGATCCAGCTTGAACTCTTTGATCATGATACCCAGTTCCAGCACAACCTGATGGCTCTGGCTCTTTACGCCGAAGTCATCGGCCGCAAAGCTAACCCCATGTCTCCAGAAATCTTCGCATACATCCTTTAGAGTATAACGCACTTCTTCATAGGGCTTTTCCACTAATTCAAAACGAATATTTCTGGACTCCAATCCCATGGCAGTCCAGAGCTTCTGCAGTCGCTCGACCTTGCCGCGCTGGGAAAAAGTATCTATCAAGGACTGAGGGGAGATGTTGAACTTTAGCAAGCCGGGGGCGTTCTCGCAGGCAATGATCAGCTTTTCCAGGATCAGCAATTCGATTCTATTGATATCCTGATCGGAAGGGATGTCCTGGATCAAATCCCGGTAATTTTCGTACATACCGCCGCCCACAAACACTTCTCCGCCTTTTACCGTAAAAGTACGACGATAGGGGTCATAGGAAATGGTAGGCTGAATCATGGCTTCATTGGCCGCCCCGGCAATGTAGGTGTTGGCACGGTTGAAGTAAGTCCAGCTCCAGCGAGTCAGGTTGTCCCGCAGGTTCTTTTCTGAGGCCTGCAGTAGCTCTTTCAGAATTTCTTCCGAGTCGGAGATGAAATTGCACTGGGTGCGGGCCACCCCAAAATCAAAGAGGCATATCTTGTTACCCGCGCATTCGTCATGAAATCGACCTACGGCACTATCGATGTTCGGGAAGTCTCTTCCTCTCCAGCTGGAGTAGGGAGTGATCCCCATCAACAACGTATCGATATCCATTAGATGAAAGCAGAACTCTACGTCTGTCAGATTGAGAATGCTGTGGACTTCGCTTCTCAGGAACTCCAAGAACGCATCTATTTCCATTCCCTGAACGTTCTGGTATCGAATTAAAAAGAGAGGCTTGCCCCGGTTTTCTTCTATAAACCTTGCCTCAAACGTTTCCAGATCCAGTAGTTGCTGCCGGGAATCCATGGATCAGCCAGACATGGGTTCAATCACCAGACCTGTCAAGAATTCCGGCTGTGGTCCGGGGGGCTTTTTACTCTTCCAATCCTGGCGCCTTTTCAATGGACCTTAGCTTTTCCATAAAGGCCTCTTCGGAATGGATCAGCCTTCGTACCAGAGTTCGGATTAACGCCGAAGCAAATTCCGGATTGGCTTCGATCAAAGACTCGAGATGATCCGAATGTGCCGAGGAAAGAACTGTTTCGGCTGAGCAGATGGCTGTGGCAGTGCGCTCCTCCCCCTGCACCAGAGCCATCTCGCCGAAGATCTCGCCTTCATTTACAGTGGAAAGCGCCACCGGACCGCTACCTGTATCTCGCAGAATCTGCACTTTCCCCTTTTCTACCAGGTAGAAGCGACGGGCCGGATCTCCTTCCATGAATACTACATCTCCAGCCTGGTAGGTTCTGCGAGTCTGGGTGATGGTGCTGGGTTTTATGAAAAGTTTGCGAAATCCTTCCGAGCCCGGAAAGTGCAGAAAGTAAAAGAGTCCCCACAGAAGTCTGCGCAGCCGGTAGCGCCTCTGAAAGGTGCGAAACCCGGTCGCCTGCCGATCAATGCGCACAAGAACGCCATCTCCAGTCTTGGCGGTCTGAGAAACGATTTCATAGTCCACCGCCGGACTGGCAATACGGTCAAAGCGAAACTGGATCCTTGTGGAATCGTCCTGCTTCAGATTTCCCTGAAGATAGAGCGAACGACCGCTAAGTTCGTAAGAGATTCCGCTTGCTATGGGCGCGGGCACTCCTTCTTCGAACACTTCCCAGTCCAGAATGATGGGAATTCGAAGCAATCTTCCGCGAAAGAATTCTGGATTCACCGAGCCAACGGAAAGAATGGATACTCCTATGGAGGCGGGCAGCAATACAAAAAGAGCAATGTACATGGAATAACTGATGGTTACTTCCAGAGGAATGAGCTCCGGTTCGATGAGAACCAGTATTGGCAGGAGCAATACGCAAAGCGCCAGGGTATTTTTTGCCTGGCCTGGCGGCAGGCGAAAGAAGGATACGGACTTCTGAACCTGTGCGGCGGAGGAACGAATCCACTTCTCGTATCCTCTTTGTCTATCCAGAAGGGCCCACTCTTCGAACCACAGGCCTTGCTCTCGAAGCTGGCCTAGATTGGGTAGAGTCTGGGATCGGGAAATGGCTGCTTCCACCAGGAATACAGGCAGGATTATGTGGGCCGGAACTGTGTAGTTCCATTCCGCACCGGACAGAATACTGAAGTCGAACAATCCGTGCAGCAGGAAGGGAAGAACAAAGGATAGCAGAAAGAAGATCCATCGCTTCCGATTGCGAAGGTAACCCATGCCTAACAGATAACCCATTAGACCCATGCTCGTAAGGTGCATGGAAACAGAGCTAAACAATCTTAGGTAGACGATCTGGCTGCCAAAGATCCAGGCATAGGCTATGTTTTCCACGAAGGAGAATCCGGCTCCTATGAGAACTCCGTAGCCGATGGAATTCTTAACGGACATCTCGTTTCGATCCCGGATGGTCATATAGAGCAGTGCCAGAAGGCCCAGCAGCTTTTCCGGGAGCGCCGCCAGCAGAAATCCCTGGCTCATAGGGTTCAAGTCTTCCAGAAAATCGTCGCTATGAGGCGCCAGAAGCAGCAGGCCCAGGGCAATGACAGCTCCCGCCAGGACAGCCTCCAGAATGGCCACCAGGGAACGGTCCAGGCCCAGCCGACTGTAGTAGACGGCATAGAAGACCAGGCAGGTTAGAAGTGCGGCTGCGAGCTCCATGCGGAAATAGGGGCCCCTTCGGAAGAAGCCTCTATACAGTATCGACCGGGGTCGGGTGCATCATTCAATGACCATTTCAGGAAACTTTGCGGGCAGAAAACGACCTGTTAAAGAGTGCAGTAGGCCGGAAAAATAATTGTTATGGCAGCAGTTACAGGCAGATATGGCCCCATGGCTGACTCCTCACTTGTCATACCCCCCCTACCCCAGGTAGTAATGGAGGTAATGAAATACGATACCGAAGCTTCCGAAGCGAGCGCCAGCGAGGTTGAGCAGATCATTGCTCCGGACCGCGGTATTTGCAGCGAAATTCTCAGGGTGGCCAATTCGGCCTATTATGGGCGCTCCGGCCGAGTCAAGGTTATGCGGGATGCCATAACACTGCTGGGACTCAAAGCTCTCAAGAATCTCATCATCTTTATCAGCACAAGACAGATTGCTACCAACCTGAAGAGCCCCATATTCAAGAAATACCTTACCGAATACCCGGTGCTTTCTGCTCTAATTGCCCAGGATGTGGCCGGAAAATGGAAGCATCCAGAGCTGGTGGAGGAAGCCTTTTTGTCCGGACTGCTCTACAACATTGGAATGAGTATTCTGGCCCTGAACAAAGGAGATCACTATTCCTTTATAATTGAACAGGCGGAAAAGAACGGATTCGATCTTCGGGATCTGGAACAATCCTCCTATGGCACCGATCATTCTGAGGCCGGCCGGGAGGCCGCCCGTCAGTGGAATCTGCCGGATTCCCTCCAGCACAGCATGGAGCTGACCCCGACGAAAATGAACGGCTCCGACCAGCTGGGCAAGATTACCGTTGTTTCGGTGGCTCTGGGCCAGGCTGGCGCAGGCATTCCTCTGGATCCAAAATCCAAAGCGGCAGTGCAGGAAATCTACAAAGAAACCGGAGATCAGGCCGATCCATTCCAGAAGATTCTGAGCGAACAACAACTGCAGAGATACAAATCCCATCCCTATTACCAGATGGCTGCTGCCGGCTAATACTTCATGCTTGGCTCCAAGATACTCATTGTAGAAGACGATCCCGATCAGTCCGCTTTGCTGGATCGATTTCTGGGGCAATGGGGCTACCAGACCAGGGTGGCTTCCGACGGACCCGAAGCCTTGCAGCAGATGCAGGAGTATGATCCGGATCTGGTACTTCTGGACATCTATTTGCCCACGTTGCCCGGACTGGAAGTCCTGAAGCAGATTCGCGCTCATGACAAGGTTGTGGCCGTGCCTGTATTCATTATGAGCGCCGACGATTCCGATGAGATTCGAATCGTGGGAATGTCCACCGGAGCCAGTGATTTTATCAAGAAGCCTATCCAGCTGGCGGACCTGAGTATGCGAATCCAGCAAGCTCTGGAGTTGCTTACCTACAGGCGAAAGATTTACGAATTGAATCAGAGGCTGGAGCACGATAAGCAGCGCTTGCTTCGGTACTTCTCCAAAGACATTGTAGAAAAGATCTTGAGCGAAGAGATTTCCTCGGAACTGGGAGGAAAGACACTGGAAGCCAGCGTGATGTTCTATGACGTTCGGGGTTCCACTACCATTGCAGAGCGCATCGGTCCGCAGAAATACGCCGAGTTTATAAGCGATCTTTTTGGCAGGATAATGGACCTCATCTTTGATCACCATGGCTCGGTGAATGAGCTTCTGGGGGACGGTATCCTTGCCACTTTTGGCTGCCCGGATCCTACGGGTCGCGATGCCTCCAATGCGGTGGCGGCCGCACAGGGCATTCGCAAACTCATGAGAACTTACAACGAAAAGTATCTGCCTCCAGAACTGCAGGAGGACGGAGTCCGCTACGGAATGGGCATTGCCACCGGGAAGATATTTGCGGGAAACATAGGCTCGGTTCAGCGATTAAAATACGCTGTCATGGGCGATCCTGTGAACACCGCCGCCCGAATTCAGGACCTCACCAAAGAAAAGAACGTGGACTTGCTCATAGATGCAAATACGGCCCAGGGTCTGGATGGCGCCGACGTTCTTCGTCTTTCCGGAGATTACATCCTTCGCGGGAAGAAAGGTTCGGTACGCGTCTACGAAGTGGATGGCGTTTCCCAGCCAGTTCGCTAACTAGCGATCCGCGAAGAAGTCTCCTATGTTATCAAAGTAGCCACGAACCAGACGAAGGTCCGATGGGCGAATATCCCGCGGATCCAGATGCCCGGTGATTCGCGTAATATCCATCATGTCATGGTGAAATCCGCTCAGGAAATGGTACACCCTGGTGGATTTTTCCGGAATATCCAAGCCACGAATTCGCCAGGGTTGATTGGTGGCAATGCCCGTGGGGCAATGATTTGTATGGCACTTCAGTGATTGAATACATCCCAGCGCAAGCATAGGACCCCGAGCGCTATCGATGATTTCGGCGCCGGCCGCAAAAGCAAGGGCAGCATGGACGGGGGTGAAAATACGCCCGGAAACGCTAAGAACAACGCGATCTCGAATTTTGAGCTTGCTCAATTTGCGATGGAACAAGGCGCATCCTTCGATGGCGCTTCCGTAGCCCACATAATTCATGAACAGATTTGGTCCGGCGCCGGTTCCGCCATCGGAGCCATCCAGCTGAATGGCATCCGGACCTTTGCCGGTCTTTTTCATTGCTTCGCAGAGAAGATCCACCTCTTCCGGATTTCCCACGCACATTTTAATGCCCACCGGCAATTCGGTGGCCTGCCGAATGGAATCGATGAAGTCCATGAGTCGCGCCACTGTCTCCCGGGAAGAGGAGGCCGCAATCTCCGCATGCTGAGAAGGGCTTATCGAAGTCTTATGCGCAGGAATCCTGCGAACCGCAGCGATTTCAGCAGTCACCTTGTCGCCTGGAAGATGGCCGCCCAATCCGGGTTTGGCTCCCTGGGAGATCTTTAGTTGCAGCATTCCAATATTTGAATGATTTCGTACAAGTTCCTGGAGCACCTGATAGTTCAAGACCCTGGTGGACGTTCCATCGTTCTGACGGATTTCATCGCCCACGCCGTATTTGGCGGTTCCGATCTGAAAAACTACATCGTTTCCTCCTACTCCATGAGGTCCATAGCCGCCTTCGCCTGTGTTTACGTAGGCCAGGCCCCGTGCTCCAATACTCAGGGATTCGGCAGCTTTGTAGTTGATGGATCCATAGCTCATAGCCGAAACGTTGATTACGTTTCGCACGTAAAAGGGCTTCACTCCCTTTCGATTTTCGCCTACTACCACTTCATAGCCGGGCTCGCCAATGGAACCGGGAAAGTTTCTATGAAGCACCCTGCAGCCAGACGAAGTGTCTGAATCGTTGGGATCCAATTCCGTTCCAAAGCTGGAAAGAGGTTTTATGCTTTTTGACTTCTGATAAATGTAGTCTCGCACAATGCGAGGTATGGGACGACCGCTGGTATTCGTTTCGTTGAAATACTGAAGGTACTTATCCCTGAGTTCTCTTTCGAAGAGATAACGCAGTCTTCCAAGAGGACCATAGATTCGCACAATGGCATGATCATCCTGCACGAAGATCTCCCGGATACCATAGAGCAGGGCCGCGCAGCCCAGAGCGCCCAGACCCCATTGCCATCCTAAAAAGTAGCCTATAGCAGGGCTGCCCAGAGCGACTAGAATGGAAAGATACCGCAGGGGGTTGTCCAGAAAGGGAGTGTATCCGGGAGGCGTAAGGGCGGCTTTTCTGCCCTTATCTTGAATCGTCTTTAGGATGCGTTGCGAAGAGGAAGAGATGTTGTAAGACATAGGTTGCTCCGGGGTTTTCCGATGGTGATTCCTTTTTCCTTAATGCTCCACGTTTCTTCAATTATGGCTATTGCTTCGATCTGTCGGATTTCTGCCGGAAGGCAGGGACCAGAATGCAATGGCGCTATGCAGGGCGATGATGAACAAGCCTCCGCTTTCGCGGGTGACTTCATCGTTGTACCATTCCGGTCCCAGGCCATGAAAAAGGCTGATACCGTACAGCAATGTGGCCAGGGCCAGCATTGGCCACAGAAGCTTTCTGCCGTTTAAGAAGCTTTGTTGCGGTATCCAGAGAAAGATCTCCGCCAGAGATAACAGAGCCGGCATCGAGTAGAAAGCAATCCAGACCGCAGGATCTGGATCGTTCCATTGTAAGGCGGCGGCTACCAGAAAAAGAAAAGTGAGGCATGAATGGTAGATGCGCACCGGATGACTATGAAATCCGGGAAGCTGAAGTCCAGCGTTTCTACCGGGCTTCAAGGATCCATGACCAGGCGAATGCCCGCTTTGGCATCCGAGGAGGGGGAAGGGTAGCCGGCCGGTTGTCGAGCGTCGGCGCGGGCCATATCGGAGGGCAGATAGTAGGCCCCGCCTCGGACTACGTGGAATAGACGCCCGGAGTAAGCCTGAGCCGCTTCTCCGCTGAATCGATGGCCGGGGTAGGGCTCATAGAAACTCGAGGTCCATTCCGGAGCGTTGCCGCACATCCCCAGAATGCCATAAGGGCTATCATCTTTCAATGCCGAGGAAGGAAGCAATCGAGGGGATCCATTCCATCTTTCCCGGGTATTGCATCGATCCTGTTCAAAGCGACCGGTGGGATAGGCTCTGGGGCTACGGTCCAGGCTACCGGGACCGGATCCATCAATCACCCTGCTCAGTCCTCCACGGGCCGCCATTTCCCATTCCAGTTCCGTGGGCAGTCGTTTGCCGGCCCAGCGCGCATAGGACCGCGCATCTTCGTAGGTGGCCTCGCTGAACGGAAGATTGCCTTCTCCCACTGGATAGGAGCCCCGGCCCAGCCAGGATTCGGGAAGAGGATGGCCGGCTTTCTGGCAGAAGCGCAAATACTCTGCATTTGTGACTTCAGTGCGGTCCATATAGAAACCATGAATACGAGGAAGCCGGGATTCGTCCCGGTTGTAAAAGAATGGATTATAGTTGCTCAGAGAACTGTCATAGCCCTGTCCGTAGACCAGCAGATCCTCCGGAATATAGTTCATGGTCTTTCCGTCCACCGGATGCTTGAGGCTGTTCTTGATTTCCGGCTCCGGTAGACGGTAGTCCACCGGGGGCTTGTAGGGGCGATAGCTAACCTCCTCGCCCAATCGAATGCCCATATAAGGCCGCATTCCTTCGCTCTTATGAAGTCCGAACAGTTTGTAGCTCTTTCCGGTGACCAGGACCCGAGTGCAAAGGAAGGTACCGATTTCCGCCCCCTGACCATTTCGCAAAGACCACTCTCTGTTCAAAAAGTAGCGCTCGATCCGGTCTGCAGACAGTTTGTGCAAATCGTTCTCGGCTTTGCCCAGAACTTCCAGCACTGCGGATTCCGGTCCCACCGAGATAACCCGCGCCCGTACAACGAAAGTCTTCCTTATAGAGGGTTCTGGTTCTTCGGAGGAGATCCCTCCCATCCCCAGAAGCAGCAGCAGAATTGCAGCAAATCGTACCGATCTCATCTATAGCTATTCTCGGAAAAAAAGTGCCATATACTGCACGGAATGTCACGGTCAGGGGATAAAGTGGTGTCAGAATGAAAGGGAGAGGAAAGGCAAAACCCGGGAAGAGGGGATGGAACAGAAATTTGCTTGACGTTTGTTCAGTATTGACCTATTCTTTGAGAGAAAATATTATGGCGTTATGTCCGGGTTTATTGTGCTATGCACCAAAAAGAGACATAAACTATATGGCCAAAAATCCGTCAAATAGTACAATGGGGATTAGAAGGCCACGGAATCGAAGACTTAGGAGTAAGATTAAGGAAACAGGAGGCCAGAGATGATTGTTAGAAAAATGGAAAGCCCACTTTATCAGAGAAAGCGGCGGGAACCACTGACCGGCAGGGGCGTGGATGTTCCGGGCGCTGCCAATTCAGAGAAGAGCTTTGACCAGTATTTGCTGGAAGCCTTTGAAGGAGAGGTGGTTCGCCAGGACAACCAGTTCAAGGCAAACCTGAGCGAGCTGCAGCGGGAAAACATCATTCGTCTGAGCCAGATGTAAACTCCTCCGTGCACCGGTCACGGTCACGGATGGGCCGTTGCGGCGGCTCCCGGGTCAGCTCCCTGCCATTCCTCCGAGAGCTATGTACCTAAAAACAGCTTTATTCCCAGCCGGCATTCCCCTTTTTGTGAAAGCATGTATGAACAGAATGTAAAGCTTATTCGAGATTTGATTTCCCGCAGGGAATCTACTTACGGCATACTCTCTTTTATTGAAGACACTATCTCCTCCATCCGGGCCGACCTGAGTCCCGATACGACTCTCGATTCCTATTCGGAGCTCGGAAAGATGGCCGATGCTCTGGAGGATTTGTCCGCCAAGTTGCATTCTTGAGGCCAGATTGGAAGGCTGCCGTATCGGCATCAGAGGATTGCGCATTCCCGCTTCTGGTTCCAGGCAAGCCCCGGGATTGCAGCCGGGAAGAGCAAGTCCATAGACAACAATGATTCTACATCTTCGTCGGATCGGACAGGAATCGCTGGACCGCTTCTCTTAGCTCTTCCGGTCGAAACGGTTTGGCCAGATAGAAGTCAGCTATGCTATGTTCATTTTCCTTTTCGGTATCCAGCCTCGCCGAAAGCAAAACGGTAGGAATTTTCCTGAGCTCCTCTTTTTCGCGTATGCTTCGCAGCATTTCCGGTCCGTCCATTTCCGGCATCATTACATCGCTCAGTATCAGGTCCGGTCGAATTTTGGCTGCCCTTTCCAGGCCTTCTCTTCCGTTTTCAGCCAGTTCAATGTTGTACTTTCCGTGCAAAACATGGGCTATGAAGTTCCTCATATCTTCGCTGTCTTCTACAACCAGAATCGTGGGTCGATTCTCCGGCGCCGTCTGGTCCGTGCTAAGATGTACACTACCCGGGTTCCAGTCCCCGGTTCTGGAGGGGCCAGGGTCCCGGGACTGTTCGATGCGCGCAGTTGCCCCATTCTGGCCAGGGGATACCCCTCCGTTCACAGGTTCGCTGTGGCTTTCTCCTCTGTAGAGGCCATGGGGTTCCGCTTCCCCAGGAGATTCATTTTCTCTTAGCGTCTTTTTGTCCAGACGAACGGTGAACCTGGAGCCCCGGCCTACTTCTGAATCCAGGGCCAGTCGACCGCCGTGCAAATCTACGAATTCCTTAACTATCGAAAGGCCAATCCCTGAACCTTCCTGCCGTCGAGTGCGCGAGCCGTCTACCTGGTAGAATCGATGAAATATTTTCTCCTGGTCTTCTGGAGGAATTCCTCCTCCTGTGTCGGCCACTTCAACAATTATCTCCTCCGCATTGGAATCCAGAGAAATTGTTACAGTTCCTTTTGCAGGCGTATATTTGAATGCGTTGGAAATCAAATTGTAGAATACTTTTTCCAGCTTCTCTGCGTCGCCGGAACAATATAGCCCGGCGGCGATGTCCATTTTCAGTCCAATTTCCTTTCTTTCGGCAAAGTCCTGAAATGAGCGAGCGACGTCTTCGAGCAACTCGCTAATTGACACAGTCTCTTTGCGAATCTCTATATGACCCGCTTCGATTCGCGAAAGATCCAGAAGTTGATTGATTAGTCGAAGCAGCTGTCGCGCATTTCGCATCATGCTGTCCAGCGCCCCTGCCATGGAAGAGCTGACGGCTCCATGCTCTCCATTTCGAATACTTTCCAGAGGACCATATATGAGGGTAAGAGGAGTGCGAAGCTCATGGGAGATGTTCTGGAAGAAAATGGTTCTCTGTTGCGTGACCTCCTGCAAGGCACGATTTTTCTCTGCTAGCTCCGCGGTTTGATTCTCTACTTCCTTTTGTAAATACTGGGAAAGGTGCTCCGCCGTATTAAATGCATGGGAGAAGCGTCGAATTAGAATGTAGCTCTGGGCCACCACGAAGAGGATAAAACCATAAGGAAGGACGTAGGCGCTACTGATCTGTCCACCGGCCAGCAGCGCATCATTGATGCCCGCCAGAAAGACTATAAGAAGACCAGCAAAGCTAATCCGGGCTCCCATTTCCTTTCGTCGTATGGCGGCCACCATCCCGATCAGTACCCAGAGCGAAAGCAAGAGAGCCCATACAAAGTAATAGGTGGCAAAGGAGCTGTAGATTCGCTGCGGCCAGAAGAGAGTAAGCAAGAAGATTGCAGTTACGATCCAGGACGGTTTTTCCAGCCTGGCTATCATCGGCCCCAGAAAGACTCTTCGCAGAAAACTGAAGAAGAGCGGAACAAGAATGAAAGCAGTGGCATAGTCCGCTTTCTGGAGCAGCTCGAACAACAGTTCCGAGGGAGGGCCCAGCCATTCCTGTACATACTTTTCTGTAAGAAGAAGTCGTCCTGCCAGAACTCCGTTGAATAGTGCAAACCAGAGGCTGGCACGGTCCCGGGATCTCTGGAATGCCAGTCCCATATGATACAGACCCATAACCAGAAGAACTCCAAGCACAAGAAAGTCCTGAGCCCTCTTTCGTTCTCTTTGACGTAGCAACTGTTGCTCGGTGCCCAGGCGCAAGGAATAGATTGGACCTCCTACGCTGTCGTGGAAGTTGGCCACCTGCAAAAGTATCCAGCCGCTGGTGAGCCCGGAGGGCAAAGGATTTACGAGCGGCAGATGCTGAGGTACGGATGTCTCTTCGCTCTGGCCTACTATGCCATTTGACATGATTGGTTCAGCGAAAGGACCCAGCATATCGTCCACAATGTAAATACGATAGGAGCTCAATGCATCTTTCATGCGAAAGGCCAACCTGTGCATATCGTCGCCGGACAGTCCGGAGTAACGAAGGGCAAAGGTGGCATAGCCAATTCCGGGAGCTGTCCTATTTTCTGCGATGGGCTGATCGTTCCATCTGCCCGGCAGATTCATGAACCGGGGATTCGGTTCCTCGGTACTATTCGTGGCAAGACCGGAAAGAACGCTGCTTGCCTCATCGGGCATGAGAAGGCGATTCCACAGAAAGATCCAATCGCCTCGCAGCTCCAGAGGACCTTCCTCCTTGAAGGAGTATCCGGTTAGATCGATGAACCCCGCTTCGATGGATCGACGGCGGTCCGGCGCATCGCAGGAAAATCGCGTCAAGATAACAAGGGCAAGGAGAATTAGAATCCCTCCCTTCCTCAACCTACTCGCTGTGGTGGGCCAATTCATGGAACATTTCAATTCCGGAGCTGGATTATCTTCTACCGGTGAGCTCGCGGAGAACCTGAAATAGATTTTGCTGCCAGACTGGTTTGGTCAGGTACAGTGTCATCCCGGAAGCGCGCAGTTTTTCCTCCCCTGGATTCTCCGCCGCCGCGCTCAGGGCCACAATGGGCACCTGGCCATTGGCTGCCCGTATGATGCGCGCCGCTTCAAAGCCGTTTAGACCGGGCATGTTGATATCCAGAATAATCATATCATATTCTTCGGCGGCGGCCATTCTGCAGGCTGTATCTCCATCGGGCACAATCGTCACTGTGCAGTTCATATCGCGGAGCATTCTTTCCATCAGAATCTGATTGCTGGGGTTGTCTTCCGCCACCAGAACCCGGAGACTGTGTTCAAAAGCGAGCTTCTCCGGCAAAGACTGTCGAACCTCGTTTGAGTCCGTTTCGCACTCCTGTAGCTCCAGTTCCACGATGAAGTCGCTACCCACAGAGTCGGGATGGATTTCTCGAAATTCCGCTGAAGGAGAAACGACCCTGATGGTTCCCTCCATTCGTTCGGTGAGTTGATGGACAATGTACAGCCCCAATCCTACGCCCGGAATTACATCGTCGCCGGTTCGCTTCAGACGGGAAAAGATGCCAAAAATACTCTTCTGTTCGGACTCGGGAATTCCCGGTCCTGTATCGGAGACCACGACTCGAAAACGGAGATTTCCCTCGCGATTCTCGGAAATGCGGCTTACCAGCACCCGGATGTGGCCGCCTGGCGAATACTTAATGGCATTGGAGACCAGATTCGTCAGGATTTGCTTTATTCTACCTGCATCACCTATGGCGCGAGAGGGAAGATTTTCGCAGATCTGAAAGTCGAATTTAATGTTATGCCTTTGCGCATCGTACTGATAGGCAAGTAGAGTGTGCTCCAAAACGTCCCGGATGCTTAATGGTTCCATGCGAAGGCTGAGCTCTTCTGTTTCCAGCTGCGTGGCTTCCAGCAAATCGTTGAGCAACCGCATCAGTGTATCGCCGGAAGCATGAATCACCTGCAAAAGCTGTTCATGATCCCGGTCCAGCTTCTCTCGCAAAAGAAGGTCTGTGAGGCCCAGGATAGCGTTTAGAGGAGTGCGGATTTCATGGCTCAATTTGGCCATGAAGCGATTTTTCGCGGCGCTTTCGCTCTGCAGGTTTGCTACCGTTCGCAGAAGAGAAGTCTGGTAATATTCAAGTTCAGTTACATCCTTGGCATTCACCACGATAAGAGGTTCATCGGAAATGTCCCTGTCCAGGCGAAACGTACCTTCCAGAATGCGATAGCTTCCGTCCTGGTGTCTGTACCGGTACCGAATCTCCGGCGGAACCGGTTGGCCAGCAACAAGCTGCTCCACCAGTCTTTCCATCCTGGGCCGATCGTCCGGATGAATGAATTCCGTTGCATCCATACCTTCCAGGTCCTGGTGCGTAAAGCCCAGCAGCGCTCTTTGCGCAGGAGTGCTGTACACAATGTGCTTGTTCAGATCAAAGACTCCGATGAGGTCCCTGGCATTCTCCACCAGTGAGCGAAACCTCCTTTCCTGTTTTTCCAGGTTCTCAATTGCGTGGTTGCGTCGATTTCTGTCCCGCCTCCCGGCAACAATGCTGGCCATGGCTTCCGTAAGCACCTGCAGGGATTGAACTTCCTCTTCGGTGTACTCCTGTTCGCTGTTAGCGGCCGCCGCAATAGCGATGGTCTTTCCATGGTAAATCAATGGAATTCCCAGAAAGCGATGAATGGGAAGATGCCCCGGCGGAATAATTCCGGCAGATCTTGGGTCCGCGCTGCCTTCGTTGGCAATGATGGGCTGGCCGCTCTGGATGACCTGGCCGTACAGGCTGTCCAGGCGATCAAAGGTTGATTTCCCGTCGTCGGTGTTGCGAAACCAGCTTCTAGACCAATCATCCCAGGATATGTCCGTAATGGCTCGAACCACCAGGCTGGAGCCGTCTTCGGCCAGTTCTCCTATGAAACCCAGCGGGCTGCAGGTATGGTCCAGAAATGTACTGAGCATCCTGTAGTAGACATCGCCAGAATCCGGATCCTGAAGATGATGCAAGAGCAGTTCTCGAATTTCTTCCAGAAGACGTTTTTGACGATCGATCTCCTTTTCCGCTTCCAGCCTGCCGGTAACATCCAGCACCGATGCCATGGCCCGAATGTTCTCTCCTTCCCGTCGAACCGAAAGACCGATGTTGAGGTAGATCTTTTTGCCCGTGCGGTGCAGACCGGGTAGAACCCTTCCACGGTCCATGAGCTTGTTTACCGGTTTCTCAAAATACATTCGGATTAGCTCGTCGTGTACCTTGCGCACGGACTCCTGCAGCAGAATGGATAGCGGCTTTCCAGCCAGTTCCCCCGGTTCATAGCCAAAGATGTCATCCAGAACCGAATTCGTCTCCAGGATGGTTCCTTTTTCATCGCTAATCAATACCCCAACGGGCAGCCCTTCGATGGCTTTGACGAGGCCGGCCTCATTTGTTGCATTTTTGTCTGGCATTTGGTACGGATTCCCCCTACTGGTATGTGGTAGCACAATCCCTGGACAAAACTGACCGTTCCTAACTTCATTTCAAGCAGTTAAGGTAAATTCTCGATTCTGGATCCATGGGAGCGCCGGATTTGCGAGTTGTGACCCGGGAGGACCTGCTCCATCAGATCCGGAGCTGCCCGCTTAAGATTACACTCAGGTTAACTTTGGGCATTGCGTTCATTGTTCAGAACGTATTGCACAATTCGATCCTGGTCGCCGGGTCGAATCCGTCGGAAAGCGAAATGCTGGCCGTCGGCGCCGGATTGGACGAGGCTTACAAGACAATCCAGAGTCGTCTTTTCCAGGCGAATGGAGCATCGATACATAAGATCCGCTGCAGAGCTTGTCTCAGAGCTTTCCTGCATTGTGTTTTCGGATGCCAGGTTGGTTCCAGTACGATTCAGGAGCGTTTCCGCAGTGGCTGTCGATTCCAATTGATTTTCACCGTTCGATTCGTCTTCCGGCGAAGCGGGAAAGGAAGGAGTAAAAAACCCTCCTCCACCTATATTTGTTATTCTTATTCTCTGGCCCGCCAGCGTTGCGGACAGATTGCATCCGGTGCGAAGGAATTGTCTGCGATGACGGGCTTGCAATACCTCGGAGTGGTCCAGGGCCATTGCATTGTTTTCCAGAGAAAGAATGCGGCATTTCGCGGAGTAGAACACTCCCTTTCGCTGCCATCGCAGCTCTCCCTCCATGCCAACCTTGAAATCGGCTTTCTGCTGGCTGTCCAGCCCTGGCGCTGTGTGGGGCCGTACAAGCAGGCCCCGGGAATGGTTGGCAGCGACCAGGCCTGCCATGGTATGGCCGGCAACATCGAAGAATACTTCCGTCTCCTCCGGAATCTCTTCCGTGGATTCCGTCATCTGACCGGAAAATCCATGACCCAGTCCAAGAATGGGTTTAAGCAGCCGCAGCGGACGTTGCAGATCCGGATTCTCTTGAATAAGAATGCGGGCAAATTGATCGAATAGCGAAGAATCTTGAAAGAGTCGGTGTATTTCGGCCTCCCGGGAGGATACGCTCATTTCATAGGCCAGGTCTTCCATCAATTGCACGGCAGAAGGCGGCAGGGCTCGGTTATCCAGCTCACTGTTAAAGAGCGCTCGGCTTCTTTCGATGGCCATTCTGGATTTTCGCTCATCGGATCGTTTCTGCAGCCATAGAACAAAGAAGATCAATAGCGCCAGACCCAGAAGAAAGCCCAGGAGTTCCTCGATGCTGGCCCCCTTGACTCCTTTGCCCAGGCCCGTCACGAAGTCCTGGACTCTTTTCTCGTTCCAGACGGGCATGGCTACTTTTTGCCGGCAGGATACTGGTTCTGAATCTTACGAAAGAGGGCAATCTGTCCCAGGTGGTAGGCATTGTGATCGATTAGCAATACCGCCTGCCGCGCCAGCGTCTGGCCATCGCCATGCGCAAAAGGTTCGAATAGATCCCTGGATTCATCCTGAATCAGAAGAACCATCTCTTCGCGATCAAAAAGATAGGAGTGGACGGATTGTTTCCATGCATCGGAAGATGGGGGCGCAGGATTTCCGGGCCAGTAATCGGTGGGCCAGTTACGCGCTTTGTAGTTCGGATTACGGCTAAAGTCCAGGATGTCCTGTTGCGCAATTCGTAGATGCTCCAGCAACTGGTACGCGCTCCTTTCCTGTCCTGGTAGCACGGCACCTTGCAGCTCTGCCGGATAGCCCTGAAGTAGATCTTCCGCACTGACATGTGCGTCCGCCCAGCAAAGGGCTCGGGCCAGTAAAGTGCGCAGTTCTTCCATGGACGTAGAGTTGTGCCTGCCAGCTTTCGCGCAAGAGGAAACAGATTCAGATTCATGGAGCTGTAACTTTGCTCGGTGCGGTGCCGGGCATATCCAGAAAAGCAACCGGTTCCCTCGGCCCTCTGGACTCGGATCGGCTCCAGAGGCGGGGGAACTCTCAATTGTACTGCTGCACTGTATCCAGAAGGGCTTCCAGCTGGTCCTGGCTGTGGCAGCTATGCACGGTAATTCTCAGCCGGCTGGAATTCCGGGCTACCGTAGGAGGGCGAATAGCACGAACATCCATCCCCTTTTGCTGCAATGCGCCAGACAATTCCAGGGCCCTGGACGGATCGCCAACAATAAGAGGCACAATGGCCGATTGCGAAGGCGTTTGCCAGCCGCGCTCCAGCATCAGGCCGCGGAGAGTATTCGCATTCCTTTGCAGCCTTTCAATCCGATCATTGTATTCGCCGCGGTCAAACCGTGTGGCGATCTCAAAGATCATCTCGGCCAGGATGGGAGGCTGGGCTGTAGAAAAAACAAAGGATCGGGCCCGGTTCAGCAGATACTTGCAAAGTGTGGGATGGCCGGCAACAAAGCCTCCCATAAGGCCCGGCGCTTTTCCCAGCGGCGCGCTGATAATGACTCGTTCGAAAATCCTCTCTGTCGACGACTCTTTGTCTCGCAAATGGGCCAGAAGTCCGCCACCGGGGCTTTCATTGGAGCCATAATATCCCAGGGCATGGGCTTCATCCAGAAACAGGGTGGCGGAGTACTGCTCACAAAGCGTTAATAGTCCGGCAAGATCCGGCGTGTCCCCGTCCATACTGAATACGGACTCGCTCAGAATCCATCGGCCTTTTCTGGCCTTTCGCGTCTTCAAAAGGTCTTCCAGGTGATTCAAATCATTATGATCATAGTAATGCTTGCCTGCGCCAGAGAGTCTAACTCCGTCCAGCAGGCTGGCATGGCACAGTCGATCGCAGAATACCTGATGGCCGGGACCGGTGAGAGAAGAAAGGGCGCCGACGTTGGCTGCATATCCGCTCTGGAAAAGAAGAGCGGCCGGGGCTTGAATCCAGGCGGAAAATGCCTTTTCCGCTCTTTCGAAGGACGGCCAGTGGCCGCGGATGAGTCGTGAACCTGTGCTTCCGAAAGGCACGTTGCGGGGATCGGGGTCGGAGGTCGTCATTCTTGGCCCATCCCCATTTTGGGCTTTCGTGCTCTTATAGTTCGCATCCTCTGGCAGGCCAACCATAGGCTGGTTCTGGCGGGCGATCACATCCTGCAGCAATCGGAAGTGGGAACCGTCTCGATTCAGGCATAGATAATCATTGGAAGAGAAATCGAGCAAATTCGGTTCATGGCGCAGGGAGCGAATCAAAGCGGACTGTTCCCACTGTTTTAGTTCCTTTTCCAGCGAATCCAGGTAGGTCACATCTCCAGAACAAATCCCCGGGCCGGGCCGGCAATGGTTTTGCCAGCCGCCAGGGAAAGACAAAATCCATTTTTTGTCGACAATCGGCGCCTCTCGGGCTAACCTTTTCAGGTGTCCAGTTGCGCTCTCTATACCAACGATCTCTTTTTGCGTCACGATACAGGCATGATGCATCCGGAATCCTCCCGACGGCTGGAAGCCATTATCAAGAGAATGGAAAGCACGGGATCGCTGGGCCGATTCGCTACTCTGCAGCCAAGGCATGCCAGTCGGGATGAGATTTCTCTTGTTCATGGTGCGGACTATGTGGACGTTGTGGAGCTATACTCCAGAAGTGAGCGACCTCTGGATGGCGATACAGTGACCAGCAAGGATTCTTTTGGCGCAGCTACCATGGCTGCTGGCGCCGGTCTTGCCGCCGCAGATGCAGTGCATGCCGGCGAGGTGAAACGAGCGTTACTTCTAGTGCGGCCCCCTGGACATCACAGCCTTCCCCGCCGTGCCATGGGTTTTTGCCTCTTTAACAACGTTGCCATTACCGCCAGGTATCTTCAAAGCCTGGGCTACCAGCGACCCGCTATTCTGGACTGGGATGTTCATCATGGAAACGGTACCCAGGATGTGTTCTATAATGATCCTTCGGTTCTTTTCATCAGCCTGCATCAGTTTCCCTTTTATCCTGGCACCGGCGCGGCGGCTGAACAGGGCTCCGGCGAAGGCAAAGGATTCACCCTGAATCTTCCCATGAGCGCCGGTTCTGTGGAACCGGACTATCGGCAGGCCTTTGAAGGTCCCATACGGGAGAAACTGGAGAGCTTTTCGCCGGATATACTTCTCATAAGCGCAGGATTCGATGCTCATGAAAAGGATCCTCTGGCCTCGGTAGAGCTGCAGACCCGGAGCTTCGAATGGATGAGCAACTGGGCCCTGGATTTTGCCAACCAGAGTTGCGACGGAAAGATCATCTCCTTTCTGGAAGGCGGCTACCATCTGGATGCGCTGGCCGAGTCAGTGGAAGTGCATGCCACAACTCTGCTTGGATAAACCATCTTTCGAGTGCCAGGGTCCATAGGCATATCCTGGCCATCGGAAAAACAGCGCTCCGTCAAATGCGATGCCAGCCAGGGAAGAAATCTAAAGCTACTTCGGTTCCGGCGCCATATAGAGTTCATCGGAAACCCTGCAATCCGGATGATCGGAACTGCGGTACACCGGATAGCCTGTCATGGTCCAGCATTGGAAGGAGGGCGGCGGCACGTTGGCGGATTTCTTCTTTCCTCCCAGCATCAGATGTACAGTAACATCGGCCATTCCCACTGCGTCCGGGCATTGCTTCTGCAGTATCTCTTCCAGTCGTTCAAAGTCCGGAAAGGTAACGCTTTCGGTAGTCTGTTCTGAACAGGCACGGAGCACAACTCGCTGTTTCGCCACCTTCCTTCCAGGCGGGACCTGGTTTTCTACGCGCAGACCGGTTGCGGAATAGCAGGCAGCGATGGCGAGTAGAGAAAAGCAGAGTGTGCCCCGAAGGATTTGCTCTTTCATTGCGTATCAGCCGTATCAGCCGTATCAGCCGTATCAGCCGTATCAGCCGTATCACTGTAGATGTACAGACACCGATGCATGGATTCAAAAGGCTGGGGATCAAATCCGGTACCAGAAACGATGGTGAGGATGCCCCTCCGCTGGCCTGCATCCAGGATTTCATTTGTAACGTTCAAATGTCCACGGCTACGAAACTGAGGATTCTCCAGGAGATTGCACAATTCGTACTCGATGTTGCTTGCAGACCTCTTACCGGAAGGTTCCACGAATTCAACGTAGGAAATACGAACCGACTCCTCCGGA
>JAGRNE010000249.1 GCA_020440915.1 Leptospiraceae bacterium | reverse complement strand
TTTCTTCTGACTCGTTCATACATGGCGCTCATGCGGCGGGTGCATTCATCCTGGCTCAGTTCCAGGGCGGTTTCCAGAGCATCCGATATCTGGTCCCGATTCCAGGGATTGATTATAATGGCTTCGCCGAGCTCCGAGGACGCTCCGGCCAGTTCGCTGAGAATCAAGACCCCATGATCCTTCTTCACTGCCACGTACTCTTTGGCCACCAGGTTCATCCCATCAAAGTACGGAGTGACCAGGGCCACATCTGCTTCGCTATAGAAGGCAGCCAGCCTGCGAAAGGGAAGCGATCTATACATAAACTGAATGGGGGAATCCGGCAGAGTCTCATGGGCCTCGATGATATCCATGACAATTACTTCCACCTGGTCTTTCAGATGGCGATAATCCGGAATCTTGGTTCTTGAAGGTACCGCCACCTGCACCAGAACAACTTCGGCCGCCTTTTCGGGATTTCTCTCCAGGAATTTCTTGTAGGCGCTGAGTCTTTCAGGAATTCCTTTCGTGTAATCTAGGCGATCCACGCTCAGGATCATCTTTCGGCCTTTCTTTATCTGGCGCACGATGCGCAAATCCTCTTCGAAGTCCGGTTCCTGCATTGCAGCGTCGATCTTGGCAGGATCCACCGAAATGGGATAGGCTCCGATCTGCACGCTATGATCTTCCAGGTCGATGCGATTAATTTCCGAGTCCAGTCCCAGGATATGCAGCAAGCTGCTGCGAAAGTGCCGAAGTCCGCTATGGGTTTGAAATCCTATGAGGTTGGATCCCAGAAGTCCTTTCAACAACTCCTTGCGATAGGGAAGGGCTCTGTACATTTCTGAAGAAGGAAAAGGGGTATGCAAAAAGAATCCGATGCGAGCCTCGGGCACTCGCTCGCGCACCATGGCCGGAACAAGCATTAGCTGGTAATCATGTATCCAGACAATGTCATCGGTTTTTCCGGACTGAAGTTCCTGGATGATTCGCTCCGCAAAGATTCGGTTCACTTCCCGGTAGACGCGAAAGTCCTTCTCATCGTAGTCAATGTGTGTGGGGAGATAGTGAAGCACCGGCCAGAGCACACGATTGGAAAAGCCGAAGTAGTAGCGATTCAGCTGACGCCTGGTCAGAAAAATCGCCGATGCATTGTATTCTTTCTTGAGCTCTGCATCTATGCTTTCCGGCTGTATCATGGAAAGGTCTACTTCGCCGGGCCAACCGATCCACTGTAGCTCGTAGGAATCGTTGAGTGCGCTCAGTGCGCTGGCCAGACCGCCAGGGCTGGGCTGAAAATGGAAGGATCTTTCTGTAACCTGTATGGCAACGGGGAGTCTATTTGCTACTACAAGGATTCTTTCTTTCATGAGTCTATAAAGATAGAACCATGAATTCTACTGTCTGTCAATCTCCTTTCCCGTATTCCGGTTCTGGTAAGTCTTCGTAATAGAGATTATCGAATCGTCTGTACATTTGATCTCGGCCGTATTTCTCTATGAAATTACTTCTTGCGCGCGCTGCATTGCGCTTATGATCGCTGTACTCTTCAGCGAAATCCAGGTCTCCGGTGGTCCAATCGTAAACGAAGAATATATCCTTTGTGCTCGCAGGTCGAAGTACTGCCCGGTACGCATCATCCGAGAACTGAGCGATGGGTCCTGGCGGAAGACCGCCCCTTTTGTACACATTGTAATCGGACTGCAATTCCAGGTCCTTGAAAAGCAGAAATGGACGATGATAGCCAAGTCCATACTCTACGGTGGGGCAACTTCCCAGCGCCATGGTTTTATCCAGCCGATTAAGAAATACCGAGGCTACTTCCGGATAATTCCGGTTACTCACCGCTTCTTTTTCCACAATACTTGCAAGTACGATTCGCTGACGAACCGATAAAGAGGCCACCCTGGGATTTCGTAGCTGGTCCTCCGAATCCAATCTGGAGAAGCGCTCTTTAGACTTCTGCAGCATGTAGGTAAGTATGACCTTCGCCTGTTCATGCTTTGTTGGTTGCCGGGGCAAAGAATGCGATCCCGGTACAAAAAGCCCTTCGAAGCGAAGAAAGGTCCTTATCTCCTGTTTGCTCGGCGGCAGTTGGTTTCTGGCGATGGCTGGTCCGGGAAACACACTTTGTGGGTCTGAAGTATCCGAAGATGATACGATAGCTGCCCCCGCTTCGAAATCGGAGCAAGAGGGCCCGCCTTCTTTTTCCAGCCTGGTGCATAACTGGAGCAGGTCCTGGTCCGTCTTCACCTCAAATCTGTACGGGGGTTGCTCCGGATTCTCAAAACAGCCTGTACAGGCAGCCAGAGCCAGAGCAGCTCCCACAGCAACGCTCATCCAGGTGCGGTTCTGATGCCGGGGAACAAAAAAAACAGATCGCTGGATGCCAGAGCCCATAACCAATACCACTGGACCCGGCTCGGGCAACAATCATTTAAGGGCATGGCAGAAGGCTGGAAACTCTTTGCCGATCGTGGCGGAACCTTTACAGACATTGTGGCTCTGGACCCAGAAGGAAATGTCCATTTCCATAAGCTTCTTTCTCGCACCGATGATTACGATGATCCCGTGTCTGCTGGCATGCAGCACCTGTTTCAGCGAGTAGAAGCCAAAGGTTTTCCTGGCAGAGTGCAGGATCTACGAGTGGGCACGACCATAGGTACCAATGCTCTTCTCGAGCACAAGGTTGCCCGGGTAGGTCTGCTGGTGACGTCTGGCTTTGGCGATTTGCTTCGCATTGGCTATCAGGCCCGGCCCTCTTTATTTTCTCTTCGCATTGATCTTCCGCCGATGCTTTATCATGCTGTAGCTACCGTTCAGGAAAGGATGGATAGCCAGGGAAAGATCATTCAATCGCTGGATCCGGATTCCTTGAACCGGGCTCTGGATTCCTTACTGCAGGCCGAGGTCCAATGTCTGGCAGTATTGTTTCTGCATTCTAACTGCAATCCGATCCATGAACTTCAGGCCAGGGCGATAATCCAGAAACGCTGCCATCTTCCCGTCTATCTTTCCCATCAAAGCAGTCCCATGCCTGGCGCGGTGGCCAGAGGAGATACTACTCTTGTGGACGCAGCCCTGGGACCCATGATCCAGGATTATTCACAGCGCTTACAGGTTGCCATCGGCGGAGATCTACATTTTATGGGCAGCGCCGGCGCATTGATACCAGCATCTGCTTTCTCCGGAAAAGACAGCCTGCTTTCCGGACCGGCAGGCGGCCTGCGTGCTGTGGCTCAGCTCTGCAAAAAGCTGGGCATCGAAAGAGCGGTGGGTTTTGACATGGGAGGCACATCCACCGATGTTTTTACCTTCGACGGCGAATTGCAGCGACTGGAAAGCACAGAGATTGGCGGATTTCGCATTCAGGCCCCCCATCTTCGTATTCATACCATAGCCAGCGGCGGTGGTTCCATTCTTAGAAGGGATGGAAGAAGACTTCTGGTGGGTCCAGAATCTGCAGGAGCTTATCCGGGACCCGCTTTCTACAAGAGGAATGGGCCGGCCACTGTTACCGATGCAAATGCTGTTCTTGGACGAGTGCTTGCTTCGCATTTTCCGTCTGTATTTGGTCCAAACGGTAATGATGCTCCGGATCTGGCCGATGCCCGAGCAGCGCTATTAGATCTTCAGGCAGACAGGGGCGATGCTGTTCGTACTGCCAATGCCGCCGAATTAGCCGGTCAAAAGAATGAATCATCCATCGGCCCGCTGGAGCAGTTGGCCCAGGGCTTTATTTCCATTGCATGTGAGCAAATGGCCGGGGCCGTGCGAAAGATGACCATAGAGCAGGGAAGGGATCCTGCCAACTATACTATGGTTAGCTTTGGAGGGGCCGGAGGTCAGGTGGCCTGCGAAGTTGCGGAGCGGGCCGGACTGGCAAAGGTGGTCTTTCCTGGACTGGCCGGTCTTTTTTCTGCAGTAGGAATTGCAGCGAGCGAACCGGCCAGAATGCAAACCATAGCGCTGGAAGGGGATTTGAAGCTTCGTTATTCCGAGCTACAGCGGCTATGCCTCGGCGAAACGGATGACTCAGCATCCCAACGGCTGGAGTTTCGCCTGCTTCCTTCTGGAAGCGATTTTCCGGTACTTCTGGGCTACTCCGGTCTTCCTGCGCTCAGCGTTCTTGAAGACGACTTTCATTCCAGGTTTCAAGAGACCTACGGATATTCCTATACGGGGCCGATCCAGATACGATCTGTACTGATCGAAACAAAGATGGGGCAAGCCTCCGAAATTCCCGCCATAACCTCGAAGGTCGCTCATGTTGAGCGCCCTTTATCCCATAGAGTGTTTGATGGACAATGGAGCCATGTGCCGCTCTTTTCCAGGGAAGACTTGCCTGGTGGATTTGAAATCCAGGGTCCGGCATTGATAACTTCGAAAACAGATACGGTTTATCTACGCGAAAGCTGGATGGCAAAGGTGCTGGATAGCGGCGATTTGCTTGCACAGCGCAGCAATAGCCATGCAGCGAAGGATACCAGGAGCGAGACGGCCACGGAGGCAGATCTACTGGAAGAAAGATCCACCGGAACTGAAGAAATCATACCACCCGAAGCAGCGACGAGCGACAAGTGCGACCAGCCCGAGTTCGTGATGACCGAGAAATCCGACCAGTCTGGTGCAACAATGGCTGACGAATCCGCCCAGGCCGGAGCATTAAAGACTCGCGAACCCGGACAGCCCGAAAGTGTAAGACCTGATGCATCTGCACAGCGCGAAGCGCCAGCAAAGGAGGTACTCTCTATCGCGGCGGAGATCCATCAACGAAGACTGGAGTCCATCGCCACCGAGATGGGCACAGTACTGCAGAAGACGGCTCAAAGCGTGAACATAAAGGAAAGGCTGGATTTCTCCTGTGCAATCTTCGATGCAAGTGGGCGCATTCTTGTAAGCGCACCGCATATTCCCGTCCATCTGGGCTCCATGCAGGATTCGGTTCAGGCTATTCTTCCCATGGTTTCGTCGCGGATGCACGTTCTATCCCAGGGCTTCTTTGTTTTGAACGATCCCTACCAGGGCGGCACCCATCTTCCGGACATTACT
>JAGRNE010000248.1:4107-5033 GCA_020440915.1 Leptospiraceae bacterium | reverse complement strand
AAAGCGAATTCGCCCTTTTCCCTTGAGTCTGTAATGGAAAGCTCCGGTGGCAATTCCATAAGGACAGTTGATTTCGCCTACCATCGTGCGATTAAAGTATGCATCCCCTCTTTCCAGGGAAGAGCAGACTACCAGGTCCGGAGTGTCCAGAAGACCTATCTCTTCCTTTCCGTTTACTACAACATTTCCGCCATGGCGATCTGGACTGAACTTTAGATCGTGGATCAGGGCAGCCCCTTCCGGGTTGAAGGGACGAACACCAATAATGATTTCCCAGCCTTGCGAACCAGCTTCCCACTCTACTTCGCTGAGAATGGTACCATCTTCTCTGGGCGATCCGCAGACTTTCCATGTAACGCGAATGTCATCTCGAGAATAAGTGGTGATGGGAAGGGGAAGATCTTCGTTCAGAGTCTGGTCGACCTTGACCTGGCCCCGGGCGGGCAGATAGATTCGACCGCTCTTCCAGAGAGCAAGTTCAATGCTATAATAGCCAATTACGGGACTTAGAGCGCCCGCAGGATCGATCAATGCAAAAGAAGGAGTATTTGGACCGCGAATTCCCAGCCAGTTTCTGTGCGTAAGATTCAGGCTGAGCATGGATCCAGCCCGGGGAATAAAGGACGGATCTTCCGGATTGTACTGTCTCTCGACCCAGTAAGGACCTGCGAAATTGCGATAAAACTGAAAGAAGCAATAATTCCACATTCCGCTGGCGATCACCCGTGATGCCAGGGGTAGATTCTCCGCCGGAAATAATGCGCTGCTGGGATTGGTAAGCCGAAAGCCGCCGGAAATAAGGCGGCTTACATCGGGATGCAACCCCATCAGGCGCGCTAGACTTGTAAGGCCACGCCGGACAAGGGTGCTTTTCATTTCTTACTCTCCGGCCAGTGCTTCCTCTTCGGACTCATAGATGTCGAACA
>JAGRNE010000248.1:0-4100 GCA_020440915.1 Leptospiraceae bacterium | reverse complement strand
AAGGCCACGCCGGACAAGGGTGCTTTTCATTTCTTACTCTCCGGCCAGTGCTTCCTCTTCGGACTCATAGATGTCGAACATGTCCATGAGCTCCACTACCTCAAACACTTTCCGAACGGCCAGAGACAAATTACAGAGCTTGAGGTTTCGACCGGATTCCTTCAGAGTGCGCATCAAAGACACAAACACTCTCAGACCCGACGAGGACATATACTCTACGTCGTCCAGGTTCAAAACGATATTCTTCTGATTATTCTTCTGAATAATATCGTTCAGTTCATTTTCAATTTCGGATGCCAGATGTACATCCATGCGACCGCTCAGATAGACTACTATGTGAGAGCCGCTTTCTTTTACCTTGAGACTCATATGACCTCTATTTTTCGGATTCCATTGTATTGCACTATCCGTGTACGCAAGGATAAGACGAAAAAAATCAGACTTTTTTTTCCATTCTCAGATAGTTCACCCCGCCTTCCCGCCGGTACTGAACGCGATCCATTAAAGAGCGAATCAGAAAAACGCCAAAGCCGCCTTTTCTGCGACCCGCCAGGTTTTCATTTACATCCGGTTGTGCCACTTCGTCTATATCGAACGGTCGGCCCCGGTCTTCGAATTCCATTCTCAGAAGGCGCCCGCGACCAATCTGTATCTTGCACAGAAACTCTGGCTCGGCAATCTTGCTTTCCTCAAAGGCATGCAAGATAATATTTGTAGCAGCTTCATCAGATACCAGGAGGATATCCTCCTGGGACTGCCCCAGAACTTCATTTTCGATCAGAACCCGCGTTATTTCGTCCCTCAACAATGGAACGCTGGAAGCGCGAGCGGGAAGACGAAATTCGTAATGCCTGGCCTTTAAATCGCGGTAGAGTCGCGTAACCAGCATGGTAAAATCATCGTACTGCAGTTCTGACTCCGCAAACCGCGTAACGTTATTGTAGACCAGGTCGATAAGCTGGGTGGCCGGAAGACTGCGATTCTCTTCCAGAAGTCTCTGAAAGTTCTCCAACCCGTACTCTTCGTTTTCCTGATTGATTGCTTCCACCACACCATCGGTGTAAAGAATCAGAATATCGCCATTCTCCACCTGAATCTCTTTGCTTTCGAATTTCACATTCCCGGAAGGAACAACACCCAGAGGAGCCCCTCGGGCGGAAAGCACCACCGTTTCCCCGTCCTTTCGCACAAGAAGCATTTCATTATGTCCGGCAGAAGCGTAGCGCAGAGCGCCATTCCCGGGATTGTAGCGTGCCAGAAATACCGTCACAAACATTCCGGACTCGCTTTCTTCGTATAGCAGGTCATTGGCCTGGCGAAGAATTTCCGCAGGGTTTCGCTCGGTCCGAATAATGGTTCGCAGTATGGAACTGGATACCGCCATGAAGAGTGCGGCAGGCAGGGATTTTCCAGACACGTCCGCCACCAGCATGGTTACCTCGCCGTCGTCGCTATGCACATGATAGTCGTAGAAATCCCCGCCGGTGGTCCGGGCCATGATAGATTGGGCCCCCAGTTCCATGTACTGGTGGAAAGGAATCCTCGAGGGCAGAATGTTCTTCTGGATCTTAGAAGTGATCTCCACTTCCTTTTCTATGGCTCGTTTGGCCAGGAGTTCTTCGTTCAGCTTGAAGTTTTCGTATCCTCGCATGGTCTGAGAAACGATGGTTGTAAGAAGCAGAAAATCTTCGCGATGAAAACTACCGGACTCCGGGTCGGCAACGCAGAGCAAGCCGAAAGACTCTTCGTTTCCTGAAGACTTCATGGGAATAATAATGCATGAACGAGAATCATAGAGTTCCGGCTTCTCCAGCGCCGCGAGTTTGGGATCGTTTCCAAAATCCTCCACAAAGAGAGGCAGGCCCTGTTCAATGACCTGACGCGACAGCTCGAATGTGCTGAAGGTTTCGTCCTCGGAATACTCTCCCTGTCGAGCCACCACTTCCAGATCGCCGGCTGCATTCTTCAGAAGAAAACTGGCTCGCCCTGCTTTCAGATCTTCGCATATGACTCGAAGTACATTGGAGAACAGCTCTTCAATGGATCGAGCGTCTACCAGAATGCGCGCTACGGAATGAAGGCTGGTGACTTCCCGGAGCTTCTTTTCCAGCTGTTCGTTGGTACTCTGCAAATCGTCCAGGAGCATCCTTCGCTGCAGAGCGATGGCAACGGAGTCGCTGAAACTCTCAAAAATCTCAAGATCCTGCTGTGTAAAATCCGCCCGGTCGATAGTGTTCAGTACTTCGATAACTCCGATCACTCGATCGCTTACAATCAAAGGACAGGCCATCAAATTGCGGGTGACGTTCTGGGCCACTTCATCCACTTTCTTGAAAAGGCGCGGATCGTTCTGGGCATCATTTACAATAATGGACCGTCTTTCCCGGGCGCAAATCCCTACAATACCCTGTCCCTGAGGAATTCGCATACCCCTGAGCTGGGTTTGCTCGCCGGAGATCACATCAAATACCATTTCTCCGGTAGATTCGTCGTTTAGAAAAACCGAGGCGCTCTCTGCATGGATCACTCTACGGGCGCTCAGTAGAACCACCTGGATCATCTCGTTCAACTCTCTGGAGGAGTTGATGACGTTCGAAACTTCCAGTACAGTCTTCAGCTGGTAACCCGCTTCTTTTACCTTTTGATTAAGATGCGCATTTTCCAGAAGCAGCAGCAGACTGCTCTTGAAGTTCAGCCTGAGGTTGGGAGAATCCACATAGCTGCTTTTAAGCAGGATGGCAAAGGTGGCGGCGAAATTCCGCACCAGGTTTAGATCGTTCTCGTAGAACTTTCCGAAGTACAGAGGACGACGAAGCACGATGGCGCCGATCTCTCCATCCTGGGAGGAGAGGACTATACCCAGGGCCGCTTCGGCTCCGCTTATTTCGTTTTCTTTGTACTTCTCTTCCGGGCCCAGTTCACTTTCAGGAATCACATTAATGCTGCTGCGGCTCTTCAGACAATCCCGGGCCAGTGCTTCCGTTTCCGGAGCATGCAAGTCTTCGCGAAAAGGAAAAAGGGTACCGTCCTCTCGATACAAAAATAGATTACCTTCGCCAGCCCGCACCATACGGCAGGCCTCGTCCAGAGCCAGCTCCAGAATATAATCCACTTCAGCATTGCGGCTGATGGTTACGTATCCATTGCCGGACTTCTGTAGCAGAGGAAGACTCAAACCATGGCTCCTCGCACATGCTCCACAATGGCCGAGGCATCAAAAAGTTCAATGGGACGGTTTCCGGCGAACTCCACTGCAGCAGGCGCAATTTCACCTACGGTAAAAAAGAGTCCGCGTTGCGCTCCTCTTTCCTTCATCTGCTCATGGAATTCGCGCATCTGGTTTTCGGAAACGGTGTTCAGGTCTCTCTGGACATAGATCAAAGCATAGAAGCGACGGTTGGCTCTGCGAGATGCATCGCTTTCTGAAACCAGGGATGTAATCGCAGTGTCTCGATGCATGTTTAGTTGATTAATGGAGAATCCCATATTCTCAATCATCTTTCGCACAATCGCTTCGAATTGAGCCCCGGAAGCAATCATGAAGTCCTTTATGGAATCATCGGTCCTAAACTCGGAATACTGCTTCAACTTCTGAGAAACATCGCGGTAATCCGGTCGAATGGAGTGCAGCTTTTCCCAGTGTTCAATTGCTGTATGCATATCCCGATTCAATTCAGCGGCCGCTGCAGCCATATAATGAAGCTGCAGATATATTTCGGAATTTCGATCTACCTGTTTCAGTCCCTTTTGAAATTCTGCAACGGCCTGGACATAGGATTTCTGATCCATCATCACCAGGCCCCGGGTGAGCAGGGCCCGCCCTTTCAGGGAATCGTCTTTCATGGCTCGTTCCAGGGCCTTTAGAGCGCCCTCCCCGTCCTGCAGGAATCGCAAGGCCAGGCCAAGAAAATAGAAGGCTGTGGGATCCGCGCCATTGAGGCCTGTGGCCGTTTGCAGTGCATTTTTGGCCTCATGGTAATTGTTCATCTGGAAGTGGGCCTGGCCCAGAGAAGACCAGGAATCTGCATGAGCCGGGTTCAATCGAGTGGATTGGGTTAGAAACTTGATGGCTTTTGGCTGCAGTCCGCCACGCTGAAAGA
>JAGRNE010000247.1 GCA_020440915.1 Leptospiraceae bacterium | reverse complement strand
ATCGTAATCGGATTTGCTTCTCTGTCTCTACCGTGGCCAACACCGGTATCTCTTTTTCATGAAATGCGCTTAGACCGCCGGTACGATGAACGTGATAGGAGCTTACCAGAATTCCCTGGAACTCCCCGAGTCCCTCTGTCATGGATTTCCAGATAATCCGTCTGGCAGTCTGCGGAAGATAGGTGCCATCGATAAAGAAAATGGCAGTGTCCGAAACAAAGAAGACAGAGTTCGCGCCCCAGTAGTTGCCGTCACGTACCACTCGAATGTGTTTTCCGACTTCGATGATCTCTATGGGAACATCGCTGCGGTCCACCGGGCCCGATTGCACTGCGGAACGACAACCGGGAATAATTAGGAAAGCTACAAGAAAGATGGCCACCAGGTCCGGACTCCGGGGTGACCGAAGACAGCGCTTATTCAGCTGAGGCACAGAGGGCAAAACGTTGCCCGTCCATTTTTCTGCCAGGTGATTGCGCATGGGAACATTCCAGGTCTGGCATGTTCCAAGTAAAGAAAACCTTTCGGCAAGCCACTTGACAACAGAGCTTGCGAAATTCAATTTATTCTATGGTTTCACGATCATCCCTGAGTTCCGCCCTGCTACTGACATTTCTTTCTTTCTCCATCACGGTTTCGGTGCAAGCTACCGAACCGGAGGAAGGGCCGGGTGAAATTGCTGCCCGCTGGTTTACCGCCTACGTCAGCGGAGAAGTAGAAACAGTAGCCAGCCTGTCCACTCCGGACAGCCGAGAAATGGCCATCCAGATCGCCACAATGCGATCCAGAGATCTGGAAAGCAAAGGGATGAAAGGGAAGCTGGACGTCGGAGATGTGCAGAAGTGGCTTTCTAGCATGGAATGCCAGACCGGGTATTCCCGGGCTTATTGCAAACCCGGCGATGCCAGGAAGTATCTAGAATTGCACCGAATCCATGACAGGTGGCTTGTTCACTACGGCGAAGGTAGACGAACTGCCGTTAGGCCAGATGCTAGTCCCGCGTCCGCAGAGTACCAGTCGCCGGAGAAGGTGGCCGGGCGCTGGCATGTGGCCGTGGTAGAGAACGATGAAGAGACTCTGAAAGAGCTAGCTACCACTGATTCGCTGGCTCGTACCATAGACTATTCCAGGCAAGCCTTTGGCAATGATGAGGAAGTCCGCGCCCGCTTTGTTCAAAGCGCCAGAAAACAGGCAGACATAATGGAATGCAGAGTGGAAGGAGAAGCGGCCCTGTGTCGACCGCAGGGAAAGGAGAAGTGGATTACTCTGAAGAAAGTGGATGGCCTCTGGAAAGTCGACTTCCGCGGCTTCATCGACGTTCCCTGAAAAGTGGGCCATGGTTTCTGAACCGTGGACGCCGCAGAAATCCCGTGCCATCCCTTTACCCAGGCGAAAGCAAGCCGGGACTGTATTCTGCGATGAAAGGCCAGTAGCGAAACTCTACTTTTCCAGCGAGGACCAGTCAATGAATCCTTTTCCGCCGTCCGGTTGGCACACCGGGCAGAAGAATGCATCGTATCCCAGAACATTGGCCCTTCGAATCTTGCTTCCACAACGAGTGCAGGGCTGATCTTTTCTGTTACGCACCTTCATATGCTGACGATACTTTGCTTCCATAGCGGGCTGCGCCTGTCGAATAATCTCAATGGCGCCTTCTATCACGGATCGCAACGCACGGTAGAGCCTTCGAAGATCGTCTTCCTTTAACGAATTCATTCTTGTCTTTGGATGTATACCTGCTTCAAAAAGGATTTCGTCTGCATAGGCATTTCCGATGGCGCTTAAACGGGATTGATCCATCAAGAAAACGCGAACTTGAGAACGTAGCTTCTGAGCGACAGCCATAAAGCGCTGTTCGGTAAATTCCGAAGACAGGATATCCAGTCCCTGTTTTGCAAATCCCGGGATTTCTGGACGCTGCTCCGGCCGCGCCAGATACACCTTGCCCATTTTCTTGTCGTCATCGTAATCCAGATGACCTTGCGCCAGGTGTAATCGCAGCATGGTGCTCTTTTTCCTTTTGGCCGTACTGAAGCGACCGGCCAGCATAGGATGAATTATAATGGAAAGCTGTATTTCGGAAGAGGGTCCCAGATCCAGAACTACGAACGGCCCATGTCTGGTGACTGTCTGGAAGCCCAGCGGCAATACATTGTCAATGTCATGACCCAGCAGGTTGCGTAGAACCACAGGCTCAAATACCTCCATCCTTTCCAGGGTTTGGCCTTCGAGCAAACCGCGAAGACGGGGCACCAGGTACTCCAGATCCGGCAATTCGGGCATGAGGAATCATGGCATGGCCGGGCATCCAGTCAGCGAAAAAATGGAAAACCGGCTGGTAAAAAAAAATCCAAAAGGCCGGAAACTAAACCAGAAGCATTCATTGGTGTACCCAAAGACACCGATACTTAGTACGTCATGATGGTCTCCGGACTACAAAACATCTCAAGGATTCCAGGGGAATTCGTCTACGTACAGCCCACCGGCCGCACCGATGCCGTGGAGCCTGTGGAAGCGATTACCGGCCGCCATAAGGGACTGCGCAGCATCTATCCAGAAGAGGCTCTGGATCTGTACAGTCCTTCCGGACTGAGAAATGAAATCAAGGCACTGGCGTCTGGACAGATTTTTGATCGCCTGGCCTGAAGCAGCTGACGATTCTTCTAATGTGAATCCTCTTTTTTCCAATAGCAGCCTCCGGGCGCTGCGGGCGCAGGAGTGCGCGGCCTCTTTCTTCCGGGTCCATTCGCGTAGTGCAGCCTGCCCCCTCTTCCAAGCTTTCTCGGCAAGAATTCCGGCTGTGCTACATCAAGATTGGAAAAGCCGGTCGGAAGGTGGCGGATGGCCGGCCGCTACGCTGCGCTGCCTGTTGCGTTCTGGCGGGCTTGCACTTTTTCTGATTACCCTTGCCGCTCTTCCATCCTGTGAACTGATCTTTGGCGAGCCCACCATGGATCCCTGCGATCCCGCTCACAATTACTACGAAGGCGATCGACATTACATCGGCAGAGATTATGTCCAGGAAGATGGAACGCTGAATCAGGAAAAGATGCTGGATGCATTACGACCAGGATACGGCGGCTGCGCCGATCCACTGAAGATTGCAAAAGAGAAGTCAGGCAAAGATGGCAGGTATCCTCAGGAAAAAGTCCGGGCCAGAACTGCCGATGAGATCAAATTTCCAGATCCTGATCTGAATTAGGGTTTTCTGCAGAGCTAAAAACCACATCCTGGGCTATGGCTCTGGAGCTCGATTCCAAATACAATCCCCGGGGAATTGAAACCCGATGGTATGAATCCTACGAAGATTTCGGCGCTTTTCGCCCGGAGTTCGGCGAAGCCGTGGGCGTAACCGATCACAATGCGAAGCCCTTCTGTATTGTTATACCTCCTCCCAACGTTACCGGACAGTTGCATGTTGGCCATGCCCTGGATCAGACGATTCAGGATGTACTTACACGAACCGCACGAAAGCTCGGCCGCCCAACGCTCTGGCTTCCCGGTATGGATCATGCTGGAATCGCAACACAGAGCCGGGTGGAAAAAACCCTGCAGGAAAAAGAGGGGCTGAGTCGACACGAACTGGGCCGCAAAGAGTTCATCAAACGAGTCTGGGATTGGAAAGAGCACTACGGCGGAGTCATTCTAGAGCAGCAGAGAACCATGCTCTTTTCACTGGATTGGAGCCGGGAGCGATTCACCATGGACGATGGCCTTTCCCGGGCCGTGCGCAAGGTGTTTGTCGATCTATTCAAAGAAGGACTCATCTACCGCGACACTCGAATGATCAACTGGGATCCGGTGGCGCATACCGTGCTTTCGGACCTGGAAGTGGAGCACGAAGAAGGAGTAAAGGGCGAACTCTATCATTTCGCCTATAAGTTGAGCGATGGTAGCGGCGAAGTAGTGGTAGCGACCACCAGACCAGAAACCATGCTGGGGGATTCGGCCGTGGCCGTGCATCCCGAAGATCCCCGGCACAATGAGCTTATCGGAAAGACCGTGGACCATCCCTTCCTGGACCGCAAGATTCCCATAGTTGGAGATGCAGCTCTGGTGGACATGGAATTTGGCACCGGGGCTGTGAAGATAACTCCTGCGCATGACTTTAACGACTTCGAAGTGGGAAAGCGGCACGAACTGGAATCGATTACCATCTTTGACGAGTCCGCCCGGGTAAATGAAGAAGGAGGGCCCTTCCAGGGGTTGGACCGATTCGAGGCCAGAAAACAAATCAAGCAAAGACTTCAGGAAATGGGCCTGGAACGCGATAGCAAAGAGCACACCATGTCTCTGGGCAGGTCCCAGCGTTCCGGGGCCATTGTAGAACCCATGATTTCCACCCAGTGGTTTGTAAAGACAGGCCCTCTTGCTGAAGTGGCCATCGAGGCAGTAGAAAAGGGACAAATCAAGTTCTACCCCGCCCAGTGGGCCAACCTGTATTTCTCCTGGATGAGAGAGATTCGCGACTGGTGCATTTCGCGTCAGCTCTGGTGGGGTCATCAGATTCCTGCCTGGCATTGCTCCAATTGCGGCCATACCACCGTTTCGGAACTGGACCCGGATGAATGCGAAAGCTGCCAGAGCGAAGATATTCGGCGGGATCCAGACGTATTGGATACCTGGTTTTCCTCAGGTCTCTGGCCATTTTCTACCATGGGCTGGCCGGAAAACTCCGAAGACCTGCGCCGCTTCTACCCCACGTCCGTTCTGGTAACAGCCTACGATATCATCTTTTTCTGGGTGGCCCGAATGATCATGCTGGGATTGCACTTCAATAAGAGCGAGCCCTTCGAAAAGGTCTACATTCATGGATTAATGCGCGACGAGCAGGGGCGCAAGATCTCCAAGAGTCTGGGAAACAACATAGACCCATCGGAGGTCATCGAAGAATTCGGCGCGGACGCCTATCGCTTTTTCCTGATGGCCACCCTTACTGAAGGCAAGGATTCCAAGTATTCCCAGAGCCGTCTCAAGGGTTATCAGAACTTCACAAATAAGATCTGGAACTCTTCCCGATTCGTCCTCATGAATCTTCCGGAGGACTTCCGGCCGGTGCCGGCCAGCCAGTTTCCAGGAAAGCTCAAACTGGAAGCC
>JAGRNE010000246.1 GCA_020440915.1 Leptospiraceae bacterium | reverse complement strand
CAGCAGAAAGCCCAGTGCGGTGTAGCCAACATCGGACCATCGCATGGATCGGTATTTGATCAAAATGGAATCCGGATCGCTCTTGATTCCTTCATAGCTGGGAGAATTCAAAGGAAGCACAAAGGGAAAGTGTACAACATGAATCTGCCGAAAAATAGAACAATCGTTATAGTCGCCGGACCCCATGGCCATTGTATCCACAGGAACGGGCTCCTCGATCCGCAATAAAGCTTCACCCGATGGATCCTGCAGACTCAAACATCCGCTGGCAGTAGCAGAAAGACCCGGGAGAAGCAAGACAATGGTTGCAAATTTCAATAAAGTTATAAAAATACTGGACGATCTTAACTGCACTTCTGCCATGTTTCTGTTCCGTAGTGCTCCGCCGTACGGTCCACCCTTTTTAGATATTTTGGAGTTCATGCATGCAGTCCCGGTTCTTAACAAATACTCGCTATTCCACGCCCCTGGCGCTCCTGCTTCTGGCCTCACTATTGAGCGCCTGCATCGCCTTTTTGCCATCCGGCTCAAACAAGTCGGAAGAGGAACGCAAATGGGCCTTGCTGGGACTGATTGGTTCAACGGAAGAAAATGCGCTTATTTCCACGCCTCCTACGGTAAGTGCCGAGGGTTACGATCCTTCTATGTTCACCGTTACAGCGAGAGAGGATCAGGAAGAAATCTCGATTCCCGTCTACGGTAGCCACTTTGTTGCGGTCGGTAGTATCTATGATCTGGATGTGGATACCTCGCAGATTCCGGGAGCGCCGGAAGAATACGAAACCGTTCTCTTACCAGCCGGACAGGTGGCAGAAATAACCTACGAATACGACGAAAGACTTCTTCGAGAGAAAGGACTTATTGAAGAATTCCAGGTCTTCTCCTACGATAAGCGATCCGGGCAATGGATCCCTGCTCTGGACGTGGAAGTGGACCTGGAGAATAACAGGGTCATTGCCAGAACCAATCATTTCACACCCTTTATCCTCACCGCGCTGCCCCAGCCGGCGGACGGAGGAGTGTACGATCCTCCCCAATGTGTACTGGACGTTCTGGACGATCCCGCTGGCGCCGAACCTGGCCCCAAATGGGCAAGACTGGACTCCGGCTTCAAGTATTATCGTGACCGCGGCTACACAATCTCTCCTAACAGCGACTTCTACGATCTAAAGCTGGATCAGGCTCTGGGCATTGCCACCTGCAACGGAGGAATTCATTCATCGTCGCCCAATTATTGCGGCCCCCAGGCAAAACATAAGTTTTCCACCGCCACTGATTACCTGGATTTCACCCTTCCGTTCGATGCGAAAGTCTTCATTATGTACGATGTTCGAGGGAGCAAGAGGGCCAACTGGCTTGCCGACATGGGCTTCCTGCGGGAAGAGGATGGCTACATCCTGACTACGGACGAAACTCCGGCTTACGAAGTGTACTCCAGGGAGTACTCGTCTGGCTCGCGCGTAACGCTGCCCGGCAACCATTACGATCTGGATACCCCCAATGGCATTCGCACGAACTATTTTGTGGCCGTTTTGCCACAGGGAGACTGGGTGAATGAAGCGGGCATCGACTGCTCTTCCGAACCCGGACGCCCTGCTTCCCCGTCAGGAATCTCTCTTATTCCGGGTTCCGATCAGATCGCCATTGTGCTGGATCAGAGCATAGATCGCGAGGTAACCGGCCTCATCGTTCGCAAACGGCTTCTCGAACCCGCCCTGTCCCCTGAACAGGGAGAGGCCGTTGGAGTTTCCATACAGGATCCTGGATATATTATCGATGCCGGGCTCACGGAGGGAATCGTTTACTATTATAGCTTCTTCGCAGTCACCGAAGACAGTTACTATTCAATGCCTCTTATACTATCGGCGCAGACGGCACCGGACACCGATGGCGATGGTTTGGCCAACTACTACGAATACAATCCTTCCAACGTTTATGCCAGTGGGAATCGCACAAATCATCTTTCGGATGATACGGACGGCGACGGCATTTCAGACTTTATGGAAGTCCTCAACTATACCGATCCCACCAATGGAGATGCCACAAAACCCGTAATCACCCTGTTCGAAGACGATGGCACCATCGAAACGATTCCGGTGGCCCGATTCCATGTCGAAACGTCTGACGCTTCGCCCATCACGGGCTGGTTTCTGTCCGAGTCCGCCGCCCCCCCGGGGCCTCTCGATACCGGATGGAGTTCCGATGAACCTTCGGTGTACGAAGTGGCGAATGTTGGCGAGCTCAATCTGCATCTCTGGGTCCGGGATGCAGCGGGGAATATCAGCGACGGAGCCCAGCTTTCCCTGAATTTTCCGTATTTTCATTATGCGGAAAGCTTCTTGAGGTCCGGTAACGATGGTTTCACACCGTCCAACAGCTTTCAAATTTCGGTCTTTTCGGGAAACCTAATTCAATCCACATTTACCGACCCCATTATCGGAGTCGGCTATGGTCAGGGAATTGTGATGAAGCTGACCACTGCGGGAACTCTGCAGGCCTACTCCTTGGACCGGAATGGGAACTTGGAGCTAGTTGCCGAAACACCTGTTTTGACTCGGTATTTCGAGATTTCTCGGCCCGCTACCGGCTTGACCGCATTTCATTACAACGCAGGGCAGGATTTCTGGCTCGCGGCCGCCGTGCACCCATTTTGTCCTCTCTACCAACTGTGTGTGAGAACTGTTCGCTATGATCCAGATGGACATTCATTTCAACTGCTCGATTCCCGCAGCATCTATACTGGGCTTATCACTACCGAATTGAGGCATCACCAGAGCTTTCTGTCGGATGATGGCCGACATTTCGCGCTCTACCGCTTTAGTCACCTTTATGGTTTTACGCTGGAGGACGGTAAGATAGCTGAGAGCTATGCAAGCAACCCTATTGAGTATAGTATTGTCGAGAATGGGGCGCCGGCCGCTGCCTTTTCTCCAAACCTGCGTTGGGTGCTGCTCATTAAGGGGATCGCGCCAGGAATTCGTTCCTTAAGATTCGATCCGACCGCGCAAATTAATGAGGATGCCTGGACAAGATCGGTCTGGCCTGTCGTAAATAATTCCGTGACAGACAAAATTTACGGTAGCCTAGTTTTTTTGGGCGAAGAGGACGTCTTGGCCTGCAGCGACGCCGGAGTGGAGCATCTAAGTCTTGACAGAAATTCGGGAAGCTTAACCCGTATCGGCTTAGTGATCGATGCACCCGGAATTCTTTCCGAGAAAACAGTGTACGCGGCACCGGATGGCATCCATTTCATCTTCAGGCACGGAACTCAGGCCTCACTATTTCGATTTGACCACGATACTGGCCTTGCCACAGAAGTTTACAAGCTGCCTTACCAGGATTGGGGAAGGTTCGACCGAGTCACATTCCAAACGAATAGCCGTGGCAATAGACCACCGTCCATCGACTTCAAACTCCCAGGAGGATACTCCGTCCTTACTCCATCGGGACCGCTTTATCCATTTCGTGGAATCATAACCCCTAATCTCTCCTGCGAAGGCGATCTGTCGGCCGCTTATGCGTCCAATGAGTCCAGTCGATGGACCATGGCGCGTATTGACTATTCGGATCCCGATGCCACCAGATGTGGAGTAGACAATGAACCGGCATCCCTTGAGATTGCATCTACCAGCCAGCCCTCGGGTAATTCTCTTGCGATTCCCATGAATCTTTACAAGGACCTACAGATTGATGCTGACAGTCCATTTGAAGTGCGGGGTTTTTTGCGCGCGATCGTGGGAGATACGGCCAGAAGAATATGCCCGGGAGCGTTTCGCGCCGACGGAAGAAAGGAAGCACTAATTCCCTTAACGCCAAAGGAACCCGGCGACTACTCATTTACTGTCCAGGCAACCGATAATCAGGGCTCATGCGAGGGCCGCGCTCAGACAACGACCAGTACACTACGTTTCGTGGCTCGCAACCGATACGATAGCCGGCCAAAGGAATTTATTCGCCGGAGCGACTACCCCGCTCCCGAGGCGCCTTTACGATACTTTTCCCTGGAATCCAGGCATCAGAAAGGTATGAGCCCACAACCGTTCACTCAATTTCGCTGCGAAATACATTCTGTGATATGCGCGCTCCATGGGCAAACGTTCCTCTGCCTGGATAATACGCATCAGGGTCCGGTAATCTTGACTGAATCTGAGCACGCACAATGCGGTCCCCCGCTTTTTTTCATGACAAGGTGGACATCACGAACCGGCAATTCCGGACCCTTGAGTGACTACAAACCTCTGTACAAGTACTACGACAAAGCAGATCAATACTGGAATGAGTCCTGGGATCAGCCCGGCTTCAATCCAGTGACCTGGGAAAACACCGGTCTGGATCCATTTTCAAAGCAAGATCGACGCGGCTTTCTCTTCGTCCAGAGCGAGACGTTGATCCCTCTGGATGAACTGTATCGGGGGGAATGGATCGGGTACGAAGACCTCTGACCCGTCGACCGGTCCGCCCTGCTACCTCCACCAGGGCGGAATGCGCCACCTCGCGCGCGAGCAAGCGCCCATAACCCACTTGCCTTTGCCCCTGGGCCCCATAATCTGGGCCCATGAGCACCGGGCATTCCGATCCCACTTTTCAGGGAACCGATCAGTACTATCTATCTCCGGAACTTGGAGCCATTGTGAACATGGCCATAGCCATGGAAAAGCCGCTTCTGCTCACCGGCGAACCGGGTACCGGAAAAACCCAGCTGGCTTTTGAGATCTCTCGCAGTCTGGGCATGGATCTGGAAATCCTTCGGGCCAAGTCCACCATTCGCGGAGAAGAAGCCTGCTATGTGCAGGATACAGTGCTTCGATTGAACGATGCACGATTTGGAGTGGCTGAAACCGGTCGAGATGTGAACCAGTTCTACGATTACGTAATCTGGGGTCCCATTGGCCGGGCCTTTCGCAGCGAGAAACGATGCGTCCTTCTTCTGGACGAAATCGATAAAACCGAATCAGATGTGCAGGATAATCTTCTGGACGTTCTGGAGGATATGGAGTTTACCATCCGCGAGGTCAACGATATCGTTAAGGCCAGGCAACGACCCATCATAGTCATCACTTCCAATGCAAAGCGGGAGCTTTCCGATCCTTTCCTGCGCCGCTGCTTTGCCCATCACATCGCTTTTCCGGACGAAAGCGAAATGCGCGAAATTCTCTCCCT
>JAGRNE010000245.1 GCA_020440915.1 Leptospiraceae bacterium | reverse complement strand
AGCTCAATGAAGGTTTTTGTTCCACCATGAGAGGGGAAGTCCGCCAGTACTATCAACTGCTTCATTTCGTAGAACTGCGCCGCGGGTCAGCACTTACCGTCCGGTCGATTCTCTTTGCGATATGCCTGGAAAAATCAACGAAAAGGCGTGCCCGGTCTTTTAGCGTCAGAGGGCGACTCTTGTGAAGAGACAGGGTCCGAAAGCGGTTCATTGCAAGGTCCGGTCTACCGAGACTACGACGTAGAATTGAGAAATAACGGTCCGCCAGGGTATAGCGGAATGCAGCTTCCGGGTACACCGAATTGGAATCGTTGGCGCTGGCCAATTTTTCCAACCAACGATGGCACTGATCCAGCTCCTCATTCGTTAGCGATAGATTCCAATCCACCCCGATTTTCAGATGCAGCGCTTTCTCTTCATCTGAAGGTACGATATTCAACCGCTTGAGCTGTCGGTTCTGAATGGCCCAGACTGCACTTCGCTGCTTTTCTCTTCCCCTGGTAGAACTTTGAGCACCATGAACGCGATAGTGAGTCAGGTATCGCGGAAGAATTATTGTATTTGTAGCGGTTGCAATGCGCTCCCAGAGATCGTAGTCCTCAGCCGGCGGAAAGTCATCCCTGAATACTGGATCCATCCCGACCAGTAGCGAGCGGCGCATGGTGACGCTGGATGTAGCCAGCGGATCGTCAAAAAGCATACGGCAACGAATTTGCGCAGCGGAACAAGGATACTGCCAGCGATCCGTCGCTGAACCGAACGCCTGCACATAGCTTCCACATATGTCCACGGCCGGGTCCTGAAGAGCCTCCACCTGAAGCTGGAGTCGCCGGGGGTGGGATATGTCGTCGGAATCCAGCCAGGCTATCAATTCACCCCGGGACTCCGCTACACCTCGGTTTCTGACGTTAGTGAGTCCGGTGTTTTTCGCAAGCGCTACCACTCGCAATCGGTTATCCTGAATGGCTTGAAGGGCCGATAGAGTGCCATCAGTAGAACCATCGTCGATGGCAATGATTTCGAAGTTCCTATATGTCTGACGGATGATGCTCTCGATGCAGTCTCGTACATAGCGTTCTGCATTGTATGCAGGTACGATGACGGATACCAGCGGCGCTTTCACCGCAGGCGTTCTCCAGTGCTCTTGTCCAGAACAAACCAGTTGGGAAGCAATAAGCATTCAGAGGCCGGGTAGGCATCAAACCAGGGTAATGGACCGATAATCATCGAGTCCTGAATTTCGGACAATCGAGCTCCCCACCAGCTAAAGGAGCTATTGGAGAGTATCAATGCTTTCATTTGTTTCATTAGCTCCATTTCCTCATAGTCCTCCAGTCCCCGATCGGACACGGCAATAGCGTCGGCCACATCCAATCGTTGCCTTGCCTGCTCTGTATCGTCGGTGAAAAGAAGCACCGGAGCATGAGGAAAGCTATTGCGGGCAATTTTCAAGGCTTTCTGGTAGTAGGCTGGAGTACAGGTACCGTGGACTGCATTCACAGACGAATTCTCGACGTAATCCCCGAGACGAACATGGATACCGATGGAGTCGCGTCCGCCAAACTCGGCTATGAGCTCGCTTAGACGCGGACTCATCGCACCGGCAGGGCGAAACTTCTGGCGGAGAGCATCCAAAACGGCTTCGCTGTAGGCAGGATGCTGCCAATGACCATCCAGACAACAATCTGCCTTTGCTGTAAATGCATCTCTTTGAATAGTGAAGAGTTGCCGCTCTGGAACATAAGCGGATCCACGATCGCCCAGGACTTTCCGTCGAAGCCGAGCAAGGAAGCCTGTATTGGGAGATCCGGAGCAGCGACGGCGACCAATGGGCCCCAGAGCCAGGTTCTCCAGAGCTACAGTGCGAGGGGTTTCATTTCGCGCAACGAACTCAGCATTGGATCGCTCAAACCAACTAGTATCGAAGAGAAGGGATTCGGAGCTATTGTTGGAGTTTGCCGATATACGTCGGGCAAAAGAATAGCCCATTGCGTACTGGAACATCTGGTTTCCCAGACCGCCGTATAGTTTTACCGTGGGCATTGGCTCAGATACCTCCAGACTAGTGCCACACTACTTTCGGTGGCGGTTGCGATGAACAATAACAAATTCCAGCACTGGCATTCGATTCAGGTCACAGGGCCGGATGATGATCCCGGATTGGCAGGGTTTCGCTCATCGGCCAGCAGGTGAAGACATTGAAACAGAGATTGATTCCTTAAGCCGTTTTTTGAAACCAGAAGCAACCGCACCCATACTCGTTTTGAGAAACGACTCCCGGATCAGGATCAACCAGTACTCCGCCATTACCGTGTTCCTCGATGAAACCGAATTGGTTGAGCTTGAACCCTGCGCCGAGCATGGCAACCACGGTATCCGGGGTATATATACGGTGAGCATTGAAGCAGATTTTATCGGTTCCTCCCATGGGCAATACGATGATCAGGGAACCGCCGGGCTTCACCACCCGCTTTAACTCGCCCAAAGCCTTCAAATCTCCCTGCACATCCAGGGCATCGCCGTAACGACCCAGGCCGATGTGCTCCAGTACATGCATACAGGAGATGGATTCCACTGAATCGGACTCAAATGGCAATCTGTTGAGATCCGCAGGTTCTGATTGTAATCCATCCAGTTGGATTTTTGCCGGGCGATAGTCATAGAACCTCACCGGAACAAAGGCAGATACAATTGTGGAAAAATATAGATAGGAACTGATATCAATATGGAATTCAGGTCTGATTTTCTGTACAATCCGAGCAGCCCAGGCTGTATGATAGATGTAATGCCTGTCAAAACCGGTTTGAGACGTGGCATCATCAAGGCAGGGGAATCGGTCCGTCCATGCCAGGCGAAACGGCCGATCGGTAGTTCTGGCCTCCCGACGAAACTTTGAATACTGACGGATGTAGCGTGCATACTGGATGCCTCGCCGGGGCAACCACAGTGCAGCCTTTGCCATTCGCTTTAGTTGTAATATCATTCCCTCGCCTTTCGTTTCAATTGAGCAGGCTTTCCAGGTCCTTTGCCAGACCGGAAGCACGATGAAACGTTGTATGCTTGCTGTATACGTCGCGCATCGCCTGATGAGATTTCTCCAGAGCCAGCTGCCTGTCATTGCGTAATCGTTCGAAACCATGCAGATACTCCTCCGGGGTATCTGCGATGTACATTGACTCCGGGGAAAAACGTTCAGTCAATAGCTTCGCCCGATCCACCAGTTGGGGCACGCCGCTGGCAGCTAGAATATAGGTCCGTTCGTTCAGCTCACAGGGCCAGTCAATAGATTCCTGGATGTGTAGATTGATTCCTACCTTCGCCCTGGCATAAAGATAACGGTGTAACGATGGCGGAGCCCAGCGATGAATATAGGCCCAACCTGGGCCATCCAGAAATCCAGGGTATCTGCTAAGAATCGCGGGTAAATAGGCAAAGTAGCGCGGCCATTTATCAGGATTGCTGGAGGCCAGAAATACATAATCCAGATCGGGCTCTATTTCGCCGATGGGAAAATAGTTCAGAATGTTTGCGCCGAATTCCACGGACAGGATTCTAAAGCCACGGTCAAAGAAAGGAGCGTAATCGATCCGTTGCTGAAGATACTCCGGGGTCCGAAATGAGTAGTAGAAACTAACGTCCCTTTTGCGGGCATTCTCTAGCCGTCCGGTAAGGTCCGGGTTTCCGTAGGCTTCAATGGAAGCGGTAAGGCCCAAAAGACAGTGCGATCTCCTGCGGTAATGCGCCAGGGCATCCCAGTCAATGCGGCGCAGATAGTCCTCGCTATCGCTGGTTAGCACTATATTTGGCTGAAACCTCTCCAGAAAGGCCCTGGTTTCTGTGGACTGCCACGGAAGAGTCTGCACTTGAATGCCGATGAAGTCCAGGCTGCTCTTTAAGTTGTTAAACAGAGATGCGCCACCGGGGGAATACTCAAACGGTGGAACATGCATCGCAATTCGGAGCTTTGAATCTACCCTGCTATTGTGGAACTCTTGAATGCATTTTTGCCGCAGTTCTCCGGCAAGCACGGTAAGCGAATCCGAGCCATCCGGACCCTGGGGCCCATGTCCTCCCCGGGCCGCCCTATTCTCCGCCCACCGAAGAATGCTTTCATGGTTGCCCCAGGTCTGGCGATGGATGGAATCTTCGAAATCCGCCATGGCTGAGGTCCTGCCCAGCCATCGCTTTACGTTCCGCTTAAGGCGCCGGAATCCTGACTTCACTACTTGCTTCGACTCTCTTCTGGAAGATGCAGTTGCTTTCCATGATGGCCTGGCTTCATCACTTCCCGGGGGCGATAGGGTCGCCCCCCCCAGTTGATGTTGAGCTTTACCTTGTTTTCGGCTTCAAAGCGCGCTGCCAGTTCCTTTAAGGTAATCTCTTCGCCGGAAGTCAGATAAAAGGAGTCGAAAGGCTCTAGCTCCGGATCATTTTCGCTCAGCTTTTGAATCAAAGTTCGAAACGCCAGCGTCACATCATCTACATGTACAATGTCAATGAACTGATGGCCAGGAGACATGTCCAGGGCAGCCCCGCTTTCGGCGATTTCCGTCCATAAAGTGTAGATTTTACGTCGGGTATCCTCCGGTCCGTAGGTATCACCCAGTTTCAACGTTGCATACCTGAGCAGGCCGGACTCCGCATAGTATCGCGCCAGGTCGTCGAAGGCCTGCTTGGTGGCAGCGTACAGGTTTACCGGATTATAGGGCTCCCCCTGAAAATTCTGCCAGTGAGTTCCCGCGCTTAGAAACCACTGCACCCCGGCCTGAGCCGATGCTTCCAGTAGATGCGCACCTAGTCTGATATTGGAATCAATCAGCGGATCCACATCGTCCGGTTGATGATTGCTTTTGAATAACGATGCAAGATGCACGATGCCGGAAGGTCTGTGCTGTATTAAAGGCTCCAGATCTTTGAGCTCTCCTGAATACGGAATGAGTTCTATCCCCAGCCCTTCAAGATAGCTATTGTCTGACTGCGGCCGCACAAGAGCCAGAATCTCAATATCCTCGGTCTGCAACCGCCGCAGAAGATGGCGGCCTATGAATCCGTTTGCGCCTGTGAGCAAGATCTTCATGGAAAGCTAAAAGGGGAGTCAAATTTGTTTAGCGAAGGTAAGGCCCGGTCGCGCTCGGAAAGAATGGGCCTGTCTATTGGCCAATGGAAATCGAAGCTGTCGAAGGC
>JAGRNE010000244.1 GCA_020440915.1 Leptospiraceae bacterium | reverse complement strand
AAACCGATTCAGGGGACCCGGAGTCAGAAGGGCAGTCTGCGCAGCAGTCAGAAGGATCAGCCGGGGGCCGCTCTTCGCGCAGCAAGAGCGAAGGCGGGGCCGCTGGCAGCAGAAAGTATACTCTTGTAGATACAGAGGAAGAGTTGAAGAAGCTCGTAAACAAACTCAAGAAAGCGAAGACACTGGCGGTGGATACCGAAACCACTGCGCTTTCCCCAATGTTTGCTCGACTGGTAGGGGTATCCATGTGCGCCAAAAAGGAAGAGGCCTACTACGTTGCCATTAAAGCCGGGGACGGTCTATTCTCCGCGGAAGGCGGCCGGGCCCTGGATCTGGATGTAGCTCGACCATATCTAAAGGAACTTCTGGAGAATAAAGACTGTCAGTATGTGGGACAGAACATCAAATACGATCTACTGGTTCTGCGAAGGCACAATATTTTCTTACCCTCTGTCTATTTCGACACCATGATCGCATCGTATCTTTCCAATCCCAACGTGCGCAGACATAACCTGGACGACCTCTCCTTTGATTACCTGGGCATCGAAACCATCAAGTATGAAGAGATTGCGGGTAGCGGCAAAAAGCAGATCACTCTGGACCAGGTGAGCCCCGAGCGAATCCGTGATTATGCCTGCGAAGACGCAGATGTCACTTTTCAGCTGTACCAGATCCTGGAAAAGGACCTCAAGAAAACGGCGCTCAAGAAGGTACACGATGATATTGAGTGCAAACTGATTCCGGTGCTTGCACGCATGGAAGAAGCAGGCGTAGCCATCGACGAAAAATACTTCAGCAAGCTTTCTGCGGACTACACGAAGAAGCTGGACGGATTCGAAAAGAAGATCTTTGCCGAGGCAGGATACGAGTTCAACATCAATTCCACGAAGGAATTACAAGGCCTGCTTTTCGAAAAACTGAATCTTCCCACCGGCAAAAAGACCAAGACCGGGTACAGCACCGATCAATCCGTGCTGGAGGAATTAAAGGGCCATCATCCAGTAATCGACCTGTTACTTGAGCATCGTAAATACTCCAAGCTCAAATCCACCTACGTCGATACCCTGCCCCGGCTAATCCATCCAGATACAGGACGCATTCATACCAGCTTCCAGCAGACTATAGCGGCCACCGGCCGCCTTTCCAGCACGGAACCCAATCTTCAGAGCATTCCCATTCGAGAGGAAACAGGACGAGCCATACGAAAAGGGTTCATTCCGGCCAAAGGAAATGTCCTGCTGGCCCTGGACTATTCGCAGATCGAGTTACGCATCCTGGCGCATTATGCGAAGGATGAGGCCTTGCTGGATGCCTTCCAGAATGACCGGGATATACATGCCATAACTGCCTCCTCTCTCTTTGGCGTGGAACAGAAGAGCGTTAGTCCGGAGCAACGTTCAAGAGCCAAGACCGTGAATTTTAGCATTGTATATGGCGTCACCGACTTTGGCCTCAGTCGCAACCTGGGGATTGGTCGCAAGGAGGCACAGGAGCTTATAGACCGATTCTTCGAGACATATCCAGGTGTGCGAAAGTACATGGATGAAACCATTCAGTTTGCAGAGAAGCACGGATACGTGGAAACGTTGTCCGGAAGAAGGCGACAGATCCCGGAAATCAACGCCTCCAATCGCTTTCGCAAAGAGGGAGCTCGTCGAACGGCCATCAACACTCCCATTCAGGGAACTTCCGCCGACATCATAAAGATGGCGATGATTTCCATCCGCGAAAAGATGGATGCGAAGAAGTATCGTTCGTCCATGATTCTACAGGTGCACGACGAACTACTGTTCGACGCCCTTCCAGAGGAAAAGGATGAACTGGTAAAAATGGTCAAAAAGGAAATGGAATCCGCGCTCAAGCTGGATGTTCCGCTACGTGTGGATGCCGGTGAAGGCAAGAACTGGGACGAAGCTCACTGAGCGGTCCCGGCCCATCCCTGCTCTCTGGCGCCCGAAAATCCAGGAACCTGACCGGGGCCTAACGAATATAGATATCGCCCACGTCGTAGACGCTGGACGGATTCATTGTAACCGAGAAGCTTGTGGCAGAACCGGTGTTTCGATTTACCGTGGAGCCGGGCCCGGTGTAGTAGCCGGCGCTGAAGCTGGACGGATTTTGAAAGCAGTCGATGTGCTGGTCTATTCGCCCATCGTAGGTGGGATCGATGGGCTCCACGGAAAGGCGATAATCGTCTGCCGTATTGGGCAGTCCGGACATATAGAATGTGCCGGTTCCATCTATACCAGAAAATGTACTTACGAATCGTTTGCCGGGCCCATCGCTGGCGCCATCCGCATCCAGATCCTCGGCAATGACCAGAGCACCAATGACCGGTTCTCCGTTCGCCTGCAGCACTCGTCCTTTTACTATGGGCCAGCCAAGATTCGCAGAAGGACTTACGGCGGATAATTGTGGGCGGGCCTGGAAGTTACAGGGATTGGCCGCATAGGCAATTAGAAATCCGGTAAGTAGCTGGTCCTGCTTTCCGTCGTCGTTCTGGCAGGCGGGCAAAGAAAAGGCTAACATGGCCAAAAGAGCGATACTTTGCCAGAGGCCCCGTGTGGACCGGGCTATGGGTCTCGATTCTTGCCACTCCGCAACAACTGCATACTGCTGTCTTCTTGTGAACCAGGAAGTATTCATTCGCGCATCGGAAGCATGGTGAGCGCCGGAAGTACTTGCAGGCAAGGATCCAAGACCAGGGAAATGGTGCCTGTTTGTTTTGCCGAGCCGGACCATTTCTTTTTTATACTCAGGGACCATAGACGGAGTTCAAACCTGCCTTTTCATCGTCGGTTAACGTTTTGCTCAGCGACGGCGGATTGGGAGCAAAAGGATGCATGACCGGAATGTAATCCGATGTCGAAGCATCTACCAGACCTGCACTGCCATTGTCGCCTGCAATGGAATGAGCAAAACCCAGAACATGGCCCAGCTCATGCAGCAAAGTGTAGCGATAGTACACCGGTCCCAGGTTATTCAGAAGCGATCCATTCAGAATCATTAGGCCGGAGCAGATCTCATTGGGACGATTGGAATCCATGGCCAGAGGCAAACCAATGCCCAGGATGTTTTGAGGATCGATTCCCAGGTTGCGCAGGACATCACCATTTGAGTCGTAGACCACCCGTATGGTGCCTGCCACCGGATTCTGCAGATAGGCGTTTACCGCGCTCACCGACATTTCCTGGTATTCGATGTTTGCGCCATTGGTTGTTATCTGTGTCATCAGATTGAGGGGCGAAGCGCTCTGTTGATTCCATTCGTCATGAATACCTTTTATAATATTCCCGTATGTAATGCTTCCATTGGAGGGATCGTCGGTATCATAGGTCACTTTTATTGGACGGGCGGAGGGATTGCAGCCGGAAGAAAAGACCCACTGTTGGCGCAATCCGTTCTTTGCGATGAAGAAAAACCAGGCATGACCGGAAGAAGGCCAGGATACAAGGGCAAAGATTCCGGCCAGGGCCAGCCCTCCCATACCTCCAGCCAGTAGCCACCTTCGCATTCTGGGCAGGCCTGTGCCCTGGGCCTGGTTACCTGTTTTCAGTACTTGTTTCATAAAGTTCGCAATGTGGCTACCCGACTTTCAGCCAAAATCCGCCTCGAATTCCGAGAAATGGCAACGGAGGACGAAGTCCGCTTTGGGCGCGCCGGCTTCTCATATTACCTCTTAAAGAGAGAACGAAATTCGTCCAGAGATACCCGACGGCCTTCCAGTGAACCGAATCCGGTAATGGGTCGAGCCAACCAGTAATTGCCGGACTGATCTTCCAAAAGCTCGATCTTTCCCCAGTGCAACGATTTCAATGGATAGAAATCCTGAGGTGTTCTCTTTCCCAGGATAACAAGCCATCGCTCGCCGGGCCGAATATCTGCCGGAGAAGGCTGGATGACCCGGGAAGCAGAAAGTATGCGAATGTCGATGGAAGAAGGGAGCTGTCCTTTCCAGACTTCCAGAACCTGCACTCTGTACTGCTGCAAATGGGAGCCTCCGGGCGCAAAAACCGGTCCTTCCACTTCTACGACGGCGACGATCTCTGCCGATGATACCACCTGCGCCGTGGTACGGGGAAATTCTATGGGATACAAAGGCGAAAGAAATAGGAGAATCGCCCAGAAACCGACCAGAAAACGGCCGGCAGAAATTCCGGTAAAGCGCCTGGCGGTTCGATTCGAATTCATCTGCATATACCTTTGGACAACAAATCAGGAGCCCGGGTTTGCAGTAAATGGTTGACCCTGCTGCAAGCGGCCTCTCTCTCAAGCTCTGAGGAGAGCATCCGCTTGGCCACAAAAAAAGCAAAAAAGACCGAACCAGCTACGCAGCAGCCCGAAGAATCCGAAAAGAGGGACCTGGCCCAGGAACTGGAAAGGGCCAGCGGGCGATTGCATAGCATCTTTGTACAGCTTCCCCAATTTCTGGGAGTCAAGCGTTCCGATGTGCTCCTCATGCATTCCCAGATCGACGATGGCGCCAGAATTAAATCCCTGCCCTACTGGATGTTTATTATCTCTTCCTGCGGCATTGCTACGCTGGGGCTAATCATCAACTCCCCGGCAGTAATAATCGGCGCCATGCTGGTTTCTCCATTAATGGCCCCGATTATCGGACTGGGTATGAGCGTGGCCATTAGCGATGTGTATCTTGGTTTCAAATCGGTGCTAAACGTTGTGGTCAGTTTCCTTGTGGCCGTGCTAACCGCAGCGGCAATTACATACATCGTCCCCATAAACGAGCTTACGCCGGAAATCCTTTCGCGCACCAGTCCTACCTTTCTGGATCTGTTTATTGCCCTTTTCTGCGGGCTTGTGGCAGCTTTGAGTTCTGTGCGAAGCGACGGCGAAGCCATCATGGGTAGCGTGGCGCCGGGGGCGGCCATTGGAGTGGCCTTGATGCCGCCAATATGTGTTGTGGGCTACGGTTTGGGCACCGGCTTCAACATGGCCATCATGTGGGGCTCCTTTCTTCTTTTTGTAACCAACCTTTCGGCCATTGTAATGGTTTCGTCGGTTTTTTATTATTTTGTCTACGAAGGTTACAACATACAGAAGCTCATTCGTCTGCTGGTTAGCAGACGGGAAAAGACAGAACCGTTGTTTCGTCTTCTGGGCAGGCAATCCTGGTGGATCCAACTCAACGAATTGATTACTTCCAGCAAGAGATTTCTTTTTCCGGTATTACTGCTTG
>JAGRNE010000243.1 GCA_020440915.1 Leptospiraceae bacterium | reverse complement strand
AAGACCTCTCTCTAAATCTGCGCTTTCATAACGATGCCAGACAGACTCTGATTTCTTCGACGAAATTCGTCTACGTGGATAATCGCCCTTTGCCCATGGAGAGCAAGGTCAATCTTGATCCGGGCCGGACAGTGGAAATTCGCCTTTCGGATGTGGCCAGGGACTATGTATACCAACAGGGTGCGCTGACCGTGCTAACGGTGAAAGGCACTGTTGAGGGGAAACCTTTTTCTGAAGTCGAGTTTCTGCCTGCTCCGGAAAAGCAGCCAAATACCACCGCACAACCATCGCCGAGCACGGTCCCAACGGATAAGGGTACACAGGGGCAGGCGTCTTCAGAAGGGTCGTCCGGGCCGGCAGATGTGCGCTTGCAGAACAAGGACTTTGAAGCGATCAAAGGAAAGATGCAGGAATTGATCCACCAGGAATCGGCCATTGGCGGAATGTAGCTGCCTCCGTGCTGGATTCCTTTTCGAGCGACCAGCTTCGTTCCGTTCTTGCACAGTAGATAGTCCATGGTCGTGAAAAATAAAGCGTTATGATAGAGAAGATCTGGCCATGTCCTGGCGCACTGGGAAGGGCCTTCACATTATGAATGTTTAGACGAGGGGCGTTGGTGTCTCAGGAGGGCATTCAGAAAAAGGGTCGGCAAATTCCTGTCGGAGTCATTTTCTATCTAAAAGGCGGAATCTTCCATTCTATGAGTGATAAAAATTCATGTTGCGAACACACTGCATCCAGAAATCTCTTACGTTCGCATTTCACTGCGCTTCTTCCGCTCTTACTTGCAATTCTGTCCACAGCGATCGTGTCTCCTCTGCAAGCGGAGAGGTCTCCCGCCCTTACCTTGAATGAAGTCTATCTACAGGTCCTTCGACGAAGCGAACAGGATGAAATTCGCAAAGAGGATCTTGCCGTAGCTCAGGCCCGATATCGTCAGAGCCTGAGTTCCTATTATCCGGAGATATTCCTGTTCGGGCGAAAAAGCTTTTACGATAAATACGATGAAGACGATAACAGCCAGCTGGAAACGCTACTGCGTCAGCAGCAGAGTCAATCCAGTAACACAACCGGCAGCACAAGTACTGGTAGCGGATTTCGCACCATCGATCCCTATCAGGCTGGCGTTGGCTTTCGGTGGCCCATTTTTAGCGGTTTTCAAACCTATTACGAAAGCCAGGCCAGGGATGCGGAAATCAGTTCGGCCGCTCTAAATCGCCAGAGGTACAGACAATTATTGTACCGGGATGTGGGCGAAGTCTATTTTCAAATACTGGAATACGAGAAGACGACACAGATTCTCAAAGAAGAGCAGCAGGCCCTGCGGGCGCGCATCGGAGAATTGGCCCGGAGGGTTAGAATTGGTCGGTCTTCGCAGGGCGAATTACTGGCGGCCCAGAGCGAATACAGTAATTCCCGGGTAGAACTGGAGCGAGTGGAGGGGCTCAGGCAAGTATCCACAGAGCTACTGGCGTTCTTGATGAATGCTCCGGCAGAATCCATTGTGCTGGCGGAACCCGGGCCGCTCCCCGGTCAGCGGCAGCTTACGGCCTACCTGGAGAAGGTGGAGAAAAGAACAGATCTCAGGGCGGCGATGAAGACTCTGGATGCTGAGAAGGCCCGGCTGCAAAGCGAAAAGGGCGGTCATTATCCAGAAGCCAGCGTTGAGGGCAGCTATTACATGAGTCAGAAGCCGGATTTTGGGAGAGACTGGGGCATTACCCTCAGTATTGAAATCCCGCTCTTCGAAGGCGGGAACACCTACTACGCCGTTCGGGAGTATGAGGCTCTGGTGCGAAAGAGCAAACTGGAGTTGCAGGCCCTTCGTCGATCCGCTTCCTACGAGGTACGATCCGCCTACACGGACTATGTAAACGCGCTCAGTCGATTGGCGCTCATGCGACAATCGGTGCAAATCAGTAGATCCACCTACTATGTGCAGATGCGCGATTACCGGCTGGGCATTGTTAGTAATCTGGAAGTATTGAGCGCTCTTCGCAATTTCCACATGGCCAGGCGAGAGCTGGTTCGTCTGGAAATGCTGGCGCGAATCAACGAAATCCGCCTGCATGTGGCCGCTGGAATGCAGGCGGAAATACCTGCGGCGCCGGAAAGGGAATCGGAAGATCTAGAAGGTCTGCAAGGTTCGGAAGATTCAGCCAATGCCGCTACACCGGATGGAAGCCAGGATTCGTCAGAGGGAGTTGGGAAGGATTCCAATGGTGATGAGGCGGCGAATCCATCGACGCGCGGACCGGATTCTGGAGAAGACCCATGAAATTATCCGACATTTCCATTCGCCGTCCGGTTTTTGCCTGGATGATCATGTTTTCTTTGATCATCTTCGGCGCCGTCTCTTTAGGACGTCTGGGGATCAGCTATATGCCGGACGTGGACTTCCCGTTGCTCAGCATTCGGGTAAGCTGGGAGGGTGTGGCGCCGGAGTACATGGAAACGGAGATCGTGGACCGGGTGGAAAAAGAGGTCATCGCTGTGGAAGGCCTTAAAGAGATCATTTCATCGGTGCGACAGGGTAGCGCAAACATTCAACTGGAGTTTGACATTGACCGGGACATCGATGTTGCCGTACAGGAAGTCCAGACTGCATTGAGTCAGTTAAGGTTACCCACCGGCGTAGACCCTCCTGTTCTGCGAAAGAATAATCCCGATGAAAGCCCCATTCTATGGCTCGGTCTCAGCGGCAACCGATCTCAGTTCGAACTCTTTCGTCTTGCGGACCAGCTGGTTCTGGATCGGATTCAGCTGGTGGATGGCGTCGGCGAAGTCTTTGTAGGCGGCTCCGCGGAAAGGAATCTTCGCATCTATGTAGACAACCGCAAGCTCAACGAATACGAGCTTACGATACTGGATGTGCGAAATGCCATTCGTCAGGATCACGTCGAAGGATCCAGCGGTTACCTTGAGAATGAACAAAATAGCTACAACCTCAGGACCATGGGCGAAGCCTCTTCCATTGACCAGATGGAGCGGATTCGCATCACGCGTCGTGGCGGAGGCCCCATCTATCTTTCAGACATTACCCTGGGTGATGTAGCAACAATAGAGAATGGGCTCAATGACGCTCAGCGAATCAACCGGGTTAACGGCGTAGAAGCCATTACTATTGGCGTAAAAAAACAGACCGGAGCCAACGAAGTCCAGGTGGCGGAGAATCTAAGGGCAGAGATAGAGCGGATAAACAGGAATCTGCCGGATGGCGTGGCTCTGAACGTAAACTTTGACGGTACTCGCTTTACGAAAGAGGCCATAGAAGAAACGCAATTCACGCTGATCCTGTCTGCCGTGCTGACGGCGCTGGTTTGTTTCGTTTTTCTCGGGAACTGGAGCTCCACCTTCAACGTAATCCTGTCCATCCCCACATCCATCGTGGGAACGTTTATTATCATCTACTTTATGGGCTTCACGCTCAACCTGTTTACGCTTCTGGCCCTGTCTCTGGCCATTGGCATTGTGGTGGACGACAATATTATGATTCTGGAGAACATTGTTCGCCATTTCGAAATGGGCAAGGATCGGGTTCGGGCTGCAAGGGATGGGGCACGGCAAATCACCTTTGCTGCCGTGGCGGCCAGCGTCGCTATTGTGGCCATCTTTCTTCCCGTCGCGTTCATGGAAGGCGTCATTGGCAAATTCTTCTTTCAGTTTGGCGTAACCATATCGGCGGCCGTGGCCCTTTCGCTTCTGGATGCCGTCACCCTGACCCCAATGCGAGCTTCATTGACGCTGGTGCACCAGGAAAGGGAGCCGCGCATCTCCCGGGCGGTGCGGAGAGTCATGGACGGTCTGGGCTCCCTGTATCGGAAGGCCCTGGAATTAACGCTGGCAAGACCTTATATGACCGTTCTGGCTGCGATGGCAATCTTTGGTCTTTCACTGAGCATTTTGTTTTTCATTCGTAGAGAATTTGTGCCGCCCCAGGACCAGAGTCAGTTCGGCGTGCGATTCGAAACTCCCATGGGCTCATCCATTCATCATACCGATAAGATGGGCAAACAAATCGAAGCCTTTCTCAAGCAAAGGGCCGAGGTTACCAATTACCTTTCCATTGTCGGCGGCTTTGGAGGAGGCGAAGCGAATACTGGCGTCTACTTTATTAGTCTGGTTGGTAAATCGCAGCGAGACATCGGACAGTACGAATTCATGGATTTGCTGCGCAAAGAGATCAAGGATATCCCTGGAATGCGGGGCTTCCTGTTCGATTTCTCCAGCCGTGGCCTGTCTGCCCGTCGCAGCCAGCCCGTGGAGTTTAGTATTCGCGGCGGAAACTGGCACGAATTGAAGTCTATTGCCGACGCTGTGCTGCAAGAAATGGAGAAAAGCGGTCTGTACGAAGATCCACAGATGGATTACCGGGAAGGAATGCCGGAGGTTCAGGTTATTCCGGATCGCAAGGAGGCGGCCCTTCGAGGGGTCACCATGGAAAGTCTGGTCGAAACGGTGGGGATTGCCATGGGAGGCGCGAGAGAAGGCCGCTTTACCGGCGACGGCAGGAGATACGATATTCGCCTGCGCCTGTTGAAGGAACAATGGAGCCATCCGGAGGATTTGAATCGACTTAAAGTAAGAAACGGCTACGGCGAACTCGTAAACCTGCCGGAAGTAGCCCGCGTGGAAACGAAGCCCACGGTCCTGAACCTAACCAGAATTGATCGCCAGCGTGCCATTCAGATATCGGCGAATCTAAAAGAGGGCGTGGGTCAGGCCGATGGTATGCAGCGTGCCGAAACTATCGCTCGCAAACACCTGAAAGAAAGCTACGGCTATTATCCAGGAGGCGGTAGCCGGGAATTCGAAGAGGCCTTCAGCAGTCTTGCTCTGGCTCTGTGGTTGGGTGTGCTGGTTGCCTACATGGTCCTGGGGGCACAATTCAACAGCTTCCTTCATCCCATTTCGGTGCTCATGGCTCTCCCCTTTTCGGCCACCGGAGCCTTTCTGGCGCTGTACGTGACCGGGCAATCGCTAAATCTCTATAGCATGATCGGGCTAATCCTTCTTATGGGTATTTCAAAGAAGAATTCCATCATGCTCGTAGAGTTTGCCAATGAGCTGCGAAAGAAGGAAGGGCTGAGTGTTCAGGAGGCCTTGATCGAAGCAGGTCTGGTGCGACTTCGACCAATCGTCATGACGTCGCTTTCGGCCATTGCAGCCGCCATTCCGCCAGCTCTTGCCATCGGCCCGGGCGCCGA
>JAGRNE010000242.1 GCA_020440915.1 Leptospiraceae bacterium | reverse complement strand
CATGCCGGCGGCGACATCTCTGCCGCTTTGAAATAATAATCCCTGGCCCTATCCCGGAGACCGGCTTCGCGAAAAGAGCGCGCTTTGAGAAATTCGGTGTAGTCTCCGGATACGGCGGCGTATCGCTCCGCTACTCGGGCTGCATCGGTGAAGCGCTTCATCTCCAGAAGCAGGTCAAGTCTCTTCTGCAAAATCTTCTGATCTAGCACATCGCCGGTTTTTAGATTGGCTCTGGCCAGAATCTTCTCGCGCTGCGTCTGCGAAAGGGTCTTCGTGGCAGCCTCTTGCGCGCGAAACAAGGCCAGTCTTTCCAATAGATCGCGCACCGAATCCTCCGGAACGCTTTCAAGGCACTGGTTCAGGGAAGCTTCGGTGGCTGCCGGCATGCAATCAGATCTTACAACGTTTAAGAAAGGAGCAATGGCATCCAGTCCGGCATGTCCCTTGCTTTTTTCGATGGCCCGCGCCAGGGCATAATAGTCGCTCTTATTCCTTGGTTCCCGGGATTCGAAGTACCTCAGAATCTGCGCCCACCGACCGGCTCGAAGCATCTGAAAGGGATCTGCATACAATGTGCGTGCTTCTGAAGGCTGGTGACAGAAAAAAAGGAATAAAAATGCCAGGTACGGAGCCAGATTTGCGGTTCTATTTATCATACTATCCGATCCTAAATATAGAAAGGCCTTACTCTACCATCGGACACTTTTCTACTCTAAATGCAACGATTTCAGAGGGCATCAAATGCAGTTGAAGCAGCTAATGAACAATATTCTTGGACAGGGCGACGCATGGGTGGTGTTAGGGGCCGCAGCCCTGGCTTTGCTCCTTCTGGTAATTCTAATCGTTGTTGCCATCGTTCGGTTCTTCAGGAATCGCAAAAGGCCAGCGGCGCGCCGTCCTGTCCCGAAAAAGCGGGCCGAGGCTTCTGCAGAAGTTCAGCCAGGAAATGAGAATAAGGAAGGCCCGGCAGAAACCAATGCCTCATCGACCGCAAAGAAAGAGATGCCAGCAGAGTCCAAAATTGCTGTAGAGCAGCAACAGGAAGACACAGCATGGATTGAGAACGCAGAAATTCGTCCGATACCTGTGGAAATCGGAAGCGTCGAGGGTCATGGATTTGTTGCCAGGGATGAATCGGCCTGGCAGGAAAAACAAAAGGCCATTCCGGCCGCCTGGAGAACCGAAGTTCCCGGTGGGGCCGGGGAAAAATCAGACCAGGAGCCGCTGGCCCCATTGCTTGACCTGGAATCCCAGCGAGTGGACTCTGCTCTGGTAAGTATTCCGGAGTACCCTGTGACAGTCGGTCTGAATCTAGCATCAAGCTCTTCTTCCGAGAATGTGGCCATTTCCAGAGCCGATGGGCTCTTCGATGTTTATCGAAACATCGCATTTCTTCGAGCGCATCTTCGCACCGGTCTTGATCCGGCGGAGCTCTTCTTTGCCGGCATGGGAGGCGGAGTTGTAGTGAACTGTCATCCCTACGTGCTGTTCCAGCCTGAATTTGCCCATAATCCGGATATTCGACGAAAAACAGAGAACATCCTTCAAACAGCAACCGCCGGCTATATGCAGCGAGGTCTGGATCGCCTGGCGGCCGTAGAAAAAGAAGCCCTGGCGTGGACCCTTCGCTTCCTTTTCTGGAAGGGACGACTGGATAAGGCCATTAGTCTGCTGTACCGCTTCGGCGATGATGCAAGCGCGGAAATCCACAGGATACGAAGTCTTCTGGCGACCAGCTTGGAAGATCCTATTTTGCAGAGTGCCTTTGTCATGAACTCCGGGAACTACTACGACCGGGCCTTGCTCGGAATCCCGGCCGAAAGAATGGTGGGCCTTAGAAGTACCTTGATTTTCCAGGGAATCACGGATACCGAAGATCTTGATGCTGTGCGTCCCTTTGAGGAACTGGACCCTCGAAATGCGCGGTGGCTGTATCTATATCTTTTGCATCGGGGTCATCTGTTCGCGGCCTTTCGCATGAGCTATCGTCTGAGCTTGCATGACACCACCTTTGAAGATGAAACCATCTATCTGGCAGGAATTCAGGGTCGGCCCCGGCTGCTTCTGCGGATGCTTCTACTTCTACCCGCTCGCAATACCTTTTTTCGCCTTTCTGCTCTGAAGCATGCGCTGAATCAATTACCCGAGGAGCAGCAGTCGCCTTATCTGGATCGGCTTCAGAGGCACTGGTCAGGCGCCACAGCTGATGCCCTGGATAGCGTAGAGCCCTTTGCAGAGTTTCAGGGCGCCGATATCATGCGTCGAAACCCCGGCAACGTGCTGGGCGCGGTGGCCAATCCCCTGGATCGCTCAGCTTTGTTAGATTGGATGGACCTGGCCGCCTATGCGTCCAGGGCCGGTTTTCATGCCGGGGCTTTGAGTCGCGCTGCGGTGTTGCTCTACACTATCCTGTCTGCAGGCCGGCCGGTCCGCGCTGGTTTTCGCACTCGAGCGGAGCGTTTCTTGAAGAAGGCTGCTTTGCTGTCCAATGTGGGCCGGCACTACTATATTCTCTGGCTGAAGGATGAAAAGCGCTACTCCGAGGCTCGGCAGATGGCAGAATACTTTATTCGTCGCTATCCGGATTTAACCTACTTCCACGAGCAGTTCATTAGCCTTTCCAGAAATTAGATATCCGGTGCTGGGTAGGAAATAGCCCCCACGGACTAAATAAAAGTTCTTGCAGCCGCAAAGTAGCATTGGAGGATCATTGCGTGGATCTGAATCAGGACCAGCTTTTAGAGATTGATAAGCTTACCAAGTATATCAAGCAGATGGAGGGCATTGTACGCACCTCCCCGAATCCCGATCAGGTAGCCCGGGTCAAACGAGAGCTCCAGAAATACCGGGAAAAACTCAAGACTCTATATCCTGATTTTGACCCTTCTCAGCATCATGTAGAGGATCTGCGTAGCGAACTGGGCCTGGACGGCGGAGGCGGAGGTAAAGCCCGAGCGAATTCCGGAGGCGGAGAATCCGAAGGCCACGATATCCTGGACAAGTTTCCGGTGGCCAAGGCTTCGCCCAATTGCCAGGATCACGATGTGAATTTTCTGGCAACGATTCTGCATGTCATTCAGAAGGAATACTGGCCAGCCATAAGTGAGCAGCATACCAGGATGGACTTTTCCCTGAACCAGGAAAGGGATACAGTGCGACACCATCTGGACACGGCCCTTCGAAATCTCAAGATACTCACCGAAACCATCGAAGAATACGCCCAGGCAGAAAAGCAGGACTTCCGGGAACAGCTTCTGAAAATGAAGAACAAGCAGACGCGGGTTTTTCTTTTTGAGACCAACGATATGCTACGACTGCTGCGGGAGTTTATGAAGAAAGTGGCGGCGGATATTCATCAAAACGGCTCGGGCATCCAGAACAAAGCTGACCGAATCCAGTTCAACGCAAAATTCGAGGATGCAACTCTCCTGGAGGGCTATACCATTCGCGATGCTGTGCTTGAGTTCATGGAGCTGCTGGATCAGACCATTGCCCAGTTGCGTTTGCCCCAGTTGAAGCAGGGCATGTGAGGCCGCCGAGGGCGCCGACCTTTTTGGGCCGGATTTGCCTTCGATGAAAAATGATTGGACATAAGAGGGATTCAAAGGACTTTGCGCTATGGCTCTGGTAAAGACAGCTTCGGAAGTAACCAACTCCACCATCGGAGAAAACTCCTACTTCAGCGGTAGATTCTTCATCAACGGATCTCTGAAGATCGATGGAAAGTTCGAAGGCAAATCTCTCCAGGCCGACCAGCTTTACATCGGCGTCACCGGCCGCGTAAAGACCAATATCACCGCCACCTCGGTGATTGTAGAAGGTATTATCGTAGGCAACATCACAGCACGAAATAGAGTAATGCTTCTGCCCACAGCCCGCATTCTGGGCGACATCAGCACTCCTGAATTGATCATCCAGAACGGTGTAATTCTGGAAGGCCGTTGCATGATCTCCAACGATCTAAAACATTCAGCCCGGGACTTTATCGAAGCAGAATATGGCAGGGACAACCTTTCCCTGGAAAAGCTCTTTGGACCAAGAGCAAAAGCGTCCTGATCTTCCGGTTATCTTTTCCGCTGGCGATCCAGCCGGCGTAGGACCGGAGCTCCTTCATCATCTGGCGCAGGAGTATTCTGCCTCCGGCCCTTCGTGGCTCATCTTCCATTCCACACCCCAAACGGAAAAACTTGTCACCCTTCTGGAAACTGCCAGCGGCCGTGACGTTCTGCGGCTTTCCTACGAACAGACGGACGAAAGGATGGATACTCTGCAGCGGGCTATGGCAGGCCCGGGTCAGCTGGCCATTGTGGAACCCTCCGGCGAGGTTGTAAAGCCCGGACAGCCCGGCGCACTGTCCGGAAAGCTTGCCTTCCATGCGCTGAAATCGGCCTGCGATTGGATCGAAAAAAATGGCTGTGCCGGCCTGGTTACGGCCCCTCTTTCCAAAGCTCATGTAGATCTGGCCGGAATTCCAGGATTCACCGGGCATACCGGGTATCTGGCCCATCGATTCCGGAGCAGGGTGGTCATGTTGATGCATGGGCAGAAGTTCTCTGTTCTGCCTCTGACCGTGCATATTCCGCTAAAAGAGGTGTCTTCTCAGCTGAGAATGGCAGTGGAGGATCCTTCGCTCATCGGGCAAATCGAATCCATCATGCAACGTCCTGCCTACAGAGGGAAAAGGATCGCTTTGTGCGGCCTTAATCCCCACAGCGGGGAAGACGGTCTTCTGGGTACCGAGGAAAAAGAATATCTGGATGCATTCTCGCACCGGCTCAAAGAAAGAGGCCTGGATATCGAAGGACCGCTATCGGCGGATGGCTTATTTACTGCTGACGTTCGTTCCCGATACAGGCTAATTCTGGCCTGTTATCACGATCAAGGGCTGATCCCTTTCAAATCCCTGGAAGGAATGCAGGGCATCAATGCCACGGTGGGACTACCTTTTCTACGTACCAGTCCGGACCACGGCACTGCATTTGCCCTGGCCGGAAAAGGCATTGCAAAGCCGGACAGCATGCTCCAATCTTATCGCACCATATTAATGGGTGAACTATGATCGAGCTCAAGTCCATATTGCTACCAGTCTATTGTCTCTGGTGCTTCCTTTTGCTATTCTTTCTATTTCGACGAGGGCCGGGGGCACTCTGGAAAGCCAGCGCAGCTTTGATTTTCGTGTTCTACGGAATCTATCATTACCAGGAGTTGATGCTTT
>JAGRNE010000241.1 GCA_020440915.1 Leptospiraceae bacterium | reverse complement strand
GATGAAATATTGAAGGACCGCTGGCTCAATTCCGGAGACATCTTCATGTGGACCACCGCTGGCGAAATTAAATTCGCCGGTCGGGCCAAAGATACCATCGTGCTGGCCGGCGGCGAGAACGTGGAGCCGGGTCCTATCGAAATCAAGCTGGGCTCAAGCGAATTCATTTCCCAGGTTATGGTTGTGGGACAGGATCGCAAGACCCTGGGCGCTTTGATTGTTCCCAATATTGATCGAGTCAAAGAAGAGCTTGGCGCAGATCACATCCCGGAAGATCTCTCCCGATGGAACGAAAGCAAAGAAATGCACAAGTTCTTCGCTGCCATTGTCAAGGACATGGTCAGCTCTCAGAACGGTTTCAAAGCCTTCGAGAAAGTCACTACTTTCTCTTTTCTGCCCAAAGAGCTGGAAAAGGGCAAGGAGATGACCGAAACCATGAAAATCAAACGAAACGTAGTACTGGATCAATACGAAGAGCTCATCAACCATATGTACGAACATCACGGCATGCACTGAGTTCTAGTTCAGATATTGCCCTGGCATTGTGAAATCCAGCAGAACAAGGAAAGGCGCCAAAGTGCAGTTCGGACCCGCCGTAAATTCGGCGGCAATTGGGCATCGCTTCGTCTCGTCCGTACGTTACCATCTGGTCCAATCATATCTTCCGGAGCCTGCATTGTTCGGCCAACCCTGCCAGCTGCAGTTCATAATTCAACTTCAGAGTCATGAGTATATATACAATTATTTCCCCCGCAAAACGATTGGGCAGCCTTGCGCGAACGAAGCATATGCCTGCCACAACAACGAGACCGGAATTCGAATCCACCGCTCGAGAACTGGCTCTGATACTATCCCGCCGGTCCACATCTTCGCTTATGGACCTTATGAAGATAAGCAGAGAACTGGCAGAGCTGAATCGCCAGCGCTATCAAACCTTTCCTGCTGACTTCGCAGGGCCGGAGCTAGAGCCATCCATACTGCAATTCCAGGGAGAAGTTTTTCAGAGTTTGCAGATACCTGAGTACGGAAGTAAGGAGCATAAGTACCTGAAAAACTACCTGGGCATTCTGTCCGGTATGTACGGCCTACTGCGCCCGTACGATGCGATGCATCCGTATCGTCTGGAGATGGGGACGCGTATCAGTGTGCAAAATGCGCGCAACCTTTACCAGTTCTGGGGCAAACGAATAACAGATGCCATTAATCGAAACATGAGCGAGAATCGATGCAAGTCCCTTCTGAGTCTGGCCTCGGATGAATATGCGAAGTGCGTGGACTTCTCTCTCATCCAGGGAAACATTGCCACCGCCGAATTCAAGGAGTACAGAGCAGGCCAGTGGAAAGTGGTTTCCAGAAATTCCAAGCGCGCCCGGGGCACCATGCTTAACTGGATTATCTGGAATCGACCTGCAGGAATCTCAGCCCTGAAGAAATTCAATGCGGGTTACGAATTCGCCGAAGAAGTGGCCGACGCAAATGGCATCCATCGGCTGGTTTTCCACAAGACAGAATCCTAGGCCGCTCCAGCCTTCTTTCGTTTACCTTCAGCCCGGGCAATAATCTGCTTCTGGATTTCGGAGGTGCCGCCGCCGATTTCTGCAATCTTAATGTCCCGGTACAGGCGGCTAACCTTGTACTCATCCATGTAGCCAGCTCCGCCATGGATTTGCACAGCCAGATTTGTGCATTCCCTGGCGTACTGGGATGCCATAAGCTTCAATTCGGAAGCTCGAGCAGAGATTTCGATAAGCGAACCATTATGTTGTAGCCTGCTCGCGCGGTCGGCCTGGTCAAAGAGCCAGGCGCTTTCCAGAAGTAGTAGTCGAGAGGCCTCCAATCGCATCTTAATGTCGGCCAGCATGAAGGCTACGCTTTGATGTTTTCCGATGACACGGCCAAAGGATTTTCGCGACCTCGCAAAGGTCTTGCTCTCCTCAAGGCAGGCCTCCATCACTCCGACGCAGTAGGCGCCCATGGAAAGCCGCTCTGCATCGAAGGCCTTCATGGTCTGTTTGAAACCGGCTCCCGGACGACCCAGAATGGCGTTCGCTGGGATATGCACGTCGTCAAAGAAGAGTTCGCCGGTAGGCGATCCTCGCAATCCCATTTTTTTCAGCGGCGCTCCCCTCTGCACTCCAGTAGAGTTCAAATCTACGATAAGAAGGGTCAATCCGGTGGGGCTACCGGTTTTATCGCCCGCTGCCTTGCCAGATTCAATGGTTTTGTCCGAATACCGGGCCAGGACCAGAGCAAGGTCGGCCATGGGAGCATTCGTAATGTAGGATTTGCTACCGCCAAGTCTGTAGCCGCCGGAAGGATCCGGGCGAAAGGTGGTCTTGACGCTGGCAACATCGCTTCCGGAACCCGATTCAGTGATGGCCAGGCAGCCTATTGTTTGACCTGTAACAATTGAAGGCAGGTATTCCCGTTTCTGCTCTTCGCTTCCATAATGCGCGATAGGAAGGCCAAATAGACCGGCGGAGGCTCCGGAGGAAAAAAAAGTGGAGCCGCAGTGATAGGATAATATGGACTGCGCAAGTACCGTGGTAAGATAAGAGGCTCCCTGGCCGCCATATTCCGGCGAATGAAGAAGACCCAGGTACCCTGAATCTCCCAGCCTCTTCAGTGTGTTGCGGTCCATACCTTCTTGCTCAATGGTTTCTGCTCTGGGAGCGATCTCTCTTTCGCAGAAGGCTTGAAAGCTCTTTTGAAACTCTATTTGTTCCGGGGATAGTTCCAGGTCCATAATGATCTCTCCTGTGATATCTGGTATATGGCCGCCGCTAAAGTACTGTCAGACGCCAAAATACGATTCCGGTCCATGTGCGGAGCAACGAATTCAGGCCAGATTGGCGGCAATAATCGATCGCATGATTTCCGATGTGCCACCGCCCAGCGTACCCAGTCTTGCGTCGCGATACGCTCGCTCCACAGGATACTCATGGATGAAGCAATAACCTCCAAAGATCTGGCCCATATCGTAGCCCACTTCGATGGCCGCTTCGGTGGCATAAAGCTTGGCAATGGACGATTCGATGGGAGTGGGAATTCCCCGGTCCTTTTTTGCGGCGCTACTATATACAAGTAATCGCGAAGTGTCTATCTTCATTCTGGCGCGCGCGATCTTATCCTGTATGGATTGAAAGCGAAAGATGGCTTCTCCAAATTGCTTTCGCTGCTTTGCATACTGCACCGCTTCTTCCAACATGTATGTCATAAATCCTACTCCGCTGGCTACCAGGACAGTACGCTCCCATTCCAGAGTGGCTTTCCCCACGCGAAGAAAGCCTGTATTCTCCCGGGAAATCAAGTTTTCTTCCGGCACTTCCATATCTTCGAATACCAGTTCGCTGGTCGTGCTGGTTCGCATGCCCATTTTATTGAGCTTCTTGCCGACGCTGAAACCCTTGAAATCCTTCTCTACAATGAATACTGAAATACCCATGGGGCCCTTTGCTTTGTCGGTGACAGCCATCACCGTGAACACATCGCCAATGGGTCCATTGGTAATAAACATCTTGGAACCATTTAGCACGTATCGGTCGCCTTTCTTTTCGGCTCTGGCGCTCATGCTGCCGGCAGCGTCGCTTCCTGAGCCCGGCTCTGTAAGCCCCAGTCCTGCGATCCACTCGCCGGTAGCCAGACGTGGCAGGTATCTCTGCTTCTGCTCTTCGGTTCCACAAAGAGCGATGGGCATGCTACCGATAATTGTATGGGCTCCCCAGGCGAGAGTAAGACCTCCATCTGTGGAACCGCGGGAAAAAGCTTCTGTGGCCAAGGTTGTGGTCAGGCAATCCGCCCCCTGACCGCCATATTCTTCCGGAAAGGGCAGACCCAGAAGACCCATCTGGCCCATCTTTTTCCAGATCTCTGGATTCCATTCGCTGTCCCGATCCCGTTGCTCCGTGCTGGGACGAATATATTCTTTGGCGAATTCGTACACCGAATCCTGGTACTCAAGTAGCTCTTCCGGTATGGCGAAATTCATAGTAAGCTTCCCGAATACGGCGCTAGCGACCGAAGGAGCCTCCATTGATGATCTTCCGTAGCTTGCGGCGCACGTCCTTGATGTCGGCGGTGCCGAGCTTCGCGCGATTCCGGTAAATGCCCTGAACCAGAGCTGTGAGGGTAAGCTCGACGGCGCCGAAGAAAGCTATACTCAGAAGTTCTGCATCGGTATCCGAATCTATATCGCCTTTCTTCTTTCCCTGTTCGATGATTTCGCGTATTTGCACAAGTATTGCTCTGGCGCTGGCCATTTCGCTCACTGGATCCACGTTGCCGGACCGGACCACTTCCTGCACCAGCAGATGAATCATTTCCGGATTTGCGATAAACGTATCCAGCATGTAGTCGCTAATGCGACCGAGCTTCTCCGTGAGGCTTCCCGATTCCTGCCCGATCCGTGCGATGCGATCGCTGAATCGTCCGGCCACGTTCTCTACGATGTTCTCCAGGACCTTTTCTTTGGAGCCGAAGTAATGGTACACCAGACCGTAGGCCACGTCCGCTTCCGCCGCTATGTCGGAAATCCGGGTTCCATGGTAGCCTTTGCGGGCCATAACCTTTACAGCGGCCCGAAGAATTCTATCCTGGCTGCTGCGACTCTGCTTTTCTTTTGTCTTTTCGGCGGTCACACCGTGAATAGAGTATTGATTGACAAATCAGTCAATCAATTTTCTGCTTCCTGCCCGCCATGCTTGTCGGGCGGGCGCTTCTCTTCTATACTGTAGCTGGACAAGGCATGGTTTTGCTCTGGCCCATGGCGGCGTTGCTGCCTGAAGGATTGGATTTGAGGTCCGCTCCTTCAGCCGGGGGGACGGATTGCCAGCAGTGCAAACCGCCATCAGAACGAAAAAACAAACAAGGAAGAGGAAAAAGATGAGAAGCAAAATACACAAACTGGAATGGAAATCCGGTCTACTGGCCGGCTTACTCCTGGTGGGTTTGATCGCAGCTTGTAGCGATCCTGAACCGCAGGTGCAGAGTCAGGATCTGGAGTATAAGCAGGATGGTAAGCCCTATCTTGGTTATCTGGCAGTGGATAAGAACAAAGAAGGAAAGCGCCCGGGTATTCTGCTCATCCATGAATGGACGGGTCTGGGAGACTATGTAAAGTCCCGGGCGGATCAGCTTGCTGCCATGGGCTACACTGTCTTTGCCATGGATATGTATGGCAAAGGAATTCGCGCCAACAATCACGATGAAGCCGCCAAACTCATGACTCAGTACAATGAAGATCGTCATACCAT
>JAGRNE010000240.1 GCA_020440915.1 Leptospiraceae bacterium | reverse complement strand
GTTCGTTTGAAGATATTTCAGTACCGCCAGGAAATTGTGAAAGCCTCGGTGCTGAATGGTAGTGGGATTTCCGGTTACTGGATCGGTATAGGTTGTATCTTTAGCGCCCCAGTGTATGTCTCCGGTGCAATAAGGAATATAGACCTTGGTGTAAGTCGAAACCGGGTTCGCTGTGTTCGTGCTGGATAGAATTCCGGTGGCTACCCTGGACGCGACTATCTCCCGATCTAACGAAGCGATTACATTTAGCTCGGCAATATAGGTCCCTGTCTCAGTGGAGCCGGTGCAATTATCTGCATCCCAGCAAGCGCCGCCGCCCATAAAATGGATGAGTAGATTGGAATCCCCGGGCTTGATGAAGAATGCATACTGCGAGCTTGTGCCCGGCCGGGCCGAACATCCCGGCGTATAGCTGAATGTTCTGGTGGTTGATCCCTGCACCGGGATGCTTATTGAATCCGGGCCTGGTTCAATCTTCTCCCAGCCGCTGGGCTGGCTGAGAATGGCCAGCCCTGCGACTCCGAGCAACTCCTCATCGCCTGGGCCACCTTCTTCGGCGCATCCAGAACCCATAGTAGCGCCAAGCAACAGGGCCATTGCAGCCATGCTCCGGCCTATTCTCGTCATGATCCGCCAGCTACTAACACCGTTTCGGACTATGTCTTTTTCTGCATTCATGATTCGAATCTCTGGCGGTCCCGGACTGCTGACCATGTTTTTATGCCAGGCTGGATGGCCGTCTTGTCAGACGTCCGTCACAAAAAAAGTGAATTACCTGGAATCTGTCACGCCTAATCGGGGCGACGAACCTTGCTTCGAACATAACAAGTGCGGGATTGCTTTGCCTGCCTGTGGCCGCTTAACTCTGGCTATAGCTGCCCGGGTGGGCTTTCTTTGCCTTTCCCGGGTTGTATAGAAAACCCGGCGCCGCCGAAAAGTCTGTGACAGGCGATGGCAGCCGGGAGCCCACCCGTAGATTTTTGGCTTTGATTCAGGGCGGGAACCCTTTCACTGGTAATCTATGGCACAACTGGTGAAATATTACGCCGCTCCCGGTGCTCGTCCTCCAGAGAAGAAGTCCAAAGGGGCCGCGGCATTCGACGTATGCGCTCACCTTCCGCCGGATACCAATCTGAAGATTGCTCCCGGCCAGAGATTTCCGGTTCCCACAGGTCTGCATTTTGCCATCCCGGAAGGATTCTTTCTTTCGGTGCGTCCCCGTAGCGGGCTGGCCTTGAACCATGGCATAACATGCCTCAATACGCCAGGTACCATTGACTCCGATTACCGTGGCGAGCTCAAGATCATACTGGTGAATCATTCCAATCAGGATTTTGTGATAGAGAACGGCGACCGAATTGCCCAGATTCTTCTGGAAGAGGAGGTCATTGCTGACTGGGAACCTGCCGGGTCCCCGGGGGAACTGGGAATAACCGATCGCGGCACTGGCGGTTTCGGAAGCACAGGTCTTGCCTGAAGCCTGGATGGCCCCGTTGAATTTTTGGAAGACCCATTAGGGACCATTCTTTGCCCAATGGGTAGCACCGCCCGTAGCCCAGGTTGCATCGGAGGTCTGAGTATCGACTGCACGGAGCATTTTTCGAAACATAATCTGTGCAATCTGGCCGATATGTTCTCTGAATGGCCGAACCAGACATAAATTCCAATCCTCCAAAGGCGAGCAATCCTGGCTTTAACGAGATCCTGGGCTCCTTGCTCATTCTTCTGGGGCTTCTACTTACACTGGCAATTGTATCCTACGATAACCAGGCGGCCATGGGCCTTAAGCCGGGAACGGTGGAAAACTGGACCGGCACGGTGGGGCATTACGGAGCGATGTTGCTCTTCATTCTGTTCGGCAAAGCCTCCTATGTGCTGGGCCCGCTAATGGTATATATGGGATTGCGGGGCCTGGTGCAATCGCGTAGCGAGGACTATGTGCCTGGAATGCTGGGATCGCTTACCATGGTTACTGCTCTGGCGCTCTTTTTTCATTTCTTCACTCCTATGACTTATTCGGATGTGCAGGGTACCGGTCCCATTAGTGGAGGCGGCGCTCTGGGTCATCGGATGGGCGAGCTTCTCAAATTTCTTTTTGGCACGTACGGGGCTTTTCTCGTAGCTCTGGCCATACTTGTGCCTGGCTTTCTTTATACCTTTCGCCTGCCTTTCCCGGAATTTCTCAACCTGACCAGAAGTAGACTGGATCGTATGAAAAAGGGCAGCCAGTCCGGATTTCATCGATTGCTTTTTGTCCTCTTTCCGCCGCCGGCCCAGAAGAACCAGGAGTCGGATGAGGAATCCGCAAACAAAGCCGAGTCCATGCGAACCACAGGAGAAGCGGCTCTGGAGGACTGGGATCGACAGGCTCCGGGCATAGGATACACAGATTACACGAATCAGGAAGTTACAATGAAGGAACCTCTGTGGGAAAAAAAGCAATCCAGTGGACGAAAGCCCTGGATTGAAAAACGGGTAGTGGAAGAGTCAGAAGCGCCGGCAAAGCGTTCCCATTCCTGGAATCCCGGTCCCATGCGAAGGAAGCATACTGGAATGGATCCATTGAAGGAGTCTGTTCTTGAAATGGAACATCAGCGAAGCGTTTATGGTTCTGCAGGAAAACCCTCGCTGCATTATCCCGATGGTTGGCCGGCAGAAGGTGAGGATCAGTATGAAGACCTGTCTTCGTTGGAATCCCTGGAGCCTTTGTCTTCTATGGAAGAAAACGGCGAACCGGACGGCGGACGTCCCATACCCGGATACTTTGACAATAGCGGACGAAGCTTTCACTTTCAGCGAAAAAGGAGTGTACCGTTTCGCAAAGAAGAGAATGGATTTCTGGGTGTACTGGACCTGGAGCCGGGACTGCGAAAACGGGAAGAGCGTCCCCTTCGCGAGTCCACATCCGGCCCTGCGGCCACTCTCACGCTGGATCCTGCGCAGGCGCGGGCCGAGCTGTTAGAGTCCCGGGANTTTGTGCGCCAGACTTCGGTCCCGGATGTTGCCGGCGAAGCCGATGAGCGGCCTCTGGATAGCTTCGACTTTGAAAGTGAGCAGGATATCCCTCCGGTCCATCATAATGGCGAAACGGATCTGGATGCGGCTTCAGGCAGGGAAAGCGAGCAGCACGCAGAAGCGTTCGATTTTGCTCCAGACGAAGCCGCGACCTACGAGCAAGATGATGGGGATCTGGAGGACGAAATCGATGTTGCCGTGCAGGAATCTGCAAATAAAGCCGCGCCGGCAGAGGCGCTTTCAAACAATGGAAAACTCGGATCGGCGCCCCGGATGCAGATCGCCGATTCGGACAGCGAGGGCACCCTTGCATCTGCTGCCCAGATTCCCAGGCCTGCCGGTCAGCCAATTTCGGCCCGGATCTACGAGCCCGAATCCGAAACCCTGGTTCCGCCCATCGAAGGCATTCGCGGCTACAAATTGCCCTTGAGCATCCTGGAGTTTTCTCGAAGACCGGAACGAAACGATGTGGCCAGGGAAATCGAAGGCGTGAAGGAAAGACTGGAAGCGGTCATGCGCGATTACGGTATTCAGGCTTCGGTGGTGCATGCTACCCGCGGGCCCATGATCACTCAATACGAAGTGCGTCCGGAACCCGGGGTACGCGTCAACCGCCTGCTTCGCATCCAGGACGAGATTCGCATGCACCTGGCCGCCCACAGTGTCCGCCTTGTAGCCCCTATTCCGGGAAAAAGTACCATTGGCGTGGAGTTGCCGAACAAAGTCAGAGAAAACGTAACTCTGGGAGATCTGGCGCGAAAGGATGAGAATTTCTTCGCTCGGCACCGGGACCTGGGGATTGCTCTGGGCAAAGATATAGCCGGCTCCAATCTGTATGTGGACCTGGCCCGTCTTCCTCACCTGCTGGTGGCGGGCGCCACCGGTTCCGGAAAGTCCGTGTACATGAACTCTGTAATCGCCTCCATTCTGTACAATCGTAGCCCGGAAGAAGTGCGTTTTTTGATGGTGGATCCCAAAATGGTGGAGCTCAAACTCTACGAAGGCATTCCACATTTGCTGTATCCTGTAATCACAGACGTGCGAAAGGCCAGTCGAGCGCTACAATGGGCTGTGCAGGAAATGGAACGAAGGTACCAAATTCTATCGAAGCGAAAAGTCCGGGATATTCGCACTTTTAATCAGAGGGTGAGCGAAGGACGTATTGAGCACGATCCCATGCCCTATGTTGTTGTGCTCATCGATGAACTCTCGGACCTGATGATGGTTTCTGCCAAAGATGTGGAGGATTCCATTATTCGTCTTACACAGAAGGCACGAGCCGTGGGCATCCATCTTATCATGGCCACTCAGCGGCCTTCTGTAGATGTTATTACAGCGCTTATAAAGGCTAACTGCCCGGCTCGAATTGCCTTCCAGGTGGCCCAGAAAACCGATTCCAGGGTAATTCTGGATTCGAACGGCGCTGAGAGTTTGCTTGGCAAAGGCGACATGTTATACAAGAGCCCGACTGCGGCGGCCCCGGTGCGAATCCAATCGCCTATGATCTCCGAAGAAGAGATCGAGGACATAGTCCGAGAGGCGCGAAAATTCGGTTCTCCAAACTTTGTGGAACTACCGGGCGAAGATATGGAATCGGAAGGAGCCTCCGAGGATGTAGATTCTGAACTGCTCTCCGAGGCCTGGAAGATTATCCTTGAAAGCGGAAAAACCTCCACATCCTATGTGCAGCGGCGCCTTCGCATTGGCTACAACCGGGCCGCCAATTTGATCGAAAATCTGGAGCATATGGGCTATCTGGGACCGGCCATAGGAAATCGTCCAAGGGAGATCCTGAAACGGGACTGAAAAGACCTTGACCCTCCAATGTAACTGGAGGAACGGGATAGTGTGAGACGATTTGCTAAACTGGCCGGAGTATATCTAATCCTGAGCCTTTCTCTTCTGGCGGAGCCCTATGACCGGCTCTCCCATGCGGAGGTGGCCCGCAAGGTGCAGGACACCTACGAGAAAATCGAGAACTATCAGGCCAATTTTACAATTACCAATAAAAGCGGCAAGACCATGACCGGAACAGCCTATTACCAGGCCCCGGCCAAAATGAGCTTTGATTTCAGCAGTCCGGCCGGAAACCGAATCGTCTCTGACGGTAAGACTATGTGGATCAAAATTGCCCGCCTCAATGCTGTGGGCAAACAGGATCTAACCCTTCAACCCAAAGAGGGGAACAAAGACATATTCTCCGTGGCCCCCGGTCCCGGTTTGAAAAGACTGTTCAAGCGATACCACTACAAGTTCGACAAGATC
>JAGRNE010000023.1 GCA_020440915.1 Leptospiraceae bacterium | reverse complement strand
TGCCGATTGGTAGAGCCATCGGTGCCGGTACCGAGTAACTGCAAAGACTTCGTAGGAAAGAGCGCCATTTTTGGATTGACCGGCCCTCTTTTTGAGTCCCGGATGAAGCCGTGGCAAGCATTTATCAATTGAAGTCAAAGTTCCAGGATCTACTTCGACCCTTTTGCCGATTCCTGGCAAGCATCGGAATTACGGCAAACCAGGTCACAATACTTGCCATGCTCCTTTCCTTTTTATTTGGAGCCTTTCTGGTCTGGGCCTTTCTATTTATTCCACAAAACAGGTGGATACTGCTGGGACTGCCTGCTTTGCTTTTTCTTCGCATGGCCCTGAATGCCATTGATGGAATGCTTGCCCGGGAACATGGAATGAAGAGTCATCTGGGTGGCTTTCTCAATGAACTGGGCGATGTCTTCTCTGATGTATTTCTTTATCTACCTTTTGCGATCTACGGAATGAGAGATTTTCAGCCGGAGCCCTGGATTGCACTGGCAGTGGTCCTTTTCGTCAAGATGGCCATTGTCACAGAATTTATGGGAGTGCTTTCTCAGGCAACGGGCTCCAGCCGACGCTACGACGGACCCATGGGAAAATCCGACCGGGCCTTCTGGTGCAGTCTTCTTGCTATCTATCTGGCATTCGGCGGGCCGGATAGGCCTGCTGTAGAGATTTTCTTTGCACTTTCTGCATTGGCCGCGCTTCTAACGGTACTGGTTCGCGCAAGAAAGGCATTAAACGAATGAAATGGACCTTCAATACACTCACTCCGAACGTTCTATACACCTTTGGCGGAATTCTGGCTGCTCTCATCCTGGCCACTGCTGTGGCGGCCGCTCTGGCCCACATCAAGAAGGATTCCGACTTTACCGAGCTCAAGCTGAGGATTCGCACCTGGTGGCTTCTGGTAGGTCTGATTGCAGCGGTTCTGCTCAGTACAGTAGAGCTGAGCATCGTATTCTTTGCGCTGATTAGCGTTCTGGCCCTTTATGAATTTCTGTCACTCATTGAATTGCGAAAGCCCGACCGCAAAGTACTCTGGGTGCCTTTCCTGGTAATTCCAGTACAATATCTATGGGTCTACATGGAATGGTACGGAATGTACATAATATTCATTCCTGTTTATGCATTTCTTTTCTTTCCCCTGGCTATGGTGAGCATTGGCGAAACCCGTGGTTTTCTACGTGCTGTGGGCACCCTTCAATGGGGACTCATGACCTGCGTTTTTTCCATCAGTCATGGGGCCTATCTTATGGTTCTTCCGGCAGAAACGAATCCTGCAGGAGGTGGACCAGGCCTGGTACTCTTTTTGCTGTTGCTAACGCAGTTCAACGATGTGGCGCAGTATATATGGGGAAAGCTTCTGGGCCGCCATCCCATCACTCCACGGGTCAGCCCTAAAAAGACCGTGGAAGGATTTCTCGGCGGTCTGGTCACGACCACAGTGCTTTCCTATTTCCTGGCGCCATTTCTGACTCCTTTAAGCCTATATGAGGCCCTGGGCGCAGGACTTCTGATTGGCTTTTCTGGCTTTGTGGGGGATGTAACTTTGTCCGCTGTAAAGAGGGATATTCAGGTCAAAGATAGCGGTACCATACTTCCCGGCCACGGAGGCATTCTAGATCGGGTGGATTCTCTAACCTTCACCGCCCCGCTATTCTTTCACTTTATCTACTACTTTCGATATTGAGAAATGTAGGCGCGCCGGATACACCCCTGATCCCGCTGTAACATTTTTCGCCGTTGCTTGCTTCCGGCGCTTTAGCTGAAGAATGCTCGGACCGCAGCCGCCTCTTTCTTTCATCGACGATGGTTCTGGCTCTGGTTGGCCTCCGCTCTTAACTGAAGAATCCGCGGACCGCACCTACAACTTCATCCAGTTCTTCGTCCTTCATGTAAGGAAAGAGAGGCAGGTTCAGTACGCTCTTACAGATCTTTTCTGCAGTCTGGCCGCCTACTTTGCCTTTCAAATATTCCGAAGAAGCATCCTGAACGGACATGGGACCCGGATACACAATACCAAAGCCGATTCCCTCTTCCTTTAGATGGGCCTCCAGGGCCGGTCGCTTCTCTTGATCAACAATCAATACATTTAGATAGCCGTTTTCGACGTAACCGGAAGGAACATCCACAACGCGTAGCGGTAGATCTTTTAGCTTTTCCCGGTACACATTTGCAGATTTCCGGCGACTCTCCAGACGAGCGCCCAGGTGAGGATGGCTTAAATTCAGGTAGGCGGCCTGAAAAGAATCCATCCGGGAATTCCAACCTACCAGGCCATAGGAGTAATGGGTGGTTCGACCATGATTTTCCAGGCTCCGGACGCGATGGGCTATGGATTCGTCGGATGTAAGCACCGCTCCGGCATCGCCCGCCGCTCCAAAAACCTTCGCGGGGTAGAAGCTGATTGTGGAGACCTGAGCGCCGGAGTAGATCGATTTGCCGCCCCGGGTTACGCCATAGGACTGTGCGCCGTCTTCAATCAATGCGATTCCATTCTCGCGGGCGAAGCCCCGAAATTCTTCGAGCCGAGCGCTACCCCATCCGTACAGATGCACAAGAATGGCGGCCTTCGGTTTATACTCCTTACAGGCCTTACAGAAAAGATCAAAATCCATCTGCAGGTCTTCTTCCACTACATCTACAGTGATGGGGTCGGCGCCCACGTTGACCACCGCTTCAAATGTTGCCCAGAAAGTAAGGTCAGGAACCAGCACCAGGTCTCCCCGACCCACTCCGGCTCCACGAAGCGCAAGTTGCAGAGCGTCGGTACCGTTGGCGCATCCGATGGCATGACCTACTTCGCACTCCTGACGAAGGGCGGCTTCCAGGTTTTCAATTTCGGGCCCGCCAATGAAGCGGGTGTTTTCGGATAGTTCCTTGATTTTCGCATTCCATGAGTCCAGGAATCCGTCTTCGAATCTCTTCAGTTCAATAAAGGGTACAGACATGTATACCGCCAGGGAATTAGCTTTATATTTCAGAAGCTGTGGCTTCCAGCGCTTCTTCCAGAGTCGGGTAAAGCTTCAGTTCGGGGGGTAAATCCATCAACCCAAAAACCTTTCGCAGGAAGCTATGGATGCCGCCGATCACTAGCCGGCCTCCGTTCTCCCTGGCGCGGTAGTGAATGGAGAACAAAATGGCAACGCCGGTGGAATTGATGTAATCAAGATCGGACAAATCAAAAATCATGATCTGTCCGGTGCTCTCCAGGAGCTTGTAGAACTTGCGGTTGAACTCCTGGGAGTTAGTGTTGGTGATTCGTCCCACCAGTCGCACAACTCTAATGGAAGAGCCGTTCAAGTCGCGCTCTTCTACGCCCACTTTCAATTCCGGGAATTCAAGCTCCATTAATGTTCCCTCGATAGCCACTGATTGAATTGGACGAAGATAATCCTGGATACAGAGAAATCTTGTAATAAACCTCAGGGAATATTCCCTTTTTCATGATTTTTTGATGAATCTTCACAGGCCTGTACCCAAAACCACAGTTTTTCAGGCCACTGTTCTGCGGGGAAAGAAAAATTTAACTCTCCTTCCAGAGCGGTCAGCACCTGACCCCTGTTGTTGGATACCGGACCGGAGTATTCCATGTATTTCCTTCGGTGGTCCTGCTTTCTCAGAATACTGTCAGCGAAGTCTGCAGATGTATGCGGTGCAGACTCCAATCCTATTTTTAGAGCAACGCCGGATTCCAGACTGGCGATGAGCGACAAAAGACGATTCAACGCGGAAGAAGAGAGCTCATAAGTGGGTATCTGCTCCTCGCCGGTGTCCAGGAAAAGATCGCCATGATCAAAGCCATCGCCGAAGTGATGGACCAGCCGAAAGCGCATCAGTCCCTTCCGGGCTCTTCCAGGCGTAGCGCCACAGTAGGCGCTCGGATGATGTCCATCTTGTTGATCAGCTCCAGGGCATGCGCCAGGTTACTCTCCCGGGCATCGTGAGTGAGAATGACTACATCCACGGGTTCGCTACCCTCTTCCTGGTGCATGGATGCTATGCTGATATCATGATCGGCCAGAACCCGGGATATGGAGGCCAGAACGCCTGCCCGATCCAGAGTGCGAAACCGTAGATAGAACCTGTACCAGGCATCCGTGGCGCATTGTAACTTCTCGGTGCCGGACAGCCAGACTTCCGGCGAGCCATCCTCGCTACGCGCAATGGCAGCTATGTCGCCGAGTACAGCGCTGGCTGTGGGATGAGCCCCGGCCCCCCGACCCACGATCATGGTTGGCCCGGAATAGGGATCATTGGTAAACAGCGCATTGTTTTCTTCTTCCACGCTGGACAGTAGATGATTTGCATCAATAAGAGCCGGATGAACCCGCAAATGATAGCCGTCTGACTTTCTCTTCGCCACCGCCAGGAGGCGTATGACCCGGCCCATCCGCATCGCCATAGCGTGATCCAGAGGACTGAGTTCGGTAATCCCCTCCACGCGAATATCGGTTTCCTGCACAAGATGGTCGAAAGCCAGGGAGGAAAGTATGGCCAGTTTCTGAGCTGCATCTCTGCCGCTCACGTCGAAGGTTGGATCCGCTTCTGCAAATCCCTTTTCCTGAGCAATCGCCAGAGCCTGCTCATAGGGCATGTCCTCTTTTTGCATTCTGGTAATGATAAAATTACAGGTTCCATTAAGGATACCAAACATCTCCTGGATTTCGCTACCAATCCATACCCTGCGCAGGTTGCGAATCACCGGAAGGGCGCCGGCCACAGCAGCTTCCAGTCCGATTTCTTTTCGGGCCTTTCGGGCTTCTTCGAAGATCTCTTGTCCGTGGTTTGCCAGAAGCGCCTTGTTCGCTGTCACAACATGCTTGCCGTTTGCCAGCGCTTGAAGAACCCATTGCCGCGAAGGATCCAGGCCTCCGATCAATTCAACAACGACATCGACCTCGGGATTTTCCAGGACGATGGACGCATCGTCCGAAACCTTGAAGGACTTTCCCTGGAGAAAAGCCTTGCGAGCATACGAGCGATCGGCCACGGCCACAATACGCAGATTCCTTCCGATTCGCTTCTGCAGGGCTTGTTGACGATTCTCCAGTAATTCAATGAGACCACCGCCTACTGTGCCCGCGCCCAGAAGACCGATCTTCAGGTCCTTCATCGAGTTTTCTCTCCCCTGCGAAAAAAGCCGCCCGGCGATGGCGCGGGTTGTTCCTGCTGCTTCTGTATATCCTGAAGAGCTTCCTCATCGACCTGGAAGGCGGCTTCGTTCCTACGTTTCCGACCTCGTTGAGGCATATCCCGCAGCAACTCCTCAAGCCGCTTCTGCGCCACCCGATTGTTGCGCACTTGATTTACCACAGACCTGGGATAGGACTCCGGATAATTGTGAATATTCAATAGTTCGATGTCATCCAGAGGTACGGATTCCTGCTTCTTTTTCGCCATAGATCACTGTGAAAAGGCTTTCAGGCCATGGTTGCGTCAAGCCAATTCATCTGGTTTTTCTTGACAGTCCGGCCGAACATGTCCTTTCAAGGGTTTGTGAATCCTCTTCTCGCCCTGGAGCGCGCCATCAATCGTTTCTATGCTCCAGCCCCTTCCCGGCCGCAGCTATCCCCCTCTGAAGTGGAAAGCAGGTATCCCTGGATGCGCTGGCAGATCCTGGAGTCTACATTCCTGGGTTATGCAACCTTCTATCTTGTTCGAAATAACCTGGCCCCGGCGCAGGCAGCGCTGGGCGAAGCCCTGGGCTATGACAAGACCATGCTGGGAACCATCATCACGGCCACTGCCATTTCCTATGGTATGGGAAAGTTCCTGATGGGAAGCATGTCCGATCGGAGCAATCCGCGGGTGTTTATGGCTACAGGCCTGATACTAAGCGCCATCTGCAATTTCTTGTTCGGTATGGCCACCGATTACCAGGCGCATCTCTTCCTCTGGTCCATGAACGGATTCTTCCAGGGAATGGGATGGGGCCCATGCGGTCGAAGTCTGGGACATTGGTTTGCCCTTCGCGAAAGAGGAACGATTTTCGGAGTCTGGAATATCGCGCATAATGTGGGCGGCGCAGTCATCGGCGCCCTATCGGCCTATCTGACCAAATACTGGGGCTGGGAAAATGCCTTCATAATTCCGGGCATCATTGCTTTGATTGGCGCCGCCTACCTGATCTGGAGATTGCGCGATACTCCTCAGTCGGTGGGACTGCCTCCGGTGGAGAGCTATATTCGCAGTCATCCTGATCGCTCTCTGGATTTCTCCAGGAAAAATCAGTCAACGCCCGGCGAAACGAATCCGGAAGAAGAAATCCTCCACCATCCCTCGGTGGCCGATCCGGAAAGGGAACTGACAACAAAAGAACTCTTCTTTGATTATATACTGAACAATCCGGCCCTCTGGATGTTTGCTTTGTGCAATTTTTTTGTCTACATCGGTCGCTATAGCCTGCTGGACTGGGGCCCTACCTATCTGGCAGAGGAAAAGGGCGCTACGCTTCTGCAGGGAGGTAATAGCAATACTATCTTCGAGGTGGCCGGAATCTTCAGCACTTTGCTTGTGGGCTGGCTATCCGACCGATTAGGCGGACGAAGGGGGATGGTGTCCTTGCTATGCCTGGTTCCAATTTTAGGATCCGTCATCGCCATCTGGCTCATTCCCCCGGGGTATCTCTATCTGGATCTGTTCTTTTTTGGAGTCATCGGATTTTTCATTTATCCGCCGGTGATGCTTCTAGGAGTGGCCGGCCTGGACTTCACCTCCAAAAAGGCTGTGGGCGCCGCTGCCGGTTTTATTGGCCTCTTCGGCTATGCAGGTCGGGCTGTGCAAGGAACAGGTCTTGGTTGGATTGCAGATAACTATGGATGGCATGCTTCGCTTGCTGTCATAGCCTGTTGTATTCTTCTGGCCATTGTTCTGCTTTCCTTTACATGGAAGCTAAGGCCTCAGAGTTGATAGCCAGGGCCAGTCTTTCCGAGCAATCCAGGAATTCCTGTAATTTGAATCGAAGCTTCATGCCCGGGGCAGATACACAGAGGACCAAGCAGTAGAAGCATTTCATGTTTATTGCCGAACATAGAAAACTCAGACAGCCCGGGACCGCTGTAGCTCCAGGCGAAGAAGAACTTACTTCAGTGTATCTGGCCGGGCCCGATGAATCTATCGAAGCGGAAATCTGCCCGGAAATTGGCTGCACATGCTTTTCCCTTCGCTTTCGCGGTCAGGAGTTGCTGCATTTTCCCTTTAATTTGAATCATTATCGCGTGAGCGGAGATCTGGCTGGAATTCCTTTGCTCTATCCATGGGCCAACCGTCTGGAGGCGAACTACTTTCCTTACCGGGGCCGGGAGTACACCCTGGAAGGCGATAGCGTGTACCGGGACGGCAACGGTCTTCCCATTCACGGCTTGATTCTAAAATCGTCCTCATGGATACTGAAGGATTTGAACGCCTCCCGAGGATTCGCGCGAGCACTCTTTGAATTCGGACTGGAAAACGATGCAGGTATGCGGGCAAACTTTCCATTTAACCAGGGACTGTTTCTCTCATTCGAGCTAGGCGAAGACGGTCTGCACATAATGCTTGAAATTGAAAACCGGGATCGTAGCAGCTTCCCTGTAAGTCCGGGTTTTCATCCTTATTTTTCCCTGGGCCGATATTCCCGGAACGAAATCCGATTGTCTATTCCTGCGAAACGCTCCCTGAGCCTCAATGATCTCTACCTTCCGGACGGCGAATCCATCGATGTCGCAAGTCGCTGGCCGGACCACCGGGACATGGCTCTGGGCGACCGGAAGTTCGATACTATCTTTTGCGATCTGGAGCGACCCGAGCTCCGACTGATTCGGCCGGACCTGACTATCGATGTTCAGCTTGGATCGGACTTCCCGGTGGGCATCGTCTACTCCCCGCCAGACCAGGATTTCGTATGCCTGGAACCGATGACGGCTCCCACAAACGCTTTTTTTCTTCTGGACCGAGGCCAATGGGAAGTGCCGGTTCTGGAACCAGGAGCGCGCAAATCCTTTGAGCATAAAATAGAAATCATTCCTGGCAACGACGGTTGAGCTTCATACGTTCTCCAGAGAATGTTGTAAAGTATCTTGCGCAGCTGTCTGCTACGTCCTCGGTGTGGGCCGGAAGTCGATAGAACGCCTGGAAAGAGTCCCAAATTCGAAGCCGCTCACCGGGTAAGCCACGGTAGTATGCCCGATCTCCATGGCCGCGGCCATAACAGGGATCAGAGGAAGAAAATGTTCCTCGGTAGGGTGGTTTAGTTCTGCAAAGGGAGCTTCCTTACGATAATTGCTCAGCTTAGCCAACTGGCCCCGCTCCACAAATTGAAGTACGGTAGATTCGAATTCCTGCATTTGCCTGGGAACCGGCATGCTTTCGGAAAAATCGATGGCGCCCAGGTTATGGGTGAGACCGCCGCTTCCAATGAACCATACGGCGCCCCGATCATGTATCCAGCGGCCAAGAAGCCTGCCCAGGTCAGTCAGTCCTGCGCCATCCAGGTTCGGAAGACTCAGCTGAAGCACCGGAACATTGGCGGATGGAAAGAGCCAGCGAAGTGGAGTCCACACTCCATGATCCCACCCTCGCTCAACGGTTGATATTTCCAGCCCGGCAGCGGCCAGAAACGAATGAAGTGAATTGCGAGCTTCGGGCGCCCCGGGAGCGTCATAGGCCATGCTATAAAGCTGCGAAGGAAATCCGTAGAAATCATAGATGAGCTGGCCCCCCTCCACTGTACCCAGGGCAAGATTCCTGGTCTGCCAGTGCGCGGACAGAATAAGAATGAGCTCTGGTTTTTCCGGCCATATCGTTTCTGCCCAGGAGCGATACAACTGTCCTCTGGATTCATCCAGAACCATTGTGGGAGCGCCGTGGCTTATGAAAGATATTGCAGGTTTGACTTTCATCGAGTATTCCTTCGGGAAGCGCTCTAACCTCAACGGCCGGTTTGATCCATGCCTGGCTTATGTCTATGTGCGAATGATACGCCGCAATGAAAGACTGGCAGGATCCCGCGCTGAATCCAGACTATCAGTTATCCAGAGACTACACCGGTTACACAGAAAAAATCAAAACCGGGAAAGGAAGAAATTAAGAACAATTCACTTGATCCCTGAATCAAGGATACCATCTGTTATGTTTGATGGCTGGCAATGAATTCACCTTTCGGGCGGTATTGATCGGGCTGCTACTATCTGTAATTCTGGGAGCGGCCAATACCTATCTTGGTCTTTATGCAGGGCTCACCGTCTCAGCATCGATTCCCGCCGCTGTCATTTCCATGTTCCTGCTGCGGAAGGTGCTTCGCAAAGGATCAATCCTGGAAAACAACATTGTCCAATCCATGGCATCCGCCGGCGAATCCCTGGCGGCCGGTGTTATATTCACCATCCCCGCACTTGTGATCACAAAGAACTGGCACGATTTCCAGTTCTGGCCCACCACAACCGTAGCGCTTTGCGGCGGCCTGCTGGGAGTGGTTTTTCTGATCCCGTTCCGCAGATCGTTCATTTCTGGCCAGAGTTCCCCGGAATTGCAGCAGGATCTGATCTATCCCGAGGGCCATGCCTGCGCAGAAGTTCTGCGCACCGGCGATCGACCCGGAAAGGCCTGGTCCATTCTTGCGGGTATGGGTACCGGCCTTATTTTCAAAGCCATGGCTTCCTTGCTTTTCAAAGCAGGAGCTCACATTGCGGTGCCCCTCGGTTCTGGCGGAAGACGCGTAGCCTACATGGGCCTGGACTTTTCGGCCGCATTGGTGGGAGTTGGCTTCATAGTTGGTCTTCGCATAGCATTTCTGGTCTTTCTGGGAGGGCTCATTACCTGGGCCATTATTCTGCCATTGTTTGGCCCCATCAATCCTGCCACATCCATTGAGCAGCAGGTCTTCGCATTCTGGAGTTCAGAGGGACGATTTGCGGGCGTAGGAGCAATGATTATCGGAACGGTGGAATCCCTGCTTCTGGCTTCTTCGGCTCTAAAGAGTCTAAATCTTCGCTCCCTCTTCTTCCGTAAAAGCAGTCTACCGGAAACAGGACAAAGTGAAACGGGGGAGCATTTGTGGAATTCGCAGCCCCCGGAGCCATCATCAGTCCAGACAGACAACGACCATTCTTCGCAAATGGATACCGACTCTTCGGTATCCGGCCACGAATCTGCCGAGCAGGACATCCCTGGCTCTATCGTTATAACTCTTCTGGCTTTTGTGGTACTTCTTTCCGGCTTTCTTGTGGTGGATCTAAATGGCTGGGGAGCGCTACCGCTGGTTGCCTGGGTACTTGTCCTTTCCCTCCCTGTAGTGTCGGTGGCCTCCTATCTGGTGGGACTGGTGGGATCCTCCAATTCCCCGGTATCCGGAATAACTCTGAGCGTATTACTTCTGACCGGTCTGCTGCTCGTCCCCTTTGTATCGGGGGCCGAAGCGGTGCTTTCCCTTCTGCTGGTGGCCGGCATCATCTGCTGTTCGGCCGCAACGGCCGGCGATATTGCCCAGGATTTGAAGACCGGCTCTTTGATTGGAGCGAATCCTGCCCGGCAACAGTGGGCGGAAATCCTTGGCATCGTAGTCGCCGCCCCTGTGTTTGCTCTTGTTCTACAACTTCTTCACGAAACCTACGGCATCGGCGACAATGGACTATTAAAGGCTCCTCAAGCGACACTTTTCGCTTCGCTGGCCCAGAGCATGTTTTCCGATGCAGAGTTGCCGCTTCCCATGATCGGTCTGGGCGCATTGCTGGGCGCGCTGCTCTTTCTGTGGAATCGCTACGGTAAATTCCGAATTCCTATTATGCCTGTGGCCGTCGGCATGTATCTTCCCCTGAGCGTATCTGCTCCGCTTCTGCTGGGTGGAATACTGCATCGACTGTTTCAATGGCGCGATATCAGGAAAGGTCCGGCAGTGCATTCAGATTCAACGCGGTCCGGGCCAGCCGACCAGCATGGAAGCCTGGAACCCGCGGCCACCACAAGAATAGCGGCAGGTAGCATTCTTTCTTTCTTTCGGAGGCACTGGCCATCGGATCCCCTACTCTACAGCTCCGGACTGATTGCCGGAGAAGCTATTTCAGGAATTCTGGTGGCCCTCTGGCTGCTCTATGCCGGGGCTGATACACTGTCAGAATGGCCAGTGGCGGGCTTTCTGTTGTTCTTGCTAGTGATCGCTCCTCTAATACCTTTGCCAGGTAAGAATCGGTCCTCCGCAAAAGGGCAACAATGAAGCGAGACCTGCGAACACTTTATTATATTCCAGTCATCTATTTTGTACTGGGAGTTCTCTGGATTCTTCTCACCGACCGATTGATCCTCACAGGCAATCCGGATAGCCTACTAATCGTCAAGCTTCAGACCTACAAGGGATTGGCCTACGTTACCATCAGCTCGCTCATTCTTTTTCTGCTCGTATCTATATATGCCCGAAACCTGGAGAGAAATCGGATCCGCATTCAGGAATCGCGAAACAAGTTAAGAAATATTATCGAAAGCCTTCCTTCTGGCATCGCTGAAACCAGCAGCGAAGGCATAGTTGAGTTCGTCTCCGATCGATTTGTAAAGGTTGCAGGTATCGAGCGATCCAGAATTCTCAAACGGCCGATTCAGGATTTTTTCCCGGAACTATCCCAGATCATGGCAATGGAAATCGCCGAAGGCGAAAATCCGCCGGAGGTACTTTCCATCTGGGAATCGTCCGGGATGAATCCTTATCAGAAGGTCTTCAAGATACGATGCTTTTCCCGTAAGGCCGGAGAAGCAGGGCTTCGATTTGAACTAACAGATATTACCCGGGAATACCGCAGGGAGCGAATCCAGAAAACACTGCGCGAATTGGATCAAATGATCATCAACGAGCAGTCTCAATCTCAGATTTTCCATTTCCTGTGCCATCGATTCCGGGAGATTTACAGCCTTCCTCTGTGCTGGATTGGAGTTGCAGAACCCGATTTTTCAGTGCGAATCGCAGCATTCGCCGGCCCGCGAAAGGACTATCTGAGAAATCTGAGTATTCGCTGGGATGAATCTACCGGTGGCGATGGGCCCGCCGGTAGAGCCATTCGCTATCAGCAGGTTTTTCGTTCCGATAATCCGGACATGACCATGGGGCCCTGGGCTGTGGCCATGTTTAATCAGAACCTCAAGTCTGCGGTTTCTTTTCCGCTGATTGTAGACCGAAAGTCCATTGGAGTCTTCTCTCTTTACTCCGAGCTAGAACAGGGATTCCGGGACGATGTATTGAACGAGCTGGACGATGTGGCCCGCCGAATCTCCATGAGCATAAGCTTCTCCCTGAAAAAGGAAACCATGGAACTGTTTACCCGGGCCATGGATTCTGCAGCCAATGTAATCTTCGTTGTGGATCATCTGTTGCGAATGGTATGGAGCAATCGGGCGTTTCAGGAACGATGCAAGCTAGATAGCGCAGAACTGTATCAGAAACCTGTTTCCGAAGTGGGGTATCTTTCCGGAAGGGACTATCAGGAGGCCCTGGGACGAACCCTCTTGAGCGGTCGCGTCTGGACCGGAGAGATTATTGAGGGCAACGATTCGAATAACGGTTTTTCCCGGATTGCCTTTTTGACGGTTACTCCCATAGAAAGCGATACAGGACAGATTCGCCACCTTGCCGTAGTGCAGGAAGATATCACGGACGTTCGCGCCGCCGAAAAGAAGATCCAGGAAATTAGCATATTTGACCATGTAACCGGCCTACCCAATCGAAGGCGGTTCCACCAGGTTCTTCAACGAATGATTCAGGACTCCAGGCAGAACGGTACCCTGGTGGGTCTGATAGTATTTGATATCTTTCGCTTTAAGGAAATCAACGAAGAGCTGGGATTTCGGGGGGGCGACCTTTTTCTGGAACAAATGGCCCGTAACCTGGTGAAGGAAATACCGGATACCGCCACTCTCTTTCGATTGGACGGCGATCTTTTTGCTGTGGTGCTAGAAGGCCTGGAAAATCCGGAATCGGCCGCTGAAATCGCGGATTCGGTCACAGAACTATTCCGCAATCCCCTGGTCATCGGAGAAGAGAAATGGACAAGAGAGGTCCACGGAGGCATGGCCTTTTTTCCTCTGGATGGAGGTAATTACGAACAGATTCTAAATAGCGCCGAGGTTGCCAGGGATAGAGCTCGCCAACTGGGTCCTGGCAAAATTCTACGGTTCTCCGAGGAGATGATCCGCGAAAGCAGAAGAACTCTGAAGATGCACCAGGAGATCTATAGCGCCCTGGCCAACAATCAGTTCCGTCTGGTCTTTCAGCCCGAATTCAATGTGATCACCCAGGAAGTCTTTCGCTTCGAAGCATTGATGCGATGGAACCACCCGGATCGGGGGGAGATTTCGCCGGCTTCCTTTATTCCCGTAGCCGAACATTTTGGTAGTATCCTGGATCTGGGAAATTTTCTTTTCCAGGAAATCCTGCGAATTCAGAAGGAATGGAAAAGCAGGCTCGGACGCACCATTCCTCTGGCCATCAACCTTTCTCCGACCCAGTTTCGGGACCCGCATCTGGTGGAGAAGATTGGAACGTTACTGGGCGAATTTGAAGAAGAGGAACCATTTCTGGAATTGGAAATCACAGAAACGGCCCTGTTTTCCGATCTGAATGTGGCGGAAACCCAGATGAATCGATTGAGGGACCGTCGTCTTCGCATTAGCCTGGATGATTTCGGAACGGGCTATTCCTCCCTCAGCGCCATTCGCACCTTTCCCATTACCGGTCTAAAGATCGATCGTAGCTTTATTTCCGGGATTCTGGAAAACCACAGAAATCAAGCGATTGTGAAATCCATCATCGATATGGCCAAGAATATGAAACTTACAGTGGTGGCCGAAGGAACGGAAACAAGTTCCCAGATCCAGACATTACGGGATCTGGGCTGCATTCGCTGCCAGGGGTATTTGTTCAGCCCGCCAGTAGAAGCGGCGGCCCTGGTGCGAAATATGGAAGATGGTTTGTGGCGAATGGCCCGAAGCCAGCAACTCTACTGATACCGGCTAATTGCAATTTTTACTCTAGAAGGCGCCTGCAAATCCAGGCCCGGTTTCGCGTACAAGACTGTGAGTGCAAGCCTCGGCGATAATCCGCTCGTCGCCGTACAGAATACATTTTTTTCGCGCCCGTGTCACTGCGGTGTAGATCAGTTCTCGACTCAGGCTGGCACGGTGCCCTTCCAGACCGGCAAGCAAGACCAGCACTCTCTCGTATTCCGATCCCTGGGACTTATGGATGGTGTGGCAAAAGGCGGGCTCATGCTCCGGAAGCGCTTCCCTTTGGAAGGAGCGGGCCGGGCCTTCGGTTGAAGGGAAGTAAGCGAGAAGATCGCCGGTGGGCCCGGCGCTGACGATGCCAGTATCTCCGTTATAGAGACGGCGTAAATTGTCGTTGCGATGCAGCATAACAGGCATACCGGAAAACCAATCGCTGGATGAATGAAGATGCAGCCGGCCCATGACTATCTGAGCGCAGGCGCGATTTACGGATTCTACCCCGGAAGGGCCCCTTCGCACAGGCGAAAGGATTCTACCACGATTGAGATGTTCGAAAGCGTATTGCAGCGTCAGCCCCTCTCCATAGAAGTCTTCCAGCGGCCAGAGATCCATCCAGGAAAGCAAGAGCGAAGTAAGACTCACTTCCTGGCTGGAAATGAAACCAAGCCCCTCTCCACTCAGCGCTCCTGATGCCAGCGAGGCCTTGCGCTGAACCAAATACTGCGGTGTAATAGAGCCTTCCCGCAGGTTGCGAGCAAAGTCCATGAGCTCGCCGCCAAAGCGATGGCTTCCCTGCAAAAAAACGCTGAACGAAGGATACGATGAGGAAGGGGTATGTCCAGGCTGCCTTTCCCGGTTTCCAGGGCCGGGGCCGGACATTCCATGGGGCAGACCTGACGCTGGCGCTGGAAAATCGGGAAATTCCACGCGCAATAAATCATAGATGCGATCCAGGGTTTCCTGAAATTCCGAAGTCTCATCCTTGATGCGCAAAAAGTCCTGAAGTACGGCGCCGGCCTCAACGGATGGCAGCTGATCTGGATCTCCGAGTAGCACCAGACTGGTCTGCTCTGGATCCACCGCGTCCAGGAGGCGACCCATAAGGGTAACGTCTACCATGGACAGTTCATCGACGATTACCAGACGTGCCGGAACGGGCAGTCTGGCATCATGATAGAAACCCCGGGATCCCGCGCCCAGGAGCCTGTGTATGGTGCTGCTTTCAATCTCAGCGATCCCCTGCTCGTCCGAATCTGCCATGCGCCCCTGAATGCTTTCCAGCACCCGGCTGGCGGCTCGGCCCGTGGGCGCCGCAATACGTATTTCGCCGGGCTCAATCCCTCCCTGGAGGGCCATTTTGAGGATTGCAAGGATGGTTGTGGTTTTTCCTGAGCCCGGCCCTCCTGTGACAAGAACCAGCGGCAGCAGTCCGGTCATAAGCACTGCCTGCAATTGCTCGGCGGTGGGCGGATTCTGCTGTCGAAGCAGTGCCTTGAGCGAAGGCAGCAGACTGTGCTCCTCCACCAGAGGTTTTCTCTTTCCTTTCCTTTTCTTTACAGATTCCAGGAATTTCTGTCTGTAATAGAAGTGGGCATGCAGAAACAGATATCCGTCCAGATAGATAAATGGACAAAAAGGAATGACTTCGCCCTGGGTGTAGGTGCCCAGTAGATCTCCCAATTCCTCCGCCCGGAATTCCTGCAGCTCTTGAAGCAGAAAGCCAAGCTCTTCTTCGGGCAGAGAGGACTCCAGCAGCGGCCGAAGACCCAGAGGATAAGTTGGTATACATAGATTGCCGGAGGAAGTGGCCAACATCACCGCAAGACACCAGAAAGCTCCTCTGTCGCTCGCCCCCAGGTCCAGAAAATCTTGTAGTAGTTGAAGGCGAAAGGATTCCAGGTATCCCTGCCGGTGCAAACTGAGGGCCAAATCAAGACTATTCACTGCGAAGGTCCTCCGGCAAGAGATGGTAGATGCCATGCCCCGGTTTGTCCGGATTCATCCCACGCACAAAAAGATACAGAGCTCCGCCCAGATGTTTGTTCGCGTCGAACCCGGGCATGCGCGAAGCAAGCCAGGCCGAAAGCGCATGAAAGTAGATTCTGGCCTGAATATGATATCGATGTCGTAGCATCTCCTCGTCCATGGACTGACGATCATACCCACCGGCGATGCGATTGGTCTTCCAATCCAGGATGTAATATTTCTCGTCTTTGCGGAAGACCAGATCCACAAATCCCCGGAGAAAAACCCCGGAAAGGGAGGAAAGATCCACTCCGGAAAGCGATGCAATGCTTTCGGCGCTTTCGGCGGCGAAAAACTCCATTTCCGCCAGGCGATCGCTCTGCGGAATGGAGCTCAGGGACCAGCTTTCCAGAACCGGGCAGTGAAGCGCGCTGTGTATCATGGTTTCCAGGCCTGCAAGGAATTGTGCGTCAGCCGTTCGCTCCGGGTAGTATCTCATTGTATGCTTTAGAATCAGATTCTGTAGCCCGGGCTGGCCGGCTTTCCAGGCGAAGTCCAGTTCCTCCAAAATTGAGTGAACCATCAAACCGAAGTTGATTCCTGCCGGCAGGCCAACTTCGTTTTCGCCGGCACCAGACTCCAGGCCTCCGTCCGCTACGCCATGACCCAGCAATTCGCCCAGCTTTTCCTCAAGAGAGCGGGACTGACCGCCCGGAGCCCCTTTTCGCAGAAGACTGCTAAAGGAATGTAGCTCCCGCTTTTCGAAGTTCGTTCTTAGTGATGGTATATCCGCCAATAATCTGGACTCACGATCTGATGCCGCGGATTCTGCGCTTTCCTTCTCTGCGGGCAAGCCAGGTGATGGGGCATTTCTTAGAATGGAAACAGGCGAAGGCTCGGAAAAGAAGTCCTGGAATACCGGAGCCATTACCTGCTTCTGAAAAGGATGGATTCCTTTTCCGTCAGAAACAAAATACACAACTAGCTTCAAAGCGGCCCGGGTAAGTGCAACGTAGCCCAGACGCCTATCTTCGGCCAGCCGTTCCTCATCATGCCTCTGCATCCTTGTTTCGCTTTTTTGCAGACTCAGTCGCATACCGCGCTCAGATTGATAGCGCAGAATTTCCGGTCTGGAGCTATTGTGGGTATACTGCATGGCGGAGAAAACCACGGGGAATTGTAGCCCCTTGCTCGTATGGATGGTCATGATGGATATGCCGGATTTCTCTCTCTTCTGGCGCATAAGCCCTGGATCGCCGCTGTAGGCTGAGCTCTGAACGTATTCGATGAGCTCCTCGAGGCTTACGCGATAGGAAATGGCGAATTCCGAGAAGTCTTCCAGAAGCTGCAGTGTGACCGAAATTCGGTCTTCGTAGATATGATCGGTCTCTCGTTTCTCCAGTACAAAAGTGCGCTCCAGCAGACCTCGGAAAAACTCCGGCCATTTTCCAGCAAGAGCCAATTCGCGCAGATAATCCACGGTCTGGACTATGGGATGTTCGGAACCTGTTTCCGGTAGCCGGGCAACGCTGGCCACAGGAGCCGGGAAATAGCTGGTCAATCGAAGTTGATGATAATGCCGATGGAAATCCTGCAGCGCATTCAAAAGCACCAGCAATTCGTAAGCGGGCACAGACGTGTAGAGCCCGCTTTCCTTATAAATGCTGCATGGAATGGAACGCTGGCGAAGCACACGCTGAATCAGCCTGGAATCCTTATTTTTGGAAACCAGAATGGCCATATCCTCATACTGCAATGGACGAGTCCTTTCGCTACCCTGCCGGCCTTCCAGAAGGTTCAGACGACCCACCATATTCTCAATATCCCCTGCAATGATTCGTCCAGTTTCGAACAGTCTTTGCATTTGATTGCCGCTGTCTTTTAGGTCATGAACTTCCAGAGCAGGCCCGGGCTCCGACCCGGGAGCCCATTTCCATTTTCGTTTGTCGTCCCCGGCAGCCTCCACTGAATGATAGCCGTCGCCAAACCAGACCGGATGAGCAAAGATCCGGTTAAAGCAGTCCAGCAAGGGCTGATGCGTTCGAAAGCTAATGTTCAGTCTGCCCTCCAGACCATCTTTCTGAATTGCGCGACGTGCCATTTCATAGGCGGAGATGTCGGCGCCCCTGAATCCGTAGATCGATTGTTTGGGATCCCCAACTACGGTAATGGAAGCGCCAGGATCGGGCACGAGATACACATTCTGAAAAATGCTCCATTGTACCGGATCGGTGTCCTGGAATTCATCGATTACGGCAAAGGGAAATCTCTCCCGGAGGCTCTTCGCCACAGAAGGGCGTCCCTTTACTTCGCGATCCACGTATCGTAACAGGTCCTGAAACTCCAGGCTACGATTACTTCGCTTCCATTCGGAAACGATTCTATCCACCTGCAGACTACATAGCTCTAGAAATGCTTCGTAGAACATCGACTGCAAAGCTTCTAGTTCTTCATAGGCCAGAAGCAATGTCCTGCAGAAGCCGGCCATTCCGGAGTCCTCGGAAATGATGTTCTGTGGCAGATCCCCCCTCGATGCCAGCGCCGTCCGGCTTTGCCAGGCAGCCTGCTGCAACCAGGGCCAGAATTCCGCAGCATCCCGGGAAGGATTGCTGAGATTTCGTCCTAGATGCCAGATGGACTTTAACCACTGATTGCTTACTGTCCGATTCAAAGAACTGATCTGCTTGCGCACGGCCAGAAGCTCAGCATAAAGCCTGGAGTTCTTCTGTAAATGGGAGAAATCGTTCCAGCCATCATCCCAGACAGCCTGCAATCGGTTCAGGCAGTGCAGCAGGAGCTCTTCGATTTCAAGAAGCAATTGACGAATCCGCCGGATGCGCTCGGATAGATCGCCATGACTGCGGCCATCCGCTACACCATGTTCGCCAGATTCCGCTGCCTGCGAAGAAGCTTGCTCGTCTGCATCTTCCGGAAACCACCGGTTTTCTCCCAATTGCGTTGAAGGCACCTCGCTAAGATCCAGCGGTAATCCTTCTTCTCGAATATGCTCCATGAGCTCCATCAGCTGCTTATCAAATTGGAAGCCTTCCCAGGAATAGCCCTTGCGGTATTCAAAAAAGCCAGCCAGCGAAAGCGCCAGAGGCAGTTGTCCCTGCAATTGCTCCGGCAAATGTCGACGGATGATCTCGGAAATAGCCTCCTGGCGGAGTTGCGGATTTTGCTCTATGCGGAAGTCCGCATCGCCGGCAAGTCCCATGGTTCGAATTATATGATTGCAGTAGCCATGGATAGTAAAGATACACGAAGAGTCGAATCGCTGCAGCGCTCTTCGCGCCCTTCGGATCATGGAGGCTTCATCGGAATTGTCCGGAAGTCCTATAAAAAGGGATTTTGCACCTTCCTCCAGAAATCTCTGCAAACGTTGCCGGATGCGAATCTTCAGTTCGCCGGTGGCTTTCTCGGTAAATGTCAGAACCAGAATTTCGTGAATCTCTGGAATGCACGGTTCCGCCGCCCCTTTTAGATGGGCACCCATCAAGAGCCAGTACAGGATCTGTTCTTCGATGAAATGGGTCTTACCGGTACCGGCCGAAGCCTCGATGATGCGATGTCGACCGCTACCCAGGAAAGCCGGATCATAGGGACTGGAAACCAGAGGCTGGCTCATTTCCAGACCTCCGCCAATCGATTTCGCATCTGGAGCCTGCGGTTCAGGGTTTCGAATTGCTCAGGATTTTCCCTACCGGACGGTAACATCAGAGAAAGCAGATCGGCGCTATCCATTTTCTCCATTACCATTCCGAGAACAGGATGACCGCTTTGCTGCAAGCCCTGCCAGGTGTCCAGGAGCAGCTCTGGCAACATTTGCGCCAGAGCATTCTCGTCGGAGGCATCTGCGATCGCCTCCGGAAATAATAAGGGACCATAGGTCTGGAGCTCGTCTAGAATAAAGGATGCGATTTCCTGCATCTCCTCCAGGGAGAGATGCAACTCCTTTCGGCCCACGGTTCCTTCTCCGGAGAAATTCAGGAAGTACACCTCATGGCTGAGTGGCTCTTCCCTGGAAAGCATGTAGAATAGAATGTTGAGAAATACATTCTGTCTTTCCTCGGGCTTCTCTTTTCCCTGGAAGGGAATGATGATACGGCGACTTTCGGGCAAGATCCAGGGAACGGTAAAGTGAAACTTAAGTCCTCCCAGGATGCAGGGCGGACGCAGTCCTACAAAAGAAAAATTATCCAGTCCCTGTTCTCGCTGCGAGGAGAGTAGCAAAGCGTCATCGGAGGCCAATTCCAGGAATTCAGCGTTGGACATGGATTCCAGCGGAAGAATGTTCTCCAATTCGTTTCGGTCCAGATCGGCAAAGAATGCTGCCGGCGCGCCTCCGGACAGGATTTGCCGGTCGTATTCATTGTGCAGGAAGTCCAGCAATTCGTTCTGACGGCCGCAGAAATGCGGAAGAATGTCCAGTAATCTGTAGCGTAGCTCCGAGCGCAGAGAAGGAAGGAGCCGGAAGGGCTCATCGGTGACATCGGAAAGATCTTCCTGTCTTAACGGATGGGCATTCAGGCGAAACTCCAGAAATGCACGCATGGGATCGCGAAACAATCGTGCGATCTGATGCGCCCGGTAGGAGGTTTTCTGGAGTATTTCCTGCCCTTCGGTTTCGGACAGGCAATTACCCCTTCTGGGACTTTCCTGCCAGCGTTCCTCAAGTACCCGTCTATGGAGAGGATCCAGCACCTGGCCCGAAGCGTATCGCCGGGAAAGCCAGGTCGTGGGTACTGAATGACGGGCAGCGTTCAAATCCAGCAATTCCTGCAATTCAAGGATGACCGAAGACGGTTGAAACTCATCGTCCCGTGCCAGATCCCGACTGACATAGCTTAGCGTTAATGTATCCTGAAAACTGGCCAGGGCTTCCAGAAAGAGGAAACGGTTGCCGTCCGGTAGCGAGGAATCCCCGGGCAACCGATACTGCCTGCGAAGATCCTCTGGATGGGCCAGGGGAAATCCGGGAAAATCTCCTTCTTTGAGCCCGGCAATGTAAAGGTGACGAAAGGGAATGGGACGCATGGGCTGCAAAGCCGATATGGTTACTCCCTGGATCAAATACTCCCCTATGCCTCCGCTCACTTCTTTCATGGATTCCAGAATCCATTCTCGAACAAGCACGGGATCAGGGTTTATTCCGAGGCGACGACAGTGCTCCTCCCCGGACTGGATGGCCTGCAGAATGGAAAGATATATACCCGATTCCTGACGCGAACCATCCACAGTCAATATGCTATCCATCATCTGTCGTAACGCCAGGAAGGGCTTTCCGGAGTTCTGAAATTTGTGACGAAACTGCTCCAGATGTTCCACAAAATCCGATAGCAGCGCATACAGCTCCGGTCGACGAATACCGGACGCCGCCGGCAAATAGCCGTGAAATGTTTGCTGTCCCACCATCACTTCGGCCAGTCGGAGCCTGCGAAGTCCATGCTTCCAGGTGTGCACTACAAAGGCGCTATCGCCGGAGCCGCGAAATATGTTTAGTTCATCCGCCTTCTGTAGGAGCTCAGCATAGTCTTCCGGTTGCAGCCGCCATTTCTCCCGAATGACCGGATTGGAGAGTAGATGAAAGACTGTCCTTCTATCCAGAGGACGCTCGAATCTTAGTAGAGTACGAATAACATCTCCCAGACGACTGGTTTCCCGGGCCGAGAAATCGGTAAGATTGAAGGGCAGTTGATCCCTTCCGCGAAAAACGTACTCAAAGTGGGCCCGGTATCGCTGCATGGAAGGAACAAGAATGGCGAAATCCCCTGGTTGCAGGCCAGGGTCGGCTGAAAGCTTCAACAGGATATCGTCATGAATGGACTCCACTTCCTGGCGCATGCCGGGAGTTTCCAGCAGCGTTACCACCGGCTCCTTTTTCTGTTTTTCTTTGAGCCACGGAAGGATGCCCGATCCCCGAGAATGGACATTCCAGTCAAGTGTATGACCCTGACCCTCCAGAAATTCCTGTCCCAGGCGAAGAAGATAAAGAAGTTCCAGACCGTCCCTCTGAAATCCGTATTCTTCTTCGGACTTTCCTTTCCCCACCAGTAGCGTATTGTCCTCCAGGCTCTCGTGGAACAAAGGAGGATGTACATTCTGCCAGTTGGGGCCTCCGCCCAGAGCGTCGCCAAAGACATCGAACAGATATATGTTCACCGGAAAATACAGCGAAAGGCGAAACATCAGGGAGAGATGGAGACGGGACATCCGAGACAGCCCGAAAATGTACAGAGGACGCTGCATGAAGTTGCCGGAGCGCAGGGCGGCGCCGGCAAGCTCGGTGAGGGTTCGCAGTCCGTTGCCATGCAGAAGGGAAAGCATGGAGCAGTAGATTCCTTTCTGTTCCTGGAGATTTTCATCGTCGCTGAGCGAAAGACTGTGGCGGGCTTCCAGATTAAAGATGTCCGGCCCCATTTCTTCGGCCAGCGAGCTGTCCACCTCCCGGTGCCAGCCATGTACCAGATTGTTTCGATGGTACTCATAATCTCGAAAGAGGTAATGAAGATACGAGGCCCTGCGGTAATGGTCCAGAGGGTTCAGGGTTTCCTTTTGCAGGGCCCTTAGAAGAGCCCATTGCTGCAACGAAGGACTGGCCAGTTCACATTCCGGCGCCGCCTCGCTCAAAATTCGAGAAAGCCCGGTTTCCAGAAATTGAAAATTTAGATGCGCCGCTACGCCGTATCGCCGGGCAATGCCCATTTGCAGCCAGCGGCGGAGATTTCGGTTCGGTACAATGATTTCGGGGGCCTGAAAGGGATCCTCCTCATAGACTTCCTCCATGAGGCGATCCAGAAGCAGATCCAGAGAGCCGGCAATGTAGAGCTGGATGGACACAATAGCATTCTCTACCGAGGGTGTGACAGTTTAGTTGTGGCGGGCAATGGGATGTTTTCCCGAGGCCACCTGTCGTCGGCTCAAATAGTGGATTACATCGGGCATGAATCGGGAACCAAAATAGGACATCCTGGCCATAAGACCTGGTAAGTATCGACGCTTTCTCCGCTCCATGGCCCGAATCATGCCCGCCACCACTCTGTCCGGATCGTCAATAAGCCATGAAGGTATTGCTGCGGCGCTTCCCGGTCCATAGGTGGGGGAATCCAGGATTGCAGTTCTGGTAAAGAAAGGATGAATATTTAGAACTCGAATGTTTCGATTCACCAGCTCCTGATCCAGTACGTCGCCCAGAGAGCGAATCCCCCATTTGGTAACGGCGTAAGAAGCCAATCCTGCCGGAGACAACAGACCGGCAACAGAAGAGATATGAACGATCATTCCATGGTTTCGAATGCTTTCGTGCAAACCGTGGCTGATCCGAATCGGGGCCAGGAGATTCACGGAAAGCACCTTCTCCGTTTCATCCAGGGGAACATGATGAAAAGCGCCGGTGCGGGCGATGCCTGCATTGTGGATAATCATATCAAGGTCCTTCCACTTTCGCTTGATGGAGGAAACCAGCTTCTTGCAGCCCGCTTCGTTGGAAAGATCACAGTTTAGCGATTGTACATCGCCGTTGGATAGTGACTGGATCTCTTTTAGAAATTCCGGCTGTATCTTGAGATCCACAAGAAAGAGAGATGCGCCGCGGGTCGAAAGTTGCCTGGCCAATCGGGAACCGAATCCGCCGGTTGCGCCCGTAAGTAGAATCTTCTTTCCTGTCCAGTCCATAAAGAAAGAGCGTGGTATTGGCGGTGGCAGTCAAGCGACCTTTTCGAAGAACAAATAGGAAAGAGCAAGCGCTCCGGTATATAGCAGACTTACATGAACAGCGTAAAGGATCTGAATCGGGACGCTCTTTTTCCGACTCCAGACGTAAGCCAGATAAAGATAGCCGCCGAGTAGAAACTCCGGTATCAACACATAGAGGGCTACGTGACCAATCATGGAAACGCTCTGTGCATACCAGGAACCCAGAATCCACAGAGTTGCCTCCGAACCTCCGAAAATGACCAGGGCTACAAGACTGGCCAGCCCCGCCGATGACCATGCGATGGACTTACCGGGCCATTCCAGGTGAGAGGTGGATGATTCGTAGAGGCGAACAGAAAGTAGGACCAGAAAAAAAGGTATGGCCCATAGACCCGCCATATAGGCGCTCACCGATCCAATCTTAAAAAGACCATCGGCGGGAAAAACAAGCACCCCCAGAACCCGGGAAAGAAACCAGTCCGGCAGTACCTGAAATAGGCTCACCATCGTGGAAAAGTACCACATGGACCAGAGCTCCGGCCAGCGATGCCGATTGCGAAAACTGTGAAAGCCAACAAGAAAGGCAAATAGCAAAACGCAGGCAAGGAAACGCCAGCCCACTGGCATGGGACAGAGCATAATGCCTGCAGAAATAGCAGAAAAAAGAATCAGTACAATCAATATGCTGCGAATCATAGTTTCACCGGGATTTGAATTGCCATTCTATAATACGTGCATAGCCTGCCCCGAAAACAACTCAAAATATGGATGGGCCCATGAAGTTTTTGAAGCTGGAAGATACCTATCTTAACATCAAGCGCGCAAGAAGAGTGCAATTAGAGGAAAACGGCGACGTGCTGGTTGTATTTCGAAAGAAAGAAGCCTATCGCTTCACCGGTAAGAAAGCAGAAATCCTGAAGCGGTATTTGTTGCAGAATCATATAGACTAAAAAGAGAGGCCAGCTTGCGCTGGCCGTCCCATTTCAGCCGAATCAATGCAAGAGCTCTAACGAGCAAATACGGTTCTGGATAGTCCGGCTTCTTCTTTCAGTGTTTCCATTTCGGAACGAAGCTGCATTC
>JAGRNE010000239.1 GCA_020440915.1 Leptospiraceae bacterium | reverse complement strand
TTTCATTCCTGAGATCTCTGTTAGGTTCGAGAATTCAACAAGATCGGGCAATCGTGGAACCAGGTTTTCAATCATTCGTCCAAATTTGTAAATATTCGGATGCAGTTCAAAGGCGCGCTTATTGGGGCTATCCGAGGTGTAAACGTCGAAATGATTGCGTCCAAACCGGTGCCTTCCACGAAGTCGCACAATTTCCGAGTAGGGATACCTCCTTGTAACCCAGTAACCATTCTCGACCTCAAGCTCGGTATCGAGGAGACGCACTCTTGTGGCCGAAAACCACATCGCATAAAAGGGCTGCCAAGAAAAGAATGTGAAGCCAAACCAGATGGCGAATATTAAGAATCTTTCCAGTTCCGGACGCCAGAATCTGTGTAATCCAAAGAGAAGGGCAATCGTGGTACCCAGTGCGAGCAGGATAGCCGCAGGAAAAAGAAGCCACCTTAATGAATAGACCCGGATTTTGAATTCTCGATCACTTATCATCAATAGCCCCTCACTAATCGTTTCCTCACGTAGCCACCAAACCAATCCACAATGAAGAACTGGGCGGCATCTGGAATCCGCTCCAATTCCCCTCCCTGTAGGGGCAGGCCTGCCTTGCTGAATACATATCCCGCCCCTGCAGAAATCAGGCCATCTAGACCAGCATCCCGGAAATGCTTCCATTCCAGCCCATCTAAGCCGTGCTGCTGTGCATGATTTCCAAGCTGTAGGAACACGTTAGCGACTCCCGTCGCAACGGCAGCTCTTCCAATGCTTTCGCCATACATATGCGAAATCCCCGTCCCCATCGCTCCGGAAATGGCACCGATTGTACCTGCTCGCACTACGCTTTCGAATGTAGAATTCGGATTCCCTATACCTTCGTTGAAGGCGCTGGCAAATCCGCTCCCTGTTGCGTTCAGGCTAGTGGCAAGCTTGGGGAATTGGTAGTATTTTTGCCCTATGAATCTACGAGCAAGCCGTGTATTTGTGACCAGCCGGTGCGTCGCCGGCGAAAGCCTTTTCAGACCTGCAAGACTTCTGCGCTTCGCAAGCCGCCCAAATTGAGGCACCTTTTTGATCGCCTGACGAACGCGGCTAGTGCTTCCCTGTATCACTGGAGATGCACGCCCTGCGGTTGCGAAGGAACTGAAGAACAAAGCGGTGGTCAGCATGCTGTCGTAATCTTCAGCATGCCGCCTGTGGACCCCATCATAATAGGATTGCTCCGATACATCGTCGGAAAACCAGCCATGAACTCCGCGAACCAGCTCCTTGGCGTATCCGGAGGTGTCCATAAGAATCATCTGTCCCTTCAGTAGCGTTCTCTCCGGCAATTGACTCAGGGCGGAAGCTAACGAACGTCGCCGATTACCCCACTTATCTATGGTCAAACCCTGCTTTTCCAGAGCTTCATATCTCCTCTGGATATCGATCCGCTCTAGATCCCAGTCCTCGTAAGCATCCCTGGCCCGCCTACGATTCACTGTTTCGCTGGAAGGGTCATGTTCGTTGGCCAGTATTCCGGTCGCCCAGGAGGAATGCACAAGACGGCCCTGATCATCGAAAGTAAAGTCCGGGCCGCGAAACATCTCCGGTAGACTCTGCTTTGCCTGCCACATCCCATAGCTCTTCGAATCTGAGGCCGCAACGATTTCACCATCAATCATGATAACGTCGCTACCCGATACGTGGCTCATATTGTAGCCCGAACCTCGGGACATTTCCAGATCCCGCTGGACCTGGTTCATATTACCCCGCCTCAATTCCGCTTGATGCTCCGCTATCCTGTCTCCCCAGTCCTTTTCTGCGATGCCAATCGCACGCATATGCTCGGGGCTACCCATGCCTTCCAGACTCAGGCCCATCTCGCCTATAACCTGCAGCATCGCATCCTCTTCCGAGGCGCCGGATTGCAGCAATTCGTCCAATCGTTCACTGGCTTTCGGGCCAATCCCTTTGCGTCCCTGCATCACCGCCAGGCCGGTCACAAGGGCGCCCAGGACATCTCCGGATCGGCCCTGGATGTTTCGCAACTTCCGAAACATATCGATTACATCTTTCGTGTCCCGGTATCCCAGCGCCTTCAGGATTCTAGCGCGTTCTTCATCTCTGAGCGCAAAGCCCATAAGGATCCCGGCCACTTCGCGGTTCTGCCCTTTCTCCTGTCTGCAAGGAATCAGAGCTTATTTCTCTCCGTCCATAACGCAGTCTTGTCCAGTCCACCGTAGTCCACACTCTCGAGATTTGGACACCTGGCTTCGATTGCCTTTATGCATTCGCCCAGAGGCTCAATGTTGTGGCTCAGGACCACCTGCTTTCCGTACTTATCCTCTATGATCAGATGTACTTTTTCCCACGATAGCATGAACTTTTCTGATGGACGAATCAAGATGACATCCTCCCAGGCCAGGGTAAATTGCTTCCCAAATAAACCAAAGGTCGTTAGATGATTAGGCGATAGCTCAACTCTGATACTGGCATGCAAAAATTCGAATACCTCTGCTCGAATAGAGAACCCGGAGGAAACCAGGTACATGATGAACAAGCACCATAGGAGCACCCTTCTCGAAAATGACTCAAATTCAATGATCTCGGGTCTTATCAGAAAAAGACCAGAGAGGGCCAATGTCCCTAGATATGCGAAGACTACCCTGCCGAGTCGCCAGACGCCCCCGGCCGGTCCCGTTGCAAACGTAATATTCTCCCTCATTCCTGACTCCAATAATCAGCGTGCAAAATTTCCGCCGGAAATAAATAGAGACTGTTCAAGACGAATGCGCTGGACTCCGCGGCGGGACGACCCAACCCAGATCCGTGCAAGAGAGCTCGCTCAAGAGCAAAGTTAGTCCCGGTACCAAAGCCGCTCAGAATCCCGGTCGTAAGGGCCTGCCAGGGCTGTACACGATAGCCATCGTTCATTGCTGTGTTTATGCCTTGCGTCCCCAAATTAACAAAGGCTGATTGGAGGCCCGCTCTAAGCGGATTCTGTGTCCCAGTATTCCAGGCACCCGCAACAAAACCACCTCCGAACGTAATCAGACTCTCCAGACTGAACAATGGAAGATCCTTTCGGACAATCTGCTCAATCAGGACCGACTTTGTTCCTTCCAGAGCTCCCATGGCCAGAGCCTTGTTGCCACCAAGACCCCTATACATCCGGCTAATGAGGTTCCCGGATCGGAGAGCTTTCTTACCGTTCAACGCTACAGCCGGTCCTTCAACAAACGCGGACGCGATTAGCGTTCCTACCAGAGCAGTATTGTATCCCACGGTCTGCCCATTACGATAGATACTACGATCAGATACCAGCCCTGTGTCCAGAAAAGCAGTGTCCAGCCCCCGGTTTACCAGAGACTTTCCATCCATGAACTGAGACACCTTATTCGAAAAATAGAGGGCAGGAGAAATCGCCATGAGCCCCCCGGAATCATCGAAGCCAAACTGCAGTGCCCCGCTCAGAGTGGACAGACTCGCCTCGAAAGGATTCTCGGCCATATTGTGACCCCATGTTTCCAGAGTATTGGAGACGTCCCGGGCGGTTTGCTGCGCCAGCATCATTCCTTTCTGGGTATAGTGCCCCCCTTCCCAGAAATCCCGCACATTCTTCATGCGATTCTGTACAATGGACCTTTCTGTCTCAGGATTTCGAAAGCGATCCCAGAACTGCTTTGCCGGATTCTTCCCCTCCAGAGGAAAGCTCACAATGCCACGCCTGGTCTGGATTTCCACTCGACCATTGTAGCTGAACGTTACCTTTCCTTCCTCGCCGGACGGATAGTACACAGTGGTGCCCGGTTTTGGCAATTGACCGGTCCCAGCCATTTGATCCATCTTTTGATGCTTCTCGGCAAGTTTCCAATCTGTGTTCAGGATCTCCTCTCCAAGAGTCGGAGGTGCACCGGACTCCATCTCTTCTGGAACCAGAAAGTTGGGTACCGTGCGCAGGACCTTAAACTGGAAACCTGTCTTCTGATCACCCAGTTGCATCGGCAAATACATTGTTGTGGTGCCGCCGTCGTTCTCCCACGAGTTCTGGTTGAGGCTGTCATGCCAGTCTTGCTCAGCAGCCCGCATCGCAGCAGTGTGGCCGGCGGTTCCCATCTCGAACAGATTCACTCCAAATTTCTTTGACACTCTGCTCAGAACTTCGCCTTCACTGTACCCTTCCGCCAGAAGCCTACGGGCCATTTTGTTGGCATCTCGCTCGGTTCCACCTATGCCCGCCTCCGAAGCCTTCCCTGATACAAGCAGAGCAATGATATCTGCGCTACGACCCTTGATGTTCCGCTGCTTCCGCAGCTGATCCACCAGATTCTGGCCAAAATCCCCTTCCATACGGTCCAGAATCTCTTCTGCCTTTCGACGCCCGGCACCACCAAGTCCAATCAAGATCTCAAGAAGTAACTCCCGCTTCGCCCCATCCTGGCTGCTTCGCTCGGCTGCCTTCTCAATGGCAGCCTTCAGTTTTGCCTGACTCATTTGTGCCTTTGCAGCCCTCTCGTTCGCACTCCATCCAGCACTCAACGCCCCACCCACCATGCTTGTGAAGCTTTGTAGACTGGGAGTTACGCTGGCTGTGTAGGAATTGCTCGGGGGCGCCTCCCGCTCCGCGGGAACGCGTGCTTGGCGCGAGCGACTCCCCGCGGACGGGGCCCCTCTTCGCGCTGTCGCCCGCTGGCGCGCAGGTCTTCTCAATCTCTCAAGCGAAACCGTATTCAGCCCTGCCCGGTCCCCTGCTGCATCTCGCTCATCTGCCGATTCAAAATCGCAGCCAGGCCGGCTGCCGCTTCCGGACTCATGCGAATATTCATTCCGGTCCCTCTCGCGCCTCCTGCGCTCCGGGACACTCGGGCATCCGTGCCCAGCGCCTTCACCAACCCATCTGAATCCACGAGCAAATGTCGAATCTCCACTTCAAAGTTCGTGGCACGAACCTGCACTGTGTTCGATTAGAATTCGCCAAGCTGCATGTCATTGCCGGCGGCATCTTTGGGGAATTTCACTTGGTTCATCTGATTCTTTTTCATGATTGCTGATCCTGTTCCTTTCTCCTCCGATTCTCTTCTGCTCGCGCGATGGCCCCGTTGATAATATCCCAGTCCGGCTGCTTTTTCCAGAGATCCTTCTTCTCTGGATAGGAGCCAAGGTCCAAAACTTCTAGATTCGGTGTCTTCGAAAGAATGAGCTCCACGAGTTCGCCTGCACGATCCATTCTCAAAGCGAACCGAATGCTCCCGCCCGGCGATTCTACCTGCAAGACCACACCCATTGTAAATCGGACCCGATGCAAAGAG